>JACNIU010000073.1 GCA_014382905.1 Desulfobacterales bacterium
TAGACCGTAGAAATATCGAAGCAAGTTAGTCCAATTAGTCAAGGGCGTCCCCAAGGTTTCACTGGTAAGAACCGTGGTCTCTGACAATGCGAGCATCAGGTTGTTGCGTGGGCTTTTTTGAGATGGATTTATACAGTTCTGTTAGGAAGCTGTCATCGAATTTATGCTTCTTGGTGATCCTCTTTACCTCACGTTGATAGGCTGGGTTCTGATCGGCTATTTTCATACCACTCAACCCGAGAATCAAGTTCAGTAAAGAGTGCATCGTCCGGCGCCAAAATGTCAGCAAAAGTTTCTATGTCACACGCTAACTGATCGTGGAACCTGTAGGCGTCTTTATGGAGACATCTTATCATAAGGGGTAGGCACTCATATTTTTGAGCAGACATTTCTTCTAGAATCCGAATTGCCGGTTCATATCTTTTATACTGGGCGATAGCTTTTTCGGCAAGTCGTCTTGTTTTCTTTCGATCACGTTCGCCAGGGGGCAAAGAAAGCACCCTGTTGATTTCGACCAATGTCGCCGTAGTAAGGATACGATGCACAAACCATAAGAGTGGCAGGGCTATTGTTCTTGCCAATAGTACCTTCGGACTTGACTTGAACAGCGACCCGGATTCAGGGGAAAAGTCCACATCGTAAAGGAGTTCTAATGGGATGGATATGAGCAAGTTTCAATTCCTTATAGTCAAAATTGTGATCCCAAGATAGGTTACTCTAAAGAAAAAGACGATGAATTGCAAGCTGTTTCTGCCCAGGGGGATTTGTATTGGTTAGATCCCGGAGGAGAAAGACTCCAGTTTATTGGACATGCGGATATCCTTGCCTGAGTTTGTTGATTCATCCCAACCTTAATACCGCTTCTTTCGCCAATCGACCAGCTTTTCTGATCAATTTACCACATGGTTCGGGCGACTGCAAACCGTTTGATTGGAACTATGTCGATGGTTTATTTGATTAATATGAGCGATTGGGTGGAGACGTGATAAGGTCATCCAGGCTTGGCGTTCCCCAGAACTACCATCTGGATATCTCAAACATTCAGCACCACCTAAAAGTTGACATATCTGCCATTCAGCTCAGGCTTTCAATGCCATAAACTAATGGAATATCAGTGAGATACCTAAGCGCCAAGCAATAGCTGATGCTGCTGGGTTGGCGGGAATCGCACTTCCGCTACAAACAGAGGGGTTGTTTTTGAACGCACCGAAAAAGGCAACACTGCCAGAACAATGGTTCACATATCAAGGCGTCAATACAACACAACCAGACTGACAACATAAATACAGGAATTGTGGACTTTTGCTGCATCTTTAGAAACCACAAGATATGGAAAAAACCTGTCAGATTCTACAGCGCCGCCAAAACCTCCTGCGCCTTACCAAGCCAATAATCTACCCCCATCTTCCAAAACATCCTCTCTGCCTTATTGAGGTTTTCAAGGGCTGCTTCCTTCCAACCTGCGTGCGACAAGAATGGGGCCTTTCAGGGATAAATACTTATTCAAAGAACATCTCTTGAGTCACTGCATCATACGGGTTGATATTCAAGAAAAATTGATCAGTATAAGGTCCACGGATGATTTTACTGAAGTATTCCAAGCTTCCCTTTATTTCCTCATACTCTTTTTTAAATACCCGAGCATTTTCCATGGCCCTTTCTCTCAGTCCACGCTGTTCTGCCAAGCCTGTGTTGATCAGGGCGATGTGCGTGTAATGCTTCAGTTCCTCCTTCATGACCCACATGGAGGTTTCACGGTCAAACCGACGCATGTAATCGTCTTCGACGATGCCCAAAGGATCTTTTCCTTCTTGAATCCATCCGGGCGTCAGATAATAGGTCCCTGGTCTTTTCTCAAAAGCCTTTTTATAAGCGCTTAAAGATCCCATGAAGAGGGCGATGCAGTCGTGACTGCGCGGAACCAGAAGGCCCTGTTGCCTCGCCACAACCCCAACGATGCCGTTGGAGCAGAGCCCATAGCCCAACACGATCCGCTTGGCACAGGGCGCCGCCTCATCGACCTGTTCCTGGACCAAAGCAGCCATCTTATCAGGGGTTCGGTGTAATCCCTGGTCAATGTAGCGAATGTCCACACCGCTGTTTCCATCCCGGATGCACTCAAGTTCCGGCTGCATCACCCGGCAGGCTACAATGACATTCGATCTTTCTTCCTTCTTTGCATTCGACTGCCCGATTCCACTCGTCATTTTTCTATTCAGTTGGACTGTGCATCAGTTGTTTAACCAGAGAAATAGCCTCGCCTGCATCCTTGGCATACCCGTCCGCCCCAATGCGTTCAGCAAATTTCTGGTTTACCGGGGCGCCGCCAACGATGATCTTGAGGTCCCCTCTAAAGCCTGCTTCTTCCAGGGCATCGATCACCTTTTTCATCTCAGGCATGGTGGTTGTCAGAAGGGCGGATAGACCGAGGATGTCCGGTCTTTTTTCAGCTACTTGGCGCACAATATCCTCGGTCTTCACATTGATGCCCAGATCAATCGTGTCAAAGCCCACCCCTTTCAGCATGGTCAGCACCAAGTTCTTGCCGATGTCATGGAGATCCCCGCGAACGGTTCCGATCATGACAGTTCCCCTGCTTTCCCTGTCAAAACTTGCCAGGTGCGGCTCGAGAACCGTCAGTGCCTCTTTGATGGCCCTCGCAGAGAGCAGGACCTCTGGGATGAAAACGCTCCCATCCTTGAATCTTTCTCCGAGGACTTCCATGGCGCAGAGCATCCCGTGTTGCAGGATGTCCTGAGCGTTGAAGCCCCGCTCAAGCATCTGCTGAACCGCTTCTTTGATTCTTCCCTGATCGCCTTTGAGCACGAGGCCCTGAATGGCCTCGAAATTTCCCTCGCCTAAATCGGCCTTTGGGGTCAAACGCTCCGCAGCCTGCTGCAAATGGCTCTCCGTAAGGGGCCGGGTCGACCCCGCTTTCAGAGGCAACCGGCCTTCCTTTTCAAAGCGCTCCCCGATATAGACCAGCCGTTCAAATTGAGTGTTGGGAGGGCTGGTATCTCCAATGGAGGCAATCAGTCTTGTTCCAGGTGATATCACCTTGAACATATGGTCCAGATAGCCTTTTAGGTCTTCCCAAGTGGTGGATTCTTCAAGCAGCATGATCTCCGGAATCCCCCCGTGGATGGTCAGGTTGCCGGATCGGCACCATCGATCATAGTATTCATCGATGGGTACCTTGGTCATAGGGTAGGGGGTCACGGCGTCCGCGATGTCCATGTCGCAGGCTGGAATCAGGTCCATCAGCCCTCGGTTTTCTCCATCAGGGTGCATGGCAAGAAGTATCCCTCTGGCATGGAGGGTTTCAGACGCCTTTCGGCACCAGGGCACGATCTCTTTTTCAAAGTAGGCGGGGTAGGTCACCATATCGTCCACGTTTGCGGACCACAAGATGACATCCGCGGGGGAATCCGCAAGGATGGAGAGTAGCTGATCATAGGCATGTTCCAAAGCCTCGGCCAGTTCTCCCATCTCCTTATGGTGATCATGATAGTGATAATAGAAATCTGTGGCCCCAATGAAGGTCTTCTGGATGAAATGCATGGGAGAAGAGCATGCGATTCCAAGCCCCTGCCCCACAGCCACGCCGTCCTCTCCAACTTCATTTTTCCACCGAAGAAAACGCTCGTAAGCCGGTTTCAGGGTGAGATTTCCAAAGAGGTGAGCCAAAACGTGATAATCTTCCGGCCCTTTGATGGCGGGTTCCTTGACCCATGTGATGGAGGCCCCGGATTGTTTCATCTCTTTGGTGCTTCCGTGCCTCACGCTCACCATTCCCACGGGGGTATGGTATTCCACATGGGTCATCTGCTCGTCGCCATCGTCTTCATAGTCCACCCGGATATTTACATCCGAAGAGAACTCAAAATCATAGGGGAACTCTTTTAGCCGATAGAGCCCGATGGCCCGATGAACGATGTCTTCAGGGTTTTCCGGCTTGAGATATTCAGGGATCATCTTGTGCAGCGGCCATCCTTCCCTGCGATGAATCTCCTCCACGGTCAGGCCTTTGTATTTCTCGGGCAGGGTGCCCGACAAGGCATGGGCGTTGTGCCAGAGATCGATTCTGGGCACCCATGGGATCTTGTC
>JACNIU010000216.1 GCA_014382905.1 Desulfobacterales bacterium
CTCTGTTCGCGCTCCTTCTGTTGCAATGAGAAAAAGCTTCCGATAGGAAAGAAAAGGCGCTCGTCGTTTGAATGGTCGCCTTCTCCTGGGCATCAGCCAGTGCCTCCTGCCGTGGATCTATTCTCTGGCTTGAATGAACCGGAGAGGAGTATGCGGGGAATGCCTCCAAGCCGGCCCTGCAGGTAGCTTTTTCGTATATCCTTGTCGTACCGAACATCTTTGTAATCGCTGAATGCCAATAAAGAGGAGTTGCCCAGACTGTCGCGCTCCGTCACCCACATCTCATCCCGTCGAAGGAGTTTTTGGTCCATTAGCAGGACATCATGGGTGGTCAATAGCAATTGCGAGCGGGTATCTGGAGTACAGGATTCTAAGTAAGCGGCTAACAATTCCCGGGTAAGCAGTGTGTGCAGGCTGCGGTCAATCTCGTCGATGACAAAAACCTTTCCACTACTTGCGGCGGCAAGCTCTAGGAAGGCCGGAATCAGATCGATGGCGCGCTGTGTTCCGTCCGACTCCTGTTTCATATCAAACCGGATCTCATTCCCGGCTGAATCACTGTGAAAACTAACCAGCTTTCGGGCCTCCAACTCTCCATTGCGCCGCATGATGGCAAAACGTTCATGACCGGGTTCTGCCAACAAACGAACGGTGGCACCTTCTGGAATTTCTTCCCGAAGTTTGGTCTTGAGGTTTTCAGGCAAGGCCAGGCTGTCAAATGCAACCTTTTCGCCGCCTAACCGCGAAATGCCGGTATCGAGATGGTTGAGTGTGACATTCATATGACTATATAACGGATGTGCCTCCTGGAAAAAGCGCTCAAAGGGCTCAAAACGGCTGTCTGGTGCAATCATGACGAGGCTGTCCCTGAACCAGTCATAGATGCCTTTGAACCGTTCGACCTTCTGGTGGACGGCATTGGTGAGAAACAACTGGTTGTCGCGGGTCCCCTGAAAGGCAAATCCGAGAAACGAGTCCTTTTTCAGCTCAAGCGCGAATGCTATCTCACCCGCTTTGCGGCGATACAATTCTTTTTCAGTCGTTTTCAGAATTTCCAAAAGCCACTCTTCAACCACCTGCTCGCGGGTCACACGAAACCCGAACTCATAACACCGGCCATCAATAAACACCTCAAACGACAGACGCGTCGGTTGTTTGGTGAACGCAGGGTCCAATCGGAAGGGCTCCACGGCAATCATGGCCTCGGGTTGTGTGCCTTTGACAATTAGGTGACGCGCAAAGCTGAGGGCCTTGAAAAGATTGGTCTTACCCGAAGCGTTTCCGCCATAAATGGCCGCAATGGGCAGCAGCCGCATCTTGTATTTCTCGATGTGAGGGACACGCTCCAGGTGTTGTTTTTCACGGCCCGCGACCATGGAAAAGGTCGCGCGATCCCGAAACGACAGCCAGTTTTCAACAGAAAAAGATATTAACATTTGTTTTCTCCGATAAAATTTCTCCTTATAAGAACAATTTATATCGAATATCATATTTTAGATGTAGTTTCAAGAGAAATTTGCTCGGAATAAGGTTTTTCAACCACGAATCACACGAATTACACGAATGGTTTTTTCCACCTGCAGCGTAGTTGTGAGCACGGTGTTCATCGCAGAGGTCCTTTTATTCGTCTCATTCGTGTGATTCGTGGTTACTGTCTTTCATTGCGCGGTTGTTAGCCATCCAATTCTATCTCGGTTTCTTTACATCATTTTCTGTCTCCGGGTTCGTTCAGCATCGAAGGCGCGATTTTACGAGCTTACAGGTGAACGTTATGCGACCCTTCCCATGAAGTCCGAAGCAAATAATTCTTTTAACGGTCCTACAATTGGCTCCAAATCAGACAACGGAACGGTTTCCACAGAGAGACCATTTTGCTCTGCCTGCCTTCTGAAAACATTTTCAGCAATGGAGTTCTTTGGAACAATAAGCTTTTCAGCCCATTGATTCTTCGTCGCCCATGCTTCTTCAAAAAGAGCTTCAACGTCCTTTTCCTGCGGGGCTTCATCTACTACCTTTGATAATACATTCCCTAATACATATGCGCTGGCAGCGTCCATAAGCACATAAATATCGTAAGGTTCATCCTTTACAAACATAAATGCTTCGTTGATTCTGATGGCTATCCATGCCTCATTAACGCTGAACTGATCGGGTGTAAGCATAGTGAAAATCCCCTCCTTTTGGATCTATCCATACTTTGGCTTCGCCATGTGTTGGCACTCAACACGTGAGGGCCAGGTCAATGTGTTCGCGGATGGAACCTTATCTATTCGTGTAATTCGTGTGATTTGTGGTTCCTGTTTTCCCTTTTTTTATTATCTGTGCCATCTGTGTAATCTGTGGTTCCAATGTTAGCCTTTAAGACCCTGGTTCTTTAGGGAGCTGTGCACCATGCCAGACCGCAACGATCCAGACGACATCGCCCTTAATTCGGTAAAAGAACCGGTATGGCGATATGATTACCTCCCGATAGGGCAATTCTGGAAACTCCGGTACGACTCTTCCGGATTCGGGAAAATCCTCGAGCCTTCGCAAGACAGTTTGAGCTCGATCACGAAAACGGTTTGCCGCTGAAGGTTTATCCCGTCGAATGTAGGCTAATGCGGACAGAAACTGGGCCCTGGCAGAAGGCGTAAAGCGGACTCTCACGATGGCTCCCCGGTTAGGAGTGAATCGGCCTCAGCAAGGACAGCTTCCAGATCATGCCCCTCGCCTATTCCTATTTCCCTCTCTCCTTTTGCTAAAAGGCTCAGAAGTTCCCTTTCGTGTTCAGATCGCTCAAACGTCTCGACACTTAGCATAACGGCGGCTGCCCGGCCCCTCTGTGTAATGATGAAGGGTTCCTTTGAATCTTTGAGCTGCTTCAGAACCTTGGCGGCATCCTGCCTCAGATCACTAACCGGAATGATATTCAATAATTTTCCCATGGCGTACCTCCTATCGTACTTTTAACCGTAGCACCAAATGTAGTCAGAGGCAAGGGGTTTTAACCACGAATAACGCAAATTACACGAATGTTTTTTTCCGTTACAAACCCCAAATCAAGCTCCCGTAACGATACGGCTCTCTTCCTTCAAGACTAAGGTGCACCATGCCCAACCCCCTCCCAACTATTCGTCTAATTCGTGTAATTCGTGGTTACACTCTTTTTACCGAATCTGGATCCGCTGTCCGGCCCGGATCGCCGCTACAAGCCTTTCCCGCAGTTCACCCAGAAATTTCTCAACATCATCTGTGGTCTCCAGGTATGTGGTAGCAACCAGTTCCGCCGGCTTAACAATACAACGGGGTTTAACGGTGACCTTCGGTTTTTCAACCGGCGGTTCCTCGGCGGTTTCTTCCTTTACAGGGGGGGTCCTGACAAACGCTTCGACTTTCTCTAAAGCCCGATCCAAGGCATTCACCGCCTCCTGCTCAGCCTGGTTCAGGTGGGCAATGCTTTCCTGATTTCGGGCCTGTTCCAGCAGCCGTTCCAGTGGTTTGAGGCATTGGGTCCGTAAATTGCCATCTGCGGAAACGGCCTCCAATTCCTTTTTTATCTCCTCCATTAAAGCCGAAATTTTGGCGGTGACCTTTTCCCGGCACCCTTCAATCAGCCCCTTGTTCACCTCGCCAACGGTCCGAATGAGTTCCTCTGCCTCGTAAAGCATCGCATAGGGCACCGAGGCATCTAAGATCTCGCCCATCCGCCTCAATGACGGGGCCGCCTGTTCATCCTGGTCCAGTTCCAGGCGATTCAACTGGAACTTCTGATAGGCCGATCGGAGCTTTTCCCAGGTGGGCCGTTGGTTCTGGTAAAACTGATCCAGGTTGTGAAATTCTTCGGAAAGATCCAGTAGGTCATTTTTGAATTGGTTGAATCTATCGACGAACTTGTAACTTTCGTCGCTGGCCAGGAGCGGCCTGATCACACCCAGCGCTTCAGCTATCTTCTCCCTGCCGGGATAGTCGCCCGTATCGGCTAACGGTTTGAAGCTGTTGAGGGAGGTCTCCCAGGATCGGAGTTTTTCCTTCAAGAATGCACAGAGGGCATCCGTATTATCCGGTCCCATTTCTGCGAAGACATCCTTTCCCAACTGGCGGGCGTTTTGGA
>JACNIU010000288.1 GCA_014382905.1 Desulfobacterales bacterium
CTTGAACTCGAACAAAATTGAGCATTTTTCAAAGGTCTCAGTTTAGAAATGATAATCGCCTTAGATCATAATTGCAATTCCAAATTGTTTTGGATATGGATCCAGAAAGGGGGGCTGAAAGTGAGGGAATTAATCGCTGTGGTGTCTTTTATCATGGCCGTAGTCGGCGGATTAGCAACCATGTTTCATAAAGAGAGAGATAAGCAGACCATGGGAGCCATTGTGGCAGGGGCGTTTTTGATCTCCTTTTTTATAAACGTCAAACAGGATGCTGTTCTTATTTTACAGATCGCCTGTATGGTGGCATTTGCCATGGCTGTAACCGGCGGGGTGGTTACGATCTTCAGCAACGAAGGGAACAGAAGATCAGGTGCTATCGGCACAGGCATCGTCTCTTTGGGAACAACGCTCTTGATCCTCTTTATGTATCTGGAGTTTCGTCCCTTTTGATGGTTGACCCGACACCTTTCCACGGTTATCGGACCCATCAATCATCTCTCATAGGAGCATAGCGGATATGACGAGCAGAAAGACGTCTCATCTTTGGCTGGTAAATGTGGTGTCATTTATCCTTTTTGCTGTGCTGATCACGACCGGACTCATCAACTGGCTGGTCTTACCAAAAGGATATGCCGCACGAGGAAGTTTTCTGATCACGCTGAGGCATTTTTTTGTTGAGGTCCATGAGTGGGCCGCTCTCGGGTTTATAATCACCATTGTTATACATATATTTTTGCACTGGAGCTACATAAAGACAAATCTGAAAAAAAAGTAACATCTTGAAATAGAATAACCGGGAACTGCCAGAAAATCTCGAAACCTGACTATTTTTCATCCCTTTATTCATGACCGGCCTGCATTTTCTGTCAACGCGGAATAACCACATCATCGTCGTCGTAAATCCCCGTTTCCGCCTTGGTATGGCATGCAGTGCAGTTGGAAAGTGAACCGATGGAATCGCGTTTCAGGACATTGGTGGAAACCTCATGGTGTTTTTCGCGAATGTAGGGGGTCTCAGTAATACGGAGAGGCGTTCGGTCTCCCAGGCTTCGCATGATCTTGACAGCCCTTTTTGCCGATGAATGTTCCGCTGCGTTTGCCCTGAGGTATTCACCAATAATCTTCATAGAGGCTGGATCGAGCTTAACTGTCTCTCCGAAATGGTCTTGGAGCCCACCCAGGATCTTGTTCCACGAGCCTGACGGTAACAACTCGGGCTGATATGCAAAATGGCACGCCCCGCATTCCTCTTTGTATGTTGCATTGTTTACCGGATTAAGATACCGTTTCTTGTGATGCTTCGAATACTTGCGATCATCATCGTCATGATCAGCAAGGGCCCCACAGAACAGACCTCCCATCAACAAAAAAGCCGCCGCCAGAAAAACAACCTGGTTGTTTCTCTTTTTCATTTGTTATTCACGCCCCTTTCTCTCTAACAACACCCGGAAGTGCCGGCCGCACCCGGTTTTATGCCCCTGCTCGCTGCATCGTCATCCGGCTCAATCACGCAGCAACAAGAAGACCCGTCCCGCCCCAAGGCCGTGTTGATAACGGCCGCGGCACACCCCACGCCCGCCTTGACGGTCACGGCCTCTGTGGGGCAGTTCCGGGAACAGGCCCCGCACTCCATGCAGAGGTCCCGGTTTTCGACTCTGGCGTGCCCGTTATTCATGCTGAAGACCTCATGAGGGCAGACGATCAGGCAGATCCCGCACCCGACACATTTCTCCTGATCGAGCGCCAACGTGACCACATCCCTGAGATACGCAAATCTTTCCATTTCACGAACTCCTTAAACCACAAACAGCGATCCCACCCATAAGAGTAACCCTGCCACACCTGCCACAATCTCTAATGGCACCGCCCATTTCATTTCTTTCTTCACCCCGGAAAGAGAGGTGTACGTGGAAGCGCCCGTAAAGTTCATGGCCAGATACGCGGCAACGGCCGGAATCAAAAAGAACCACGCGATCATTTCAATCCGGCCCGCCCAATTATTGAGATTTCCCGGATAACAGACTGCGATGATCATGGCGGTTATCAGACCCATGGTCAACCCCTTGAGGGAGAAGGCGCGTCCCGGGAGCCAGGGGAGCAGAATGGGTGTCAGGACCGCTCCTGCAGCGACGGCGCTGAGAAAGGCAACCGCAGCAAACAGACCGTAGCTCATGGCGCCGGCCCAGAACCCTCCCTCCCCGCCGAAGCCACCTGCAAAGAACAGGCAGGGTAATATGAGAAGGCTCCATTTAAGGGTCCCAACCAGTTCCACCGGGACAAGTACCGTCCTTTCCCTGATGGTAAAGGTTTTTTTCCGCATCTCAGGCGTGGCTTTCTGTCCTGCATCTAAGAAGCGCGGCAGGTCGGTTGCCTTGATGGGGCCATAAATAACCTTGAAGCCGGAGAGCTTCTTTACCAGGTGGGCTGCCACCCCCGGCCCTGACAACTGAGGCAGGATCAATTCCCGGTGGACCACGATCTGCGTCAGACCGCCGGACTCGATACGTCGGACCACCTCGTCAGTCCCGAATGTCCCCTTCCCTGCCGCACACCAGACATTTATGCCGTTGGTGTCCAGCACCATAATCCATGCATCTCGCCCCGGCAGGGCCTCACGGAGCCGGTCAAAGCTCATCTTGTAATTGGCTGTGACAAGAACCGGGGCGTGCTCGTCAGGACTCCCGAGGGCATACACTCCGGGCTCAACCGTATACTTCATGCGGCCCACGCCCCACCGGGCCTTCATGCTCCCCAGGCGATCGGCCCACACCAAGGTAGATGAAACCCGGGGGACCTTCCCCACCCGGGTCCCCACCGATCCCTTCACAAATGGCTGATCCAGACTTGGCAGGCTCAACTGAGCCGTTCCGCCCTTGGGTCAGCAACCTGTTTCAGGGGATTGACCGGTTTGAAAATTTACTGTTTTCAGCATCACAAGGTTGTCTTTCCCCTGATTCATATTTCAACTCCCCGCTCTCCGGCTACATATCCGGTTGGCAATCGAACGATTTGTCACACTCAGAACAACAGACCTAAAAAACCATCGGGACATACCCGTCTTTCAAAAAGTTGGAAATTATTGTTCCCACATAATCCACCTTAACGCCGAGTGCCTCAATCTTCTCAGAGATACCTTCACGGTCGGAAATAAACTTGCAGGCGATCGGTTTTTCTATCGCCCCAATCTCCTTCGCCGTCTTGGCGATCAGTTCGTCCTGGACAAGGAGACGCTCTGATGGACCGAAAAAGATGACCTTGACCGCGTCCATCCAACCCTCTGAGAGCGTCCGATGCGCATACATCAGGCCTGTTAACGCCTACTCATTTTCACCCGTAGCAATGATGACCAGCAGTTTCGAACTCATAAAAATCCTCCTTCTTGGTTGTTAAATGTTACACCAAACCTTCCACCAAACCCCAATACCTTCTTTACCCAATCGGGTAAATTGTTTATTCACCATGAAGCGTTCGTTTCAGAAGGGCCAGATAATACTCGGGTATTCCTTCAACTGTGCAGTAGCATACCCGGGGCCTATCAATCTCCCCCTGTATCCAACCTGTCTCTTTTAAGACCTTCAGGTGCTGGGATACACTTGACTGGGCCAAGGGAAGCGCCTTGACAATGTCACAGCATATGCATCTCTGATCACGGGGTTTATTCTCCAGGATGCGAACAATCTCCACGCGCGCAGGATGTGCAAGCCCTTTAGAGAGCTGGGCCAGCCTTCTCTTGCATTCATCCATGGACATCATTTCTATTCCCTTCAGGTCCACTGACGTCCCATCGCATGTGAGTCTTTTACTTTTCATCAACAAAACCTGCCTTCACCCCTCTAAGAATCTGCGGTCACAGCCTTTCAGCGAAACCCGGTCCTATGTTCTATGAGCTTAGCTTTTCGTTGGATCATCGTTTATCGTAGTTTTACGATGATAAGGCTAAAAGCTATCTCTGTCAAGCGCCTTTTTCTTTTCCCGTGAAACGGAAAATGAAACAGACTAACTTTGACAAACTCGTAAAAAGTCGGAAAGCACCCGTTGTCGTCATTCCCGCGAAAGCG
>JACNIU010000245.1 GCA_014382905.1 Desulfobacterales bacterium
ACGTTTCAATCAGCAATGATATGTTAGAGATGAATTTGCTCTATATCGTGCTCTATCTGGCCATCGTTTTCGTTTCAAGCACTCTGCTATCTTCTCTTGGTGTGGACAGTCTCACGGCCTTCACCGGCTCTGCTGCCACTATGGGAAATGTGGGGCCGGGGTTTGGATTGGTAGGTTCCATGAGCAATTTCAGTCAGATTCCCGATGCAGGGAAATGGATCCTAACAGCCGATATGCTCCTTGGCCGCATGGAGATATTCGGCCTTATCATCTTCTTTATTTTAAGATCATGGAAGTGAGGCCTCATTAGTGTCATCCGGAGAAGAAACCCTGATGGCTGATACACCATTGCTGACTCGACACGTACCATTGAAAGGATCATTGAACTCGTCAGAGAACAGAAAGGGGTGATTATGAATCAGATATGCGAAGACAAAAGAGATAGATACTGCTCAAGAATTGGGAGTAGGTCACTATATAAAGAAGCCTTACACATTGGAAAAAATAGAGGTTGCCGTTAAAGAAGAATGAGGGAAATAGGGGCTTTCGTGGCGGTTACCCCGATGCATGACTTCCTATATTATACGTAACATATAGGTTCATTGAATATTTATTTCCAAGGGTGATGTATTCGATTTCCAGTTTTAACCAGCCGATACCTGATCTCTTGCATGTCGGCAACTCAGAAGAGAGTGCGGGAAAAGCGATATATTCGCAGACTGATCTCAATCTGTAATCCTGCCTGGCACGATAGTAAGAAGCTGCGACATTCTTGACATATGATCCTGAATCCATTATCTTCACCATACAAAAAAATAAGACCAGGTGTTAACAAGAGAACGGCAAAGATCGCAATCCCCTTCCTTGGCAAGTCACCTCCGGAACCCGTCACAACTCGTAACCCATGGTTTATAATTCGTTTATGTCAGACCACCAGAATCAACATGTCGATACCCTGAAGAGATGGCTGAGAGAGGGGTCGGAATCGATGGCCGTTGTCGGCCTCTCAGGATCGGCACAGTCCTATTTCTTTGCCCGGGTTCTGGCCGATCTCGACAGACCCTGTCTCATCGTCCTTCCGGAGAGAAAGGGGGCCGTACGGCTTTACAGAGAGCTCCAGTTTTTTATGGGCGCAGAATCAGAGGAGGGCTCTCCTCACTTACGTCTCCACCAGTTCCTCCCCTATGATATGTCCCCTTTGACCGGCCTCAGCCCGCGCCCAAAGGCTGCTGTGTCATGGCCAGAGCAGCCGGTGCACCCGCACTGCCTGCAGTGGAGACAAACTTCCCCACTAATTTTCGAGCATTTTTTATGCCAAAAGGGGTACTTGTACTATCCACTTGAATTGATTGATATATCCCAAGGGGTGGTATTCCGGAGAGGAAAACTGTATCCCAAATGGTATGGCATTTCCCCCCCCAATTAGGGCACGGATGCCATAGTTGTCAACGATCAATATCTTGGCCATTTCAAAACACCCCTTTGGATTGCGGATTTTGCTAAACCCTTGAACCCCTGAACCTTTACATAAAAAAGCCCCGGCACCTTTATGCGCGCCAGGGCATTTTCAAATATTTTGAATGAATTTCTTTTAAAATCAAAGTGGTAAGAGAGAGAGAGAGAGCAAGTTTGCGCCATCGGGCTATCGACCATGGCTACGTTCCTCATAAAACGTTGTTTTGATAGGAAATCGCTACCCTTAAGTAGTTATATTTTCCCAAAACCTGCTTTCTGTCAAGGATAAAGCGATTTGACTGGTAAGTAAGGGCGGGCAAGAACGATCACTTGGCTCAATTGTTCTGATCATCATATAACGTGTAATCAGGATAGGGTTTTCTGGCACATTCAGGATAAAGGCTATGATTGAACTCTGCTTGAGTAAGATTAGACAGTTAGCAATTGAGCATTTATTCTTTAAGTCCAACATGTTATCAATAAGAAACAGCAAAGGCAATGTCTCTTTACAAAATGAAATAAGTATTATATCATTTTAACATAAGATTCGAATATGACCGAAAAAAAGCGAAAAGTTGAGACGTGATCCGAGGCGGGAAATCGGTTTTGAAGAAGCTCAAGAAATCTGGAATCATTATCATTACGTGGACTACCGATCTGATGATCCTGAACAGTTTCGTGTAATAAGATTGATGAGCTCGTAAAAAGTCAGAAAGCGCCCCATCTTGGATCTGGAGAGAACAAGATCTGAGTACGCCCTGGATAAAGTTGCAGGCGTTAGCGGTGTTGGATGATGATACAATTTGAGATACTCGGCGAGATTAGCGACATCGAGACAATCGCAGAAGGCCGAGGGTTGTACATCCGGCGCTATCTGGAGCGCACTTACGGCAAGGGTCGCTGGCGGAAAATGAAGGGCATAGGAACTGTGAAATTCGCAGATACTACAATTTGGGAAGCCGAGATACATTGGTTTGAGGCGCACAGCATAGGTCGTAAAGATTTCAAAATAAAGAGAGTGATTCGATGAGTAATTTTGTAATTTGTATCAACAACGACAGCAATCCGGCAAGCCTGCTTCTGGGCAAAGTATACCGTACGCTGCCAGATGCAGAAGCGGAGTCGCACAATATGTTTCGCGTCATTGATGAGGACAAGTCAGAGCCTGACGGCTATGTATACCCTGCGTCAATGTTTGCATCTATCGAGCTTCCGGAAGTTGCAGAGCGGGCACTGATGTCGGCGGGCGCATAATCGCGTCGGTACTTTTTGACGACAGAGAAACGGCTGGTATCTAAGTTAGATGTCATGGGTCTTTGATTACAGGACGCTAACAGGCTTGAAATACTGTCCGGTGACATTCTTGACATATCACCCTGAATCCCTTATCATCCTGCTGTAAAGAAACAGGATCAGGTGTTAACAAGAGAACGGCAGAGAACGCAACCCCCTCCCTTGAAAGTCACCTCCGGAACCCGTCACAACTCGTAACCCATGGTTTATAATTCGTTTATGTCAGACCACCAGAATCAACATGTCGATACCCTGAAGAGATGGCTGAGAGAGGGGTCGGAATCGATGGCCGTTGTCGGCCTCTCAGGATCGGCACAGTCCTATTTCTTTGCCCGGGTTCTGGCCGATCTCGACAGACCCTGTCTCATCGTCCTTCCGGAGAGAAAGGGGGCCGTACGGCTTTACAGAGAGCTCCAGTTTTTTATGGGCGCAGAATCAGAGGAGGGCTCTCCTCACTTACGTCTCCACCAGTTCCTCCCCTATGATATGTCCCCTTTGACCGGCCTCAGCCCGCACCGGGAACTGGTCACCAGACGGATCAATGCCCTCTATGCACTGATGTCAGATAGGAACCCGGTCGTCATTACCTCCCTTGAAGCGGCCTGCTTCAGGGTCATGCCAAAGGAATCGCTGATCAACTCCCTGGAATACCTTGAATCAGGAGAGGAAGTGGACAGGGACCTCCTACTCAAGAGGCTCGAAATCAATGGCTACCAGCGAACCTCATTAGTGGAAGAAAGCGGGGATTACTCGGTTCGGGGGGGCGTCATCGACATATTTTCGCCGCTTTATCTCTTCCCTCTCCGCCTGGAATTCTGGGGAGACCGTCTCGAATCGATCCGTCAATTTGATCCGGTCAGCCAGAGGTCGCGGAACCACTCAGAGGAGATGATTCTCCTTCCCGCCGTGGAAATCATTATGGATGAAGCGGGCGTTCAGCGGGCCAGGTCCATGGGGAGGCTTCCAAGGCAGCCGGAAGATAGCATGGGTTTCCCGGGACAGGAGGCCTGGCTCAATCATTTCTATCCGCACCTCGACACCCTCATCCAGTATCTCCCTGAGGACGGGATGGTTGCCCTCCTTGATCCGCACCGTATGGAATCTGAGAGCCTGAAGATACAGAACAGGTTTCAAAAGGAGGAAGAGAGATTCCGGGAAGAATCGGCCGAGAAGGGGGTGCCCTTTCCTGACATTGAAGGAGTTTTTGTCCCTTTTCAGGAACTTGCCCGGCAATCCAAAGGCCATCAAAAAATCGAATTTGGCGAGTTGCACTTAAGCGGAAAAGGCGGGCCTGAGAAGACCCTGGAGATCCGGGGCCGTTTTGAACTGGAAGAGGACTTGGAAATCAGGCTCGCGAACAAGGGCAGGGTTTCCATGGCCCCATTTGCCCAAAAGGTCGCCGCGTGGCTCGCAGCCCGGTCGAGGGTCGTCATCACCTGCAGCACAGAACAGCAGGCAAGCCGTTTGAGAGAAATACTGGAGAATTATGATGTCCAGGTGGACAAGGTCGCCCGGGGCTGGGGTGAGATCCCTGAAACGCCGGGGCTGAATATCTGTCTGGGCAGACTTCCAAAGGGCTTCACCTGGCCGGACATGGGTCTTTATGTGGTCAGTGAAGATGAAGTCTTTGGACCTAAAAAAGCCCTGCGAAGGCAGAAAAGAAGCGAGCACACAGGTGGACTCTCATGGTCCAGTTTCAGCCAGCTCAAGGCGGGAGATCTTGTGGTGCATGAGGATCACGGAATCGGCCGATACGGCGGGCTTTCAACAATGGAGATCACCCAGAAAATGAACGACTTTGTGATTGTGGAATATGCCAACAATTCAAAGCTCTACATCCCGGCCGATCGCGTCAGCATCCTCCAAAAATATGCTGGCGCCGGTGAAACTGAGCCAAAGCTGGACCAGTTAGGGGGGTACTCGTGGAATATCGCAAAACAGAAGGCAAAGAACTCGGTCAAGAAGATCGCCAGGCAGCTTGTGGAGATTTATGCCCTCAGAAAATATAGAAAAGGATACGCCTTCTCGCCACCAGACCATTACTTCCGTCAATTCGAGGCCACCTTTGAACATGAAGAGACCGATGACCAGATCAAGGCGGTTGAAGACGTCCTTTCAGACCTTGCTTCAGAGCAGCCGATGGATAGGCTGATATGCGGAGACGTGGGTTTCGGAAAAACAGAGATCGCGGTTCGGGCCGCATTCAAGACCGTGTCGGATGGCAAGCAGGTTGCCTTTCTGGTCCCCACGACGGTCTTGGTCGAGCAGCATTTTGAGACCTTTAAGCAGAGACTAACCCCCTATTCTATCGAAGTTGGCGTTCTCAGCAGATTTAAGACCAGGGCGCAACAGGCCGAGGTTATCGGAAAGCTGAGATCCGGCAAGATAGACATACTGATCGGGACCCACAGGATATTTCAAAAGGATGTGAGATTCGCTGACTTGGGCCTCCTGATCATTGACGAAGAACAACGGTTCGGCGTCAGACAAAAAGAAGCTCTCAAGAAGTACCGTGCCCTGGTGGATGTGTTGGCCATAACGGCCACACCGATCCCAAGAACGCTCCAGATGTCGATGATGGGCGTGAGAGATCTGAGCGTCATCGAGACGCCTCCCCGGGACAGATTAGCCATTGAGACGTATCTCTCACCGTATGACGAATCTCTCATTATCCGGGCCATTGAATCTGAACTGGAGCGTGGCGGACAGACCTTTTTTGTGCACAACAGGGTTCACACCATCGACCATGCGTCTGATGAACTGCGAAAACTGGTTCCCCAGGCACGTTTTGCCGTCGCCCACGGCCAGATGAAGTCAAGAGACTTAGAAAAGACCATGATGAGATTCCTCAAAAAGGAGATCGATGTTCTCGTCTGCACCACTATTATTGAATCGGGTCTTGATATTCCCTCGGCCAACACGATTATCATCGATCAGGCGGATCGTCTCGGGTTAGCTCAAATATATCAACTGAGAGGGAGAGTAGGACGGAGCAAAGAAAAGGCATATGCGTATTTGATTATCTCAAACGGTTCAACCCTCACGAGAGATGCAGAAAAAAGATTAAAGGCCCTGATGGATTTTTCCCACTTGGGCGCCGGCCTTCATCTCGCAATGCATGACCTCAGTATCCGGGGAGGTGGCAACATCCTTGGGTTTTCCCAGTCAGGGCATATTTCAGCCGTCGGGTACGAACTCTATGTCAAACTCATCGAGCGGGCCGTTACCGAATTGAAAGGTGAGGAATGGCAGGATGACATCAACCCTGAAATCAATATCGATATCCCTGCATACCTGCCGGGGAGTTATGTCATGGACACAGATGTCCGGCTAAACCTATACCGAAGGCTTTCTAACCTTCTTGAGAAATCAGAATTGGAAGAAATGATCGAGGAAATCAGCGATCGTTTCGGTTCGCCACCACGGGAGGTTGTTAATCTCTTCGGTTTGATGTCGGTCCGACTGTTCTTAAAAAGGCTTCGAATCAGCAAGTTAGATCTGGGACGTAACAACCTTATATTGACCTTTCCCGAGGAAAAGGGCATAGATATCGAACATCTGATCCGACTGACAAATGCCCAGCCGAACAGATTCCGGTTCTTACCCAGGAACAGGCTGAGAATCACCACAGGCGCTCTCTCGTTCCCAGACGATTTTCCTGAGATAGAGAAGGCAATGGAGATACTTGACTTCAAAACGGAGCAATCAGACGGCAGGCATAGTGAATTGGGTAGAACTGGCCAAAAGGCAAAAAAATATGCTTGATTTTTCCAATATTACTGGTAGCATAAAAGGTTTGTCGTATGTGTCGAATCGACAGGCATTTCGTTTATGGCGCTGCGTCAGCGGACCGTGGGGAATCAACTAACGGCCTGACCGGGGGATTGAAAATAAAAAATCGAGCAATGGTGAATGATCCGCAGGATGATAATCAAGAAAAGAAACATGTCCATTGGCCGGATCCTGTATTGTATCCTTTGTTGGACGCTGGCCTTTCTTGCTCCCGGTTGTGGGCTGTTTGATCATGAAGCGGACGACGTGGTCATCGTCATAGGCTCCACGCGCCTCACGCGCGATACATTAAAAAGGGAGATGGAATTCATAGGTGGCGGAATCCCTGCCCCGGCTAAACACGCCGGAGAGGCCAAGAACCTGCTGATCAACCAGATCATAGACTATTATCTCATCATGGAATATGGAAAAGAAAATGGCATCTTCATCTCAGAAAGTGAATTTCAAACGCACTTAACGGATATTAAGAAGGAATACACGGAGAATGCGTTTCAAAAAGCGTTACTTCAGGGATACGTGGACCCCGCGCTTTGGGAGCTTCGCCTGCGGAATCAGCTCCTTGTCAACAAGGTTATCGGTCAGGTTTCGGAAAGGATCGCCCCACCCAGCTACGAGGAGATAAAGAGATACTTCCAGGAGAACAGGAATGAGTTCAGGTCCCCGGAGATGTTAAGATTCAGGCAGATCGTCTGCAACTCAAAAGAAGAAGCGGAAAACCTGAGCAATCGCCTCCATTCCGGGGAAGATTTGGAAGAACTTGCCAGGAAATATTCGGTAGCACCTGAAGCCGAAACGGGTGGCGAAGTTGGCTGGGTGGCCATGGGGGATTTGGACGAGACTATGGAGAATGCCCTCTTCTCACTGCAGATCGGTGAGATCAGCCCGGTTGTGAAGACCGACGTTGGCTACCATCTTTTCGAGGTGTTAGCCCGTCGGCCTGCCGGTATCAAACGGCTTCCGGAGGTGATTGACGAAATAGAATCGAAACTTCTCCGCCAAAAGCGAGAAGACTTCTACAGGGAATGGCTGAAAGAGCTCAGGTCTGACTTTAATGTCAAGATTAATCAAGCTATTTTGGACAAATTGGAGCTTTCTTAAAATGAAGCAATTCAAGGTGATATACCCGTTTCTTCTCGTTTTTGCCGGGAGCATCTTATTTCATTCATCGGTCTCCGGGGAGATTCAAAACAGAGTCGTGGCTATTGTTAATGATGAAGTAGTCACCCTCCATGAACTGAATAGCAGGATAAAGGAGGTTACCGGGATCTCCCCCACAGAACTTAAAAACCGATCCGAAGAAAGGTTTCTTGAGGCCCGCCGACAAGTCTTGGACGGCCTGATTGACCAGAAAATCACCCTTGAAAAAATCAAGGAACTCGAAATCGTGGTAAGTACCCAGGAGGTGGATCAGGCCATTGAAAGAGTGAAGGAGGATAACCAGTTAACCCAGGAAGGCCTGATTGCCGCGCTGAAAGAACAGGGAAGCACCTATGAGTCGTACAGAGACTCTCTTAGAGAAGAATTAGAAAGGATACGGTTGATTGACTACGAGGTAAAGTCAAAGATAATTCTCAGGGAAGAAGAGATCGAGGACTACTACAAAACACACAGGAATGAGTTCAGCACCGAAGGGAAGGTTCGTCTTGCGCTCATTTTTCTCAAGCAAGAGGATCCGGCTGACAAAAATGAGGCCCGTGCCCTTCACCAAAAGGCCCAGGATATCCTGTCAATGATTAGGAGCGGCAAGAGTTTTAGCGGTCTGGCAAAGCGCTTCTCAAAAGGCCCAGGGGCAAGCGAAGGGGGTGATCTCGGCACATTCAAGATGTCCGAGCTCAACAAAGAAATGGCTGAGATTATCAAGAACCTTTCTGCTGGAGACGTAAGTGAACCTATCATCAGGCCTTACGGGATCAGGATCGTTAAGGTGGAAGAAAAGGATGAGGGCGGAGTGAAATCACTCGAACAAGTTCGAAACGCCATTTACACCATCCTCTATCGAAAAGAACTCGACAAGAGGTATTCCGTCTGGATTAAAGAGCTGCGGAAAAAGGCCTATACAAAAATCATCTTTTGACGGATCGCAGATGAAGAGAGACGAAAATAATTCATTAAGCGAAAACACCGGGGGTTGGCAATTTCCGCCTGGCAAAGAATTGGGTTCTCTTTTGAGGAATAAGCGGGAAAAAATGGGGCTTAGTTATGCTCAGATTTTCGAACGAACCAGGCTCAGACCTCAGTTTCTTGAGGCATTGGAGAACGAAGAGTGGGATCAGCTTCCCTCTCCTGCTTTTGTAAAAGGATTTATCCGGTCTTATGCCCGCGTCCTTGGATTGGCAGAGGATGGCCTTGTTGGCCTCTACCAGGAGATTATCCCCCGGCACAGTGCCATTTCAGAGCCTCTTCGACCTCCGGTTCATAGGGGGAAAAAACTTCCGACGTACCTTTTCCTGATCTTTATTTTTTTGGCTTTGGGGTACGTCTCTTATTACTGGATTGAGGATCCTACTCAACAGGCAGTAATCATTAGCAAGGAAGCCGCAGGGCCGGCAGATGACAAACTGACGGAATCAAGAAAGGCCAGGGACACCCAGGGAGAGAAGGCGGGGGCGCCCCTGAATACAGAAGATCTGGCGGTCGATTCGCCCGCGCCGGAAAAGGCAGATCTTGGGAAAGAGGGCACCCCGGCAACTGAAGGGAGCAGTCTGGGGGCAACCGATCAACCACCGGGAGGGGGACAGGCAAGTCCTTTGGAACAGAGACCTTCCCTTAGACCGGAAAGAGACGCTGAAATCGTGGCAACGGCGCCAAATACCGTCTTGCCTGCTGAGACAGACAGACCCGGTTTAGTTTTAAAGGCAAACGTCAGGGGAAGAACATGGGTCCGGATACGGATTGATAACGAAAAGCCTAAAGAGTATATCTTTAGTCCTGAAAGCCAGCCTGAATGGACGGCAAAGAAAGGCTTCGAATTACTGATTGGCAACGCAGGGGGCATTGACCTTGAGTTCAACGGCGAAAAAATGGAAAATTTAGGGAAACAGGGCCAGGTAATTAGATTAAGTCTTCCCATCGGATACGAAAGGAGCATTTCAGAAGATTAAAGTGGAAAATGTGTTAGACATATTTGAGGCAAGGGGTTTTGTTGAGCAGGTCACTGACAGGGACCTCGTCTCCCGTCTGTTTGAGAACTCCGTGACCTGCTACATCGGTTTTGATCCAACCGCCAAGAGTTTCCATGTAGGAAGCCTCCTCCCCATCATGTCTATGGTGCATATGCAGAGAACAGGCCACAGACCGATCGCAGTCATTGGGGGCGGGACCGCCCTTGTTGGCGATCCAAGCGGAAAGACCGAAATGCGACCCATTATGACCCGGGGCAAAATAGAGGAAAATGCCTCCGCATTAAAAAAACAGTTGGCCAGATTCATCGATTTTGGGGGCGGAAAGGCGATGATGGTAAACAATGCAGATTGGTTAACCGGCCTCCGCTATATAGATTTTTTGAGAGATATTGGCCGACACTTTAGCGTAAACAGGATGTTAGCTGCGGAGAGCTACAGGGCCAGATTAGAGACGGGGCTCAACTTTATCGAATTCAATTATATGCTGCTTCAGGCTTACGATTTCTGGCACTTGTTCAAGACCTACGACTGTCGCCTACAGATGGGTGGAAACGATCAGTGGGGTAATATCTTAGCAGGAGCGGACCTGACCAGGCGTATGGAGGGCGAGATAATTCACGGTCTTACATTTCCCCTGTTGACAACCTCCTCAGGGATAAAAATGGGCAAGACACACAAGGGGGCGATCTGGCTCGATCCGGAACTGACCTCGCCCTATGAATACTACCAGTATTGGATCAACCAGGACGACCAAGATGTGGGGCGGTTTTTGTCCCTCTTTACCCTCCTCCCCATGGACGAGGTGAGACGGCTGCGCAGATTAGAAGGCTCCGACAGCAGGATCGCTAAAGAAGTCCTGGCGTATGAGGCCACCAAATTATGCCACGGCCTGACAGAGGCTGATCAGGCGCAAAATGCATCCCGGCAGCTATTCGGGGACGATAAATCTCCCTTATCTGAATCTGGGCCCATTCATCGAATCAGCCCGCAGCGGCTTGAAGAAGGCATTCCGGCCTATATCCTGTTTGAAGATTCAGGCCTCTGCAAGACCCGGAGCGAAGCCCGAAGGCTTATTTCCCAGGGAGGAGGATATCTGAACGGCGGGCAAATCAAGGCTTTTGATCAGTTGATCAAGTCAAAGGATTCGAAGAACGGTTCATTCCTTTTAAGAGCAGGGAAAAAGAGATATAAGAAAGTTATTGTGGATTGAAGGGATAGTTTTCATGAAAAGCGTAAGAAAAAATGGACCTGCCCCAGAAGAAGAGGAGCCCGGGATAGTCGATGACAGTCCCAGCCCGGACCGGACCCCCCTTCCCCCTTCGATTCAAATTGCAGAGAAGGCCTTAGTCCCTTTTGATCCGCTACAGATTTATCTTCTCGAAATAAGACGTTACGACCTGCTTACAAGAGAGGAGGAAAGAGAATTAGCCATAAGGATTAAAGAGAAAAACGATGATAAAGCGGCCTACAGGCTTGTCACTGCGAACCTGAGGCTGGTAGTGAAAATCGCCATGGATTTCCACCGGTATTGGACAAAAAATCTATTGGACCTGATCCAGGAAGGAAACCTGGGACTCTTGCAGGCGTCGAGGAAATTTGATCCTTATCGCGGGATAAAATTCTCTTATTACGCCTCATTCTGGATAAAGGCGTATATCCTGAAATTCATCATGGATAACTGGAAGTTAGTCAAGATAGGGACGACTCAGAGCCAGCGTAAATTATTTTTCAATCTCGCCAAGGAAAGGGACAATCTGATCGCCCAGGGCTTTGCTCCTGAACCGAGGTTGTTAGCTGAACGACTTGATGTCAAGGAAGAAGAAGTCGTTGAAATGACAGAGCGGTTGGGCGGATGGGAGGTTTCCCTCAGTTCTCCTGTGGGAGACGATTCGAGGGAGGCCTTTGGCGCCTTCCTGCCGGACCCGGGGATGCCCGTAGATGATCAACTTTCTGAAGGTGAAAGCCGGGATCTCCTGAGGAAAAGCCTCGGGGAATTCCGTAAGACGCTTTCCGGAAAAGAGGCCGATATCTTCGATAATCGGATTATGGCGGAAAAACCCCTGACCCTGCAGGATCTTGGAGACAAATATCACATCTCACGCGAGAGAATACGACAGATCCAGGAAAAAATCATAAACAGCATCAGAAAATGGCTTAAAGAAAAGATCCCTAATTTTGAGGAAGAATACTCGGACTTCTTGAAATAGCTGAAATCAGCTTTTTCTGACAGGCTTAAGGGACTGTCATTTCCATAAGGAAGGTTTGGTGCACAAGTAAGAATGAAACGAGAACCTACGACATCTAACAGACAGCGCATAGCCAAACAAAGGCCTTTATCATATAGATACCTGCAACCCACCCTGTTTCTTTTCCTCTTCTTTTTCATAGGGCTTCTGTCAGGTTGCGCCCAGATTACGTCAAGCATATCCAGAAAGGAACCCGTGTCTGAGAAGCCCGGCGAGGATATCCTGGTCACTGAAAAGGATCAAATCCAGCAGGCCTACCACGACTTCACAATGGCTTCGATCGCACTTTCCCATGGCGATTACGCAGAAGCGCGAAAATATCTTGGATCTGCGATTATGAATGACCCCCAATCGGCCTACCTGAACCGAAAAATGGGACTGATTCTGAAAGAGCTGAGGGAATACCCTGAAGCCCTGACTTTTGCGCGCAAGGGTGTGGAAATTGATCCGAAAGATATCAGGGGAATCATATTGGTGGGAGATCTATATGCCCTCACCGGCAACGATGACCTTGCGATTGAGCAATACCAGAAGATACTTGACCTTGACCCGAAGAACCAGCGCATCAGACTCCTGCTCACCACGATACTGGTCAGAAAGAAGGAATTCCAAGAAGCCCTTGACAACTTGGACACGATTATCGAACAAGACCCCGGGTTAGTTGTTGCCCACTATTACCGTGGTAGAATCAACCTGGAAATGAATCGCTACAAGGAGGCGGAGAAGGCCTTTGGCGAAGCCCTCAAGCTCAACAACACCCTGGAACCGGCCCTTTTTGATCAAGCCACGCTTTATCTGTTGACCAATAGAGCGAAGGATGCCGCTCGAACCTATGAGAAGCTGTTGGAGTTATACCCCGATAATATCCCTGTAAGGGAACGGCTCGTCGAAGTTTACTCGAAGCTGGGCCTCGAAGAGAAGTCCTTAGAGCAGGTGAAAGAGATCAAGAAGTACTCACGCCCGGGCGAACCCGAGAGACAGGCACTTGGGTTGATATATCTTAGACAGGGGAAACTCGATGAGTCGATCGCGGAACTTGATCTGATCGTTAACGCCTGGCCTGATGATGATAAATCGAGGTACTATCTGGCGACCGCGTATGCAGAGAAAGGAGACATAGAACAGGCATTAGAACAGTTCCGGAAGATCAAATCAGGTTCTAAGTACTTCGTCAATGCTCAAATCCAGATAGCACATCTTCTGACTACAGAGAAAGAATATGATGCAGCAAAGGAGGTCCTTGAAAAGGCGATTACTCTGGAACCGGAAAAGATTGAACTCTATCTGATGCTTGCATCCGTTTATGAAATTGAAGAGAAATATGATAAGGCCATAACGGTCATTAAAGAGGGCCTGAAGTTAAACGATAACAGCGTTGATCTTAATTTCCGATTAGGTGTTCTTTTAGATAAGGCCGGATTCAAGGGATCATGTATTGAGCAGATGCAGAAGGTCCTGAAGATAGACCCGAATAATGCAGATTCCCTCAACTATATAGGCTACACTTACGCCGAACAAGGGATTAGATTAGATGAGGCAATGGAGTTGATCCAGAAGGCATTAAAGCTGAAGCCTGACAGCGGGTATATCATAGACAGTTTGGGGTGGGTTTATTACCAGAAAGGATCGTATGATAAAGCCATCCATTACCTCGAGAAGGCGGCGGAATTAACAGAGGATGATCCTACCATAAACGAGCACTTAGGCGATGCCTATCTCAAAAAAGAAAAATACGAGAAGGCCCTTCTCTATTATGAGAAGGCCCTCTCTTTGAAACATCCCCAGGAGAAACGGCTGAAAGAAAAGATAGCTGAAGTGCGGGAACTCCTGAAGAAAAAAAATTGAATACGCTCGAGCAAAAGAATCCCGGCATCGTATGGTTGCTTTCGGTCACTGTTCTTCTCATCTTAACCGGCTGTGCCCAGGTCCCTCTTCCTGTTCCCTGCCCCCCCCTTGGCCACCAGGAAATCGGGAGGATTGTTTCGGTCTTCAGGCAGCAGGAGACAGCGGTTCACACCCTTTTTTCTTCAGGGGGGATGACTCTCAAGGGCCAGGGCTCCGAATCAGAGGCAACGGTCTTGATCGTCGCAACCAGGAATCCGCCTAAAATCAAGGTCGAAATTACACATCCATGGGGCCGCCCGCTCTTACACATCCTGATCAATGGTTCGAGCCTTGACATCCTTTCCTTTTCTGAGAAACGAGTGTACAGTGGCACATTGGGAAATCTCCCATTGTCAAAATTGATACCCGTTCCCCTGAGTCCCGAACTGCTTTGGACCCTGTCAAGGGCTTATCCGGCCCTGCTCAGCCATTATCGTGTAATATCACAAAAAGGGAACCAGATAACCTTATTAGATCGAAGAGGGGATCAAATCCAGGTCATTGATCTATATCCTGACAGCGGTCTGCCGCAAAGCGTCTCCTTCTGCAAACAAAATGCCGTCATGTCTTTTTCGGATTTTCAGAGCAGCAATGGAATTTCATTTGCCGGTAAAACAGGACTGGATGGTCCCCGGGACGGCGCCTCATTAGCGCTTGATATAAGGCAAATGGTCTTTAATAAACCCGTGCCGGAAGAGATATTCAGGTTGAAGATCCCTCGGGATTTTGAAGTGGTTTCCCTTGCAAACAATGGCAGGGAACGAGATTGAAGAACTGCATATTAATGCTGGAAATTTCATTCATCATTGTCAACTGGAACACCAAAGACTTTTTACTTCAATGTATTGCCTCGATCTACGAGACTGTTAAAGGGATTTCTTTCGAGATATGGGTGGTGGATAACGGATCTTCAGATGGAAGTGTTGGAGCGGTAAAAGAGAAATACCCCGGCATAAGGGTAATTGAGAATCAAACCAACCTGGGCTTCGCCGCTGCAAACAATCTGGCGCTCGCACGTATGGGTGGTCGCTATGCGTTATTGCTCAATACCGATGCGGCCCTGACCGAAGGCGCTGTCAGCGAGCTTCACGATTTTATGCAGGGCAACCCGGAGGCAGCTATCGCCTGCGGCCAGCTATTGAACCCTGATGGTTCAAAACAGAATTCCATTGCAAACTTCCCCTCCCTCCTCTCCCTGTTATCGAATGAAACCCTGCTAAGGGTCCTGTTTCCCCGCAGATTTCCGAGCAAGAGAAGAAGATACCGAACACCCCTTGAAATAGAGTCAGGCATAGGGGCGTGCATGATCGTTCGGAAACAGGCGATGGACCAGGTAGGGTTGCTTGATGATAGATATTTCTTCTTTCTTGAGGAAACCGATTGGGCCTACCGGATGAGGAATGCCGGATGGAAAATATACTTTGTCCCCACAGCAAGGATATCCCATGCCCAGGGAAAGAGCGTAGAGACCAGGGCAGACGCGAAAATAATGTTCTATCGTTCCAGGTATATTTTTTTCAGGAAATGGTACTCAGGGAATTACCCTGTGATATGTGTTGCTGTTTTTTCTCGGCTTCTGATAAACACGTTCCTTTCGTTGATAGGCCTGGCGCTTACTTTAGGCCTGAAAAAGGACTTGAACAGGAAGCTGATCGTATACTCTAAATTGCTTGCGTGGCACTTAAGGGGGCGCCCTTGAGACCTGCGAACTCATGTTAGTTAAGGGAGGCACATCGCTGCCAAGAGAAAAGGGCGGGATCTTGCTCATACAATTGGGCGATATCGGTGACGTTGTACTCACCATGCCCACCGTGAGGGCATTACGGCAACACTTCCCCGAAAACGAACTGATTGTATGTGTCAGAGAACATGCTAAGGAATTGGCTGAGGAGTCCCCCTGGGTCGATGGGGTCATATCTGTAAATAAGGGGAAGAGAAAGATCCTACACGAAATTGCATATCAAAAGGATTTTATCAATGCCCTCCGGAAACCTCATTTCTATTTCGCCATAGATCTCAGGACTGGCTCTCGTGGCGCCATTATCGCCTTTATCTCAGGGGCAACCTACAGGATTGGTCGGTTTGCAAACGATGGTCGATTGTGGCGCAATAGACTTTTTACCCATCTTGTCAGACCCGAAAATGAGGAGAGCCAGTACTCTGCTGAGCATAGTCTGAACATCATCTCCCCTTTCGGTATGAATACCGAGGATATCTTCCCCGTCCTGATTGTTTCTGAAACGAAAAGAAAAAAGGCAGAGGCTATTCTCAGAGAGGCGGGTTTACCGCTTTCTACACCCATCGTTGCAGTACATCCTTTTTCCCTCTGGAGGTACAAAGAGTGGCGACCCAATGAATTTGTTTCTCTGCTTAACCATATCACAACAAGGTACGGTTTTTCAGTGATCATTACGGGATCACCGGGGGAACGAGACCGTGCTAAGGAACTGATGAAAAGATGCAACGGTCGGGTTTTCAACCTTGCGGGGAAAACCTCCATAGGAGAACTCCCGGCTGTGCTTAAGGCATGCAGTCTTTTCGTGGGGGTAGATACTGCTGCATTACATATGGCAGGAGCCGTAGGTGTGCCGACAGTGGGCATCTTCGGCCCTTCCTCGCCAATCAACTGGGCACCGAAAGGGAACCAGCATTGTGTTGCCTCAAAGGGGATGTCGTGTCAGCCCTGCCGCCAGAAGGGGTGCCAGGGGAGCGAGGTGAGCCGCTGCTTGGAGGAATTGAAGGCAGAAGAGGTGCTATCTGTCATGGAGAGGCAACTGCAATCGATACGGCATCCCGTTGTGAACGAGTAAACGCCGAATTGCTGCATTTACCGTTGACAGCAACCTGTCCATCCTATAGGCTCTTCACATTCGTAACGCTTCACCGGTTCAAACTGTAAACGCTTGGCAGAAAAGGAGATGACACATGACCCAGGACCTCATACAACATATCGACCGGTTGATCCGGCAGAGACCTGCCTCTGAAACCAGTCTGGCTCCTTTTCGTGAACTTGCGCTCCTCATGACCCAGGTGCATCCCCATGCCAAGCCGGTCAAAATTGAAAATGGGGTTAGAGATATCAAACAGCGGGAGGGATTTCCTCTCTTTTCAAAAGAGGATTTGCCCCTTGATTTCGATGCTGCCTCCGACCTCCTGAAAAGATTCCTGAAGCACTTGGGGACCACCGACAGAGATGACAGCAAGGGATTGAGAAAGGCCCTTGAGAAGGCAGAGGCAGGCAACGAATGGTCGCGGAAAGTATTTGATGCCATATTGCGGCAGGATATGAAAAGGCTTTCACAAGTTGCGGAAGGGGTCGACCTGGACACCCAGGTACTCCTTTTTCTCGGGCAGGTCGCCTTGAGACCCTCAATTCATCTCCTCCGTGACGCCTTGACCGGGGATATTGACAAAAACGGGTGGGATTACGGCTATTGTCCCCTGTGCGGTTCTCAGCCGGACATGGCCTATTTTACAAAAACAGGTAAAAGATATCTGCACTGCGAGCTTTGCGGTGAAGAATGGCCCTTTCCACGGATCAAATGCCCTTTCTGCAATACTCAGGATCAGGAAAAACTGGGGTATTTCGAGGCCGAAGAGGAAGAGGGCTTCCGGGTCTATTTTTGCCGGGAATGCCTGCGGTACCTCAAGACCATAGACCAAAAGGTCTTTGAGGAAGTGGCCCCGATGGAACTGGAAAACCTGGCCACTATCCATTTAGATCTGTTAGCCAATGAGCATGGGTTTAAGTAGAATGGACCCCTACTGATCGAGACAACTCAAATAAAACCGGATCAGGCCTATCTGCTCCTGGTGGCTGGGAGCGCTACTATTCGCCTTTAGCGCAGCTAACAGGCTCTCGGATACAACCCTTGCATCATCCAGAGACCAGAATCTCAGGGCGGCGAATCTCATGTTTCTCTTTCCGGCGACGAAACGATGAACTCGAAAAACATAATCTTGAGCGTGGGTGACGCAGAAAAACAGGCCTTATATCATTATTGATATATGCAACCAATTGATTTCTAAGCAAAAAAGTTGTTGACAAACCCTTATTTGAGGTCTAATAAAAGCATAGATTGGTGATATTTTCATGTGGATTTAGGCCCTGAACGTTTGCTTCCGGCCATTGACTTTTTTTCCTAACTTTAACCCTAAACAAAAGAAAGGAGGCGGCATGAACGTTACGCGTCGTGATTTCTTTAAGATCACTGGGGCTTCTGCTGCAGGCGCCGCGATTATGGGTCTGGGCCTCGATTTGAAACCTTTCAAATCGCACGCTCAGACCTTAAAGCTTCGCTTTGCCAAAGAGACAACGAGCATCTGCTGCTATTGTGCCGTTGGCTGCGGTGTAATCTGTAGCACCGGAGAGGCAGGAGCAGGAAAAATCATCAACATTGAAGGAGACCCTGATCACCCGGTCAATGAGGGGGCTCTCTGTGCCAAGGGGGCAGCGCTGAGTCAACTGGCCAACAATGAGAACCGGCTGACAACTCCGCTGTACCGCGCTCCCCACAGTACCCAATGGCGAAAAGTATCGTGGGACTGGGCCCTGTGGACCATCGCCAAAAGGGTCAAGAAAAGCCGGGATGTTAGCTTTGAACACAAAAATGCCAAAGGCCAGGTGGTCAACCGCACAACCGCGATCGCCAATGTGGGGAGTTCAGCCCTGGACAATGAAGAATGCTGGCTGATACAGGCCCTGATGAGGGCACTCGGTCTGGTCTATATTGAACACCAGGCCCGTATCTGACACAGCGCCACTGTTGCGGCTCTGGCAGAGTCGTTCGGACGCGGCGCAATGACCAATCACTGGATCGACATCAGAAACAGTGACTGTATCCTCATAATGGGATCCAACGCGGCTGAAAATCACCCCATTTCCTTTAAGTGGGTGACCGAGGCCATGAAACGAGGGGGGAAGCTGATCAGCGTTGATCCCCGCTTTACGCGTACTTCCTCCAAAGCGGATTTTTATACCGCATTGAGATCAGGGACGGATATTGCCTTCTTGGGCGGCATGATCAAATACATCCTCGATAACAACAAATACTTTACGGAGTATGTGGCTGAATACACCAATGCGGCCTTTATCATAGCCGACAGCTTTGACTTCAACGACGGTCTCTTCTCAGGTTACGATGCCAAGACGCGCAAGTATGACAAGAGCAAGTGGGGTTTTGTAAAGGACGAAAAAGGGATCCCGAAAAAAGATCGTTCGCTTCAAGATCCCCGCTGTGTATTTCAGTTGCTCAAAAAACACTATAGCCGTTATGACCTGGACACAGTTTCATCCATCACCGGGACCCCGAAGGAGGACCTCCAGACCGTATACGAGATGTACGTGACCACCGGTCAGGCAGGAAAGGCCGGGACCATCATGTATGCCATGGGCTGGACCCAGCACACGGTAGGCGTCCAGAATATCCGGACCATGGCCATTATCCAGTTGTTGTTGGGAAATATGGGTGTAGCCGGCGGCGGCGTCAATGCCCTGAGGGGGGAGTCCAATGTCCAGGGTTCCACGGATCACTGCATCCTGTTCCACATATGGCCCGGGTATCTGCAGACCCCCACCGCGTCTCTACCCACATTAGATGCCTACAACGAAAAATGCACCCCCAAAACCAGCGATCCTTTGAGTGCCAACTGGTGGGGGAACTACTCGAAATACTCGGTCAGCCTGCTCAAATCTTTCTTTGGGGACAAGGCAACCAAGGAAAATGACTTCGGGTATAACTGGCTGCCCAAACTGGATGACGGAAAGAGCTATTCATGGCTCGATCTCTTTGACGCCATGTACAGGGGAGAATTCAAAGGCCTCTTTGCCTGGGGCATGAACCCTGCTGCTTCGGGGGCCAATGCCAACAAGAACCGCGCGGCCATGGCAAAACTGGACTGGATGGTCAATGTCAATATCTTTGACAACGAGACCGGTTCTTTCTGGAAAGGCCCGGGCATGGATCCCAAAAAGATCAAGACAGAGGTTTTCATGCTGCCCTGTGCCGTTTCAGTGGAAAAGGAAGGGTCCATCACCAACAGCGGCCGCTGGATGCAGTGGCGCTATAAGGCCACCGAACCACCAGAACAGGCCTGGGGAGACGGTGACATCCTGATTGCCTTAGGGAAAAAGCTTAAATCCCTGTACAAGAGGGATAAAAAGGCGGTCTTCCCTGAGCCGATTGTAAACCTGAAATGGGATTACACCAAGCATGGAGAGTTTGATCCCCACAAGATGGCCAAGGAGATTAACGGCTACTTCTTGAAAGACATAACCATAAAGGACCAGAAGTTTAAGAAGGGAGATCTTGTGCCCAGCTTTGCATTTCTCCAGTCCGATGGTTCCACCAGCAGCGGCAACTGGCTGTACTGCAACTCTTATACGGGTAAAGGGAACATGGCCGCGAGACGTACGAAGGAGAAGTCCGGTATCGGACTCAACCTTGGATGGGCCTGGTGCTGGCCGGTCAACCGCCGCATCATCTACAACCGGGCGTCGGTGGACAAGTATGGAAAGCCATGGGATAAGGAGCACCCGGTAATTGCCTGGGATCCGAATGCAAAAGGCGGAAAAGGCGGCTGGGTCGGCGACGTGCCGGACGGCGGATGGCCGCCAATGCTCAATCCGGACGGCACCCCCAATCCCAAGACCAAGTATCCTTTCATCATGAAACCGGAAGGCCACGCCCACGTTTTTGGTCCAGGAAGGGCGGACGGGCCTTTCTCCGAGCACTACGAGCCGATGGAGTGTCCGGTTGAAAAGAACCTGATGTCCAGTCAGCGCGTCAATCCTGTGGCGCCGACGTATAGCACCGACATGGATATTTACAAGTCCTGTGATCCCAAATATCCGTTTGTGGGCACCACCTACCGGGTGTGCGAACACTGGCAGACCGGTGTCATGACCCGGTGGCAGCCGTGGCTCCTTGAGGCCCAGCCACAGCTCTTTGTGGAGATGAGCCAGGAACTGGCCAAGATAAAGGGGATCAAGAACGGCGACAAGGTGGTTGTGGAATCGGCCCGCGGAAAGGTAGAGGCCGTTGCCATGGTGACCATCCGGTTCAGGCCCTTCAATATCCAGGGGACCACGGTTCACCAGGTCGGTCTCCCCTGGCACTTTGGATGGGTCCATCCCAAGAATGGCGGAGATTCTGCCAACCTCTTGACACCGTCAACTGGCGATCCCAATACCAGGATCCCTGAAACCAAGGCCTTCATGGTCAATGTGATAAAGACAT
>JACNIU010000405.1 GCA_014382905.1 Desulfobacterales bacterium
GTGTCCTTCCGGCAAGCCTGCGTAGCGGAAAATAATTCCCGGGGCGGATCTGGGGCGTACTTTTCCTCCCGGCCTTCCGGTTGCGCCGCCATCGGCAACCTCTGATTCAAAATATAGGCTGGAGCAGGCTCTTCAGGAATCGTTGACGGGTAAGCCGGCCTGGTAATTCCAGGGCATCCAGTTCCGAGGGTTTTTGAAGACCTCGGAGGAATGTTTCTGGAGGGCCACCAGGTAGTCGAAGGGATTGACATCCCCCAGGTTGCAGGTATGGATCAGGCTCATGTACATATCGCCGATGAACGCGCCGTGTTCGGTCTTGTAGAAGAGCGAGTTTTTGCGATTGAGAATTGCTTTTTTCAAGGCCCGTTCACAGATATTATTGTCCAGGGGCGCCCCGGGAACTCTCAGGAACAGGGTCAGAGGATCCCAGTGCTTGAGCATATAAGCGATGGCCTTGCCCAACCCGGAGTTTGGTTCTGTCTTTTTTTGATCGAGCTGTTCAGAAAACCAGGTTTTCAGATCCTTCATCACCGGTCCACTTTCCAGCTGATGGAAGAGAAGACGCTCCTGGGGTGAGAGGTTCTGGTCTTTGGCCACTCGATCTGTTTTATAAACAAGGGCGATCCGGTCAATGACATGGCTGGTCTCTTCAGGAAAGTTTGCCGCCACGTCCACGAAGTTCCGCCGCCCGTGGACCAGGCAGTTTGCCAGGATGGTCTCGAACTCCCTGGAAGTATTGCGACTGAGGGCATCGCACATCTGAATCGGCGGATCCAGTTCTACTTGCCGTTGCTTGAGCAAATCCGTCATATTTTCCCCGGCGTGTTTGGTTCCCGTAAAGAACAGGGCGATCTTGCGGTCCTCTACGATTGACATCATGCCGGTGGTAAACATCCCTGTTCGGGATGATTTCTCGTTGACCTCTTTTACCAGCTCCAGGATCTTCATGGGTGTATCATCGTTATGGATGACATTGCCCTGGGCGGCCTGACGGATCAGCTCCCGATAGGCGGGGTGAGGGCCCCCGTTGGCGGCATTCTCTACTATATCCCACTGGGTTGACGCCGGCAGTGGTATCCCCATGCTTTCCTGAAGCTTCTCGATCCTGTAGAAGGGAACGCCGCTGCCGTACTTCAGCATGGCAATCATGGCCCCGGCGGTTTCGTCATATTTCTCGGAACCGACGTTATCTGGGGCCTGGGCCGTAAAGACCTCGCCACAGAGGTTGCAGCGCAGCTTCTCAAGCTCATAGATCTTCGCGGCCAGGGGGGCCATACCCACGAACCGCACCAGGGTCCCGGCCTTCTTGACCGGATAAAGTTTCCCTTTGGGACACTCCCGGCAGGACTCGCCGGCCTTCAGATTCTCGATGGGCACTTTGATCCGCTCGGCTTTTTTGTAAGCATCCGCTCCGTTTCTCCCATGACCCGGTTGCTTCTTTGGTTCAGACTCCTCTTTCGAGACGTCTTCAGACTTGCCTGCGATCTTGAAGATCTTTTTACGCGTTTCCGTCTTGGCGCCAAAGATCATCCGCAAAAGACGTTTGATCGCCGAGCCCTTCTCATCGACCGCCTGGCTGAGATAAATAAAGGCTTCTACAAGACCCTTGATGATCTCATAATCGCCTTCCTGCAGGGCCTCCTTTTCCACCCGTCCCAGGAGGGCTTCCACATCCGCCGGTTTCAGTTCGATCAACTTCGGCCGCTTCATGCCTGACCTCCGCAAAGATGATCACGAAAATCCTTCGACAGGGGGTAGCCCAGAACATCCTTGAGGGAACGGTTCGCACGGCCGGTCTGGTCATTCTTCCCCCGACCCGTGGTCTGACCCATATAAAGCCAGTTGGCCGCCCGGTAGCAGGTGCCATGAAAAAGCTCCTGATCGACAAAAGTTTCCAGATAATGGAGGGGATGATGGTAGAGTCTCTCCCAATCCCTGGGCAGGATTTTTACCATCTTCCCCAGGATATGAGAAGCCAGGCAGGATACTTGAACCCAGGGCAGAATCAGAAATCGGGTGTTGCAGGCGATCAGAGACAGGTTCTTCTCCCGCATCTGTTTCGTCCAGCCGATAAAACGGTCGCGATCGCCAATGTGACGGGGGGCGGACGACCAGGCGAAGCAGGCGATGGGCCGGTCTTTTGCAAAAACGATATACTTGAGCTGCTCCCCTACGGGTTGGCAATAACCAAGATAATGATGCTCCTCGATCAAACTGTTGAACATCGCCTCCGCATCCGTCCGCCGGACCTGACGGAACTCGATAGGGACAAGATCCGACAGTTTCCCTTCCATGGGCGTCTGGTCTATCTCTACCCGGGCAGGCTTCTTGCGATGCACCAAAGGGTTGACGATCCTGATCCGGATGGGAGGCAGTTCGATCTGCCCCGCCCGGGCCAGTTGAAGCATCAGCCCCCGACACACCATGTCCCGAAGCGCCCCGTTGGGCTGCACCCAGCCCCAAGCCTGACAGAGCTTCCGGGAAAGCATCCAGCGGCTGTCGCCACTGTTTTGGGCTATGAACTCCCGGATAAAGACGACTTCTTCGTCCGTCACCGCCTTGCCTCTGTATCGCATCACCGTTTCCATGCGCAGGATATAACAGAGTCGTAGTACGAACGCAAGAAAAAGTTTGCAAATCATGCATATTTTTTTCAGGCATTACTCATCCGCCGGCAGCGAGCTTCCTCCAGGGTGGCGCTACGCGCACATGACTCGGATCGCCGTTCCACAAAAGCAGCTGCAACTCGTGGACGGCCAAAACGCTGACACGATCAGAGCCTTTATCCGGCCACCACTGAAACGATCCCTTGGACAAACGCTTCTGGCAAAGCCAGAACCCCTGACCATCATACATGAGCGCCTTGATCGCCGTCGCTCTGTGATTCCGAAACACAAAGACGCAGCCCGAAAAGGGGTCCGCCCCCAGAACGTGACGGCAAATCCCCGCCAATCCGTCAATCCCCTTGCGGAAATCCACCGCCTTGACGGACAGCAGAATCCGCATCTGCGGTGTGATCTGGATCATCCACACCCCCAGAACGCCCTCATCAGCTCCAGGGGATGAAAACCCGGCGCCCCTTTGATATGAATCATCATCCTCCCTCCGGCCCGTTCCATCTCCACAATGAACTCCGGCAATGATGATCTCAAATCCAGGGCAATAAAATCGGATGGCGTCATAGATTCCGGAAAATGGTCGGGACATGCAGACTGATAGCGTTTCTTCAGGACATTATAGTCCAGATGCAAGGCGCCGGATATTTTGCAAAGGGAGTGCTCGGCGCAAAGGCGTACCGCGTCTTCCCATAAAGCAGCAGGGATGGGCGTGCCGCGCTTCCTCCCCTCACGCCATTGCTCAAATCGCTGCTGAACTTCTTCAAGGCTTGGTCCTGTGCAGGCGGTGAACTGCTGATCCATCGGTTATCCTCCTTCTTAAGTTGATAACCAATCATACCCGCCGGAACAAAATTTTTCACGCAGCCTTACCGGAAAGACACGGTATTTATGCCATACTGGTAGCGCTCGGTATCATATTCTATGTTCGCATGCCCGTGTCGGAATCCTATATAGCGGGGAAGACGTCGGCAAAAAACCGTTCCACAATATTGGGTATCTATTTCTTCAGCGGCATGGAAGGGGGCGGCGTGCAGACACCGGTGATGGGCTATATTATTGATCGTTTCGGATTTTACGCAAGTTTTACCGCCGCCGGAGCAGTGATGCTGCTGGGAACGCTGATCTGTACCCTGTTCCTCTGGAAGAAGTGAGTAATGAGGGACGGGTTCACATTTCCAGGTAATTGGAGTAATTGGGGACGGGTTCTCATTTCCCGCTAAGAATCTGCCGGAGCAGTCAGGATAAGCAATGTTCCGGATGCGCTTATGGTTAAAAAGCAATTCGCGGTGTAAGTTATTGGGTACAGCCACTCGTCTATTTGGGGGAATTCCTGGAACAGCGCCTATTTCCCAAGTCTGATCTCGAACTGAACAGCGAGCGCATTTCCCGCTGCTTGCGGCGGGGTTAG
>JACNIU010000394.1 GCA_014382905.1 Desulfobacterales bacterium
GAAATCGAACAAAATTGAGCATTTTTCAAAGGTCTCGTGGTATGTCCGGTTCATGGAACGACTTCTAACGGGCTATGCCATTTCCCACATTAGCCGCTTGTGATCAACCTCAAGTGCGAGGGAGGGGTCAATGTCTGATACGTATACCCATATAGGAGAGATGTTGGCAAGAAATGCACGGATGTATCCGAATGAGATAGCGCTCGTCGAAAGAATTCCGGCTCAGAAGATCCGTAAGGAGATTACGTGGAAGCAATTTGATGAGTGCGCAAACCGTTTCGCGGATGTTCTCATCAAAAAAGGGGTCTCAAAGGGCTCCAAAGTGGTGCATCTCATGCACAACTCTATCGACTGGCTCATAGCCTATTTTGGTATCGTCAGGACCGGGGCATGGGTCGTGCCGCTCAGCTTTCGGTTCACGAGCGAAGATATCAAATACTGCACTGATGTGGCTGAGCCGAATCTTCTGCTTTTCGGCGAGGAATTCACCGGGCGAATAGAGGCCATAAGGGATGAATTGGCGATAGAGCACTACATTTGTGCGGGCCAGGATATCCCGGAGTATGCCGAGTCCTTTGGGAAATTGATGGATGCGGCTCAACCTACGCCGTCGGATGTAAGGCTTACCTACGAGGATCCCTGCGGTTTGTATTTTACCTCGGGCACTACAGGTCGGCCGAAACCGATTTTACTCACCCACAAGAACATGCTCTGCGCATGCATTACGGAGAACATCCACCATGGGCAGAAAAAAGAGGACAACTTCATTTTGATACCGCCGCTTTACCATACAGGGGCAAAGATGCACTGGTTTGGCAGCCTTATTGTCGGAGGCCGCGCCGTGATCCTCAAAGGTGTCTCTCCGGAATGGATAATGGAAGCCACAAGCGAGGAGGGCGGCACAATTGTGTGGCTTCTGGTCCCGTGGGCGCAAGATATCCTGCTTAAACTGGACAGGGGAGAAATGAATCTGAGCGACTATAAGCTTGATCAATGGAGACTCATGCACATTGGAGCTATGCCTGTTCCTCCGTCTCTCATAAGGCGCTGGAAGGAATATTTCCCCAGGATGGATTATGACACAACGTATGGTCTCAGCGAGGTTTCAGGCCCGAATTGCATGCACCTCGGTATTGAAAACATTCATAAGGTGGGCTCCATAGGCCGACCGGGCTTCAACTGGGAGGCCCGTATTGTAGATGAGCAGGGGCAAGTTGTGGAAACCGGGAAAACAGGAGAGCTGATCCTACGCGGCGACGGGGTGATGCGCGAATATTACAAAAACCTGGAAGCAACGGCCGACGCCCTGAGGGATGGATGGCTCTACTCGGGAGATATGGCACGAGAGGATGAGGACGGGTTTTTCTACCTTGTTGACCGTAAAAAGGATGTCATCATCACCGGTGGTGAAAACGTCTTCCCGGTCGAGGTTGAGCATTTCGTCTATAGCCATCCCAGTGTTAAAGACGCGGCGGCGATCGGCTATCCGGACGAGCGTTTAGGAGAAATCGTCGCCATAGTCATTGAAGTTGCACCGGGAAAAGCGCTTAGCGAGGAAGAGGTCCTTCATTATTGTGAAAAATTGCCGAGGTTCAAGAGACCCCGCAAAGTCTTCTTCGGGGAGATTCCGCGGAGCCCTACCGGCAAAATAGAGAAGCCGAAGCTTAGAAAGAAATACATAGGAAGGAAAGAAGCATTCAAAGTGACTTAGCTGGTGTTGGGAATTACGAGGTGTAAGCCGACAGCAGCAAGTCACAATCCGCAAGACCAGTATCCCCGTTCCGCTATTATGTTTCCTTTCCAGTGGCTGCTAAGTGGTCTCCAGACCTCAATATTTAACAGATAGAGGTCTCTTCGGACTGTTCCAAAAATCCTTTTGAACTCTCTGTTTTTGAAGGTCATTTCCCTCGCCCTTCGATTGCGTTGGGGGCGGTAAAATCGTTTACTATGACATTCTGCTTCACTATGGAGTGAGGCCATACTATACCGACTCACGCCAAGAAAAGCAAGAAAAGACCCAGCGGGAACGCAATACAGCTTCTTTAGAAAGTGGAGCATAAAATCATAGGCGCCCTCCTATTTTTTGCGTTGCCTGATGGGGGATTTCGGCTTTGGCTCAACCTGCGTCAGCTTTAGGCCGAATATAGAAAAAGGGTTAAGGTACCTCCTCAACCCCTTTTATCTTTAGCGTGGCGCGCCCAGCAGGATTCGAACCTGCGACCTACGGATTCGTAGTCTGAATTTTCCACTTCCCTTAAATTCCCATAAATCCATTTCTTACTTGACATTTCAGGTACTTCTATTTATATTTCTCCATACAGGGTACTACGGGAACCTACTATATCAAGAGTTTTTTTGTCTAAATTTTGACTAAAATAAATCGGGGGCCTGCAAATGGCTAATAAATGGTACAAGGTCGGCAAGGGCCTTCAGGCATATAGCCACGAGAGCCGGAAGTATGGCAAGCGTTTTGATCGGTATATCCGGGGCCGGTATATGGTTCGTGGTAAAATCAACAATAACCCTTTCGGTTGGGAGTCTGATTTTGCCAAAGCGGAGAGATCGAGGTTGCAGGCTGAAGGTGGTGGTGTGGCAAAGAGGTCTTTGTTGGAATTTGCAGCGGGAGAGCTTGAGCGATTGCGGGCAAATGCCAAAGCAGGGGCAGGGCCTTCTACTCTCAAAGAGGATAAGGCATTGGCAGATGAGAAAGCCAGGGCTGACGAAGAGGCCAGGCTATCAGAAGAAAGACAGTCAATGACCTTTGGTGAATATTTCGAGACGGTATATTATCCCATTGCCAAGACTTCTAAGAAGCAACGGAGCCATGAACAGGAGCTATCCCATTTCAACCTTTGGCTGAATCCTGTCATTGGTGGTATGAGGTTGACCGATCTAAGGCCCTTACATCTTGAGAAGGTCAAGCGGAACCTGCTAAGTGCTCCAGTAATATCAAGGAATAAGAAACCGGAAAAGACAACAAAGAAGAAACCGAGATCCCCACGGATGATTCAGTATGTATTTGCTACGGGTCGGCAATGCTGGAACTATGCGAGGCGTGATGGTCTTGTAACGGGTGAATGGCCGGGGAAGGAAGTCAAACTTCCAAAGGTAGAGAATCAAAGAATGCGTTTCTTGACGGATGAGGAAGGGGATCAGTTGTTGGCAGGCTTGAAGGAACGGAGTCAACAGTTACACGACATATGCTTACTGAGCTTTGACAGTGGCCTGCGGGCGGATGAAATATTCAGTTTGGAATGGAACCGGGTTGATCTTGTTCAGAAGTCGGTAAAGGTTTTTGACAGTAAGGGTAAAGACAGGGTTGTCTTTTTGACAAATAGGGCAGCGCATATGCTCCAGGGATTGCCAAAGGATGGTTTGGTATTTAAGAGTCGAACAGGTGAACATATCACGGAGATATCGAACTCTTTCAACAGAGAGGTGAACGACCTGGGCTGGAATGATGGAATCAAGAGCCGGAAGGATAAACTTGTTTTCCATTGCCTGCGACATTCATTTGCATCAAGGCTTGTGGCAAGGGGTATTGACCTTTATGTGGTATCTCAATTGCTGGGGCATAGCGACCTTTCAATGACACAAAGGTATAGCCATTTGAAACCGGATACACTGAGGGCGGCAGTCAAGAGCTTAGAACAGCCAGACAGAGCGGAAGAAAAGCAGTCCAAGGTTGTCAGGCTTCGGGCCAACAACGAAGAATAAACAGTTTCCGGGGATAGGTTCTGTAGACCGATAAGGCGTGATTCCCTGTCACGTTTTTCCTGGGGATAACAAACAGGGCAGCGAAGGGGGCAGGCCAAATGCTACTCTTGGATTTTTGCAATATCAAAGAATGGACATGCGAAGGAGTCTTAAACCTCTACAAAACACACGGAATCATTCATTCCGAATGGGGTGTTCGTGATGGGTTTGAAAAGTTCTGTGTGTCTAAATACCGCCCTGTTTCTGAGTTCATGTCTCAAAAGTTGGATCTAATTACACTACATGGTATGG
>JACNIU010000095.1 GCA_014382905.1 Desulfobacterales bacterium
GATGTGGCAATCTTCAGGTATGTGGAACTCCCTTTGGCTGTCAAGGAAAACCTGAAGGAGACGCTCGGGTATGAAATGGAAAAATATCTTCCTTTTTCTGCAGAAGAGATCTATTTCGATTATCAGACAATTAAAGAGGATAAAGAGTCTGGTAAATTGAAGCTGCTCCTTATAGCATCGAAGAAGGAGGCCATTGATCCGTATCTTGACCTTTTTACCCGCACAGGTGTCGGGATTTCAGGCGTTGAGGTCAGTTCAACCGCTATTGCCAACTATTTTTCGGGCCAGCGGGATTCAGATTTGGCAGATACTTGTGCCATCCTTTATCTGAAGGAAGGCCGTTTGGAACTAAATCTCTTAAAGGGAGGCGTTCTTGAATATTCAAGGTCATTTGGCGGGGGGCAACGTGGTCCCGATCTCCCCGAAATCATCTCTCATGAGCTGCATAAGCTGAAAGATAATCTGGGAGAGGGTCAGGGTCGATTGAAGGCGATTTTCTGCGGTTTTGATTCAGAGGATGAACTGGTTCATCATTTCAGCGATGATGACGACCTTGAGATCCGACTTATAGATCTTTCCCGGAAGGGCCTACCTTCCTCAAGCATGGTTCCGGCCTACGGCCTTGCCTTAAAGGGTGTCCATAAGCTGGCGACCGATATAAACCTTGTACCGGAGGCATTTCGGAAGCGGCCCAGTAAGGTCGGTTACTACACGATGATCGTGCTGGCGAGTCTCCTTATCCTGTCGGCCCTTGTTTGGGGCGGCGGGAGTATCGTCTCTCAGCAGCTTCATTTAAGACGTCTGAATACGGAGATCTCTCGACTGGATGCTGAAGTTGCGAAAATTGAAAAGATGAAAGTTATGTGCCAGGAGGTTGAGGATCGAATAGAACACTTAAACGGTCTTTATGCGTCTGGCGCATCTGCTCTGGATGTCCTTAAAGAACTAAGCACGAGGATCCCAAAGACTGCCTGGGTTACAAACCTTACGTTTTCAGGCGGGGAGGTAAAAATGGACGGGCGCGCGGAGGCCTCTTCGGAGCTGATTCCTTTACTCGAAAGTTCCCCTTTATTCAGCGAGGTGGCGTTTATTTCCTCTATTACAAGAGGGCAAACCGGCAAAGAGATGTTTCGAATAGGGTTTAAAGTGAACTGAGTGTGGAGGAGATTTAATAAGTCGCCGCGAGGTGGCGCGGGGCCGGCGGATTTCGGATTTTCGGGCAGCCGGGCGAAGAGAAGGATAGAAAAGGCACCACAGATCAGTTGAAAGAGGGTAGAAATTCCGGAAAAAGACAACACTGCTCTCTGGAAATGGGAGTTGGTGGTTTTTGGAGGGATTCGTATCAGGCCCAAGCCGTCGTTACTCCAACTGAATGATGTTCTGAATGGACTTTGAAATGGAAGGAGGTTTCAGCTTTTCTTTGATACGTGGGTCATGTGTTTGAAGGAATTTCCTGAAGCGATTTGAGACCTTGACAATAAAGGAGCAAGCGCGCTTGAGCAGTAGTGTGATAGCAGCCATCTGCCCCAGGATGTTGGCCCTGAATCCGTCAACGACCCGCGGTTTTTCGAGGATTTTGATATCTTCCTTAATGGTGCTGTTGGCGCGTTCAGAAGCGGACCGCATTTTCTTGATGGTGTTGTAGCGCTTCGACCCCCTGGGAATTTCATTGACCAGGCGAGGATGCTCTTTGACAGACATGTGTTTGGAGAAGCCGTTTCGATTGTGAATATGAGTGCATTGGGAGATATCGTAACGTCGCTGTAAATTTTGCAAAGCGGTTTGCTTGAGCTTTAGGCACTGCTTGAAACAACAGAAGGTCAAACGCTGATGCTTTTGATCAAATCCATTGGGTCGGGTAAGAAGACCACAAGGAGCAAAAGGCCAACCGTTTTGGTCATATCCCCTGTTGAGAATGGCGGTTTTGGATAAATCTTCTCTTCTTCGATTGTAGTCAATGATAGGGATGGACCCTTTACCTCGAATATATTCGTAGTTGTTGATGATGTCGTACTTGGCGTCAGCGATATCGATTTTAACCCCGACTTGATGATGGTTGAACACCTGTTCTTTGTTTTGGATAATCTGACTGCCCTCTTCAGCATTTCCTGCGATATTTGTGACTGCAACGGGGAGTTCGATCTTAAGCTGAACTTCAACGGAGGTTGACAGAACGAGATTGTACCCAAAAATTTTCTCCTTTTTGTTCGGATTTTTGGGATTGCGCCGAACGCCAATCCGGGCATCGGTGTCTTTTGGAAGTTTCGGGCATGAGATAGTCATTGAGCCGTCTTCGAAGTTAATGTCTGAGACATTAGAGCGGGTGGTCTGAATGCATAAATTTTGTTTTGAAAGCTCCTCTTCAACCCCAAAAAGTATGGCCGTATTTTTTTGTTCTTCAGACAATTCTCCATCGGCAAAAGCGAGCTTGCAGGCGAAGAGTTCGATCTTGGGCCTTTTGATTTCTTTCCCCTTTCTATCTTTTTCGGGGAACCTGTCAGAAGGGCATGGCGCCTTGACCCTGATTTCAGAGCCAAGGTTATTGTCAGCTAACTTGTTAAAACGATAAAGGATTCGGTTTTTTACTTTGTCAATGACATCCGGAACCGTAATGGCATCACACTGATCACAAAAATAGGTACAGCCTCTATAACGCGCCCACGTGGGATATAGAGTTCCATCATGTGCCAGAATTTTGAAAGAGATCATTTCAAGTTGATGGAAGATGTCGACCAAGACATGAAAAATATCGTTATAAAGGCTTTCCCCCAGCCTTGCCCTGAAATTGGAAAATGTACCTTCACAAGGGATGGTCTTGGAAAATCCGGCGTACTTGCGATAGGCCCTTCCCCGCTCTTCACCCCGAACGACCTTAAGAAACTGGCTCATATATTGGAAGCCATCCACATAGCGGAACAAGTCAGTGAGAAAGATACTCGGGGGATCGTAGCAGGGAGGCCCCTTAATTGAATATCGATGGGCGACAAGGGAGCGAATGAAAGAAAAATCGATCAAGGAGGTGATCATTTTGGCATAACCGCCCTCTATATCTCCATTGGGCAGGATTTTGACAAAACGCTTTTTGAAGTCATAATTTGACAGGAGGGACAGGTTCGGAAAAGGCTTCTGATGAGACAAAGAAATTTCGGGGTTGATTTCATTGAGTTTTCTGCTAATATCAATGATGGTGAATTTTCCGAAGGGGTTCACCATAAACCTCATGGTTCGGGTAGAAGTGGCAGCTTCTACCCGGACTAACCCATCAGTTTCTTCCTGAAGTCTTTTCTCAACGGATACAGATACACATCCTTGATTTTTCCGTGGAACAAATGATCGTGACCTCGCTTGGCTGTTCCTTTGGTCTGACCCACCCGGACCCAGTTGGCGGCCTTGTAGCACGTGCCTTTGAAACGATCCTGTTCCACGAAGGTTTCGAGTAGGTATAGGGGGTGGTTATAAACTTTCAGCCAGTCATCAAAGATTCTTTTGGCATTCAGAGCCAAGAGCTTGGAAGCTAAAAATTTTACGTTGACCCAAGGTAAAATGAGAAATCGAGTATTATTGGCCACGAAATGGAGGTTGTTTTCCTTTGTGGGTTTGTCCCATCCGATAAAGGAATCCCTGGATTTAACAGACCATGCAGCCGATCCCCATCCTAAACAGGCGACAGGCTGCTCACCGATGAAGGCCATGTACTTGAGATGGTTTCCAACAATCTGACGATAACCCAAATAATGATATTGCTGTACCAAGCTGCTGTAGAGCGGTTCAAGGGAGGTGTTCCGGACTAACTGGAGTCGGACAGGTTCAAAATCAGAGGGTTTGCCTTCTAAAGGTATCCTTTCGATCTCAACGACAGGGACGGAGCGGTTGCGCTTCTCATTATTGGCGCTGTAAAGCCTTGGTGGAAGAGAGATAAGGCCCTTTCGCTTCAGGGTGAGCAAAACTTCTCTGCAGGCCATATCCTTTAGGCGGCCATTGGGCTGGCGCCAGTTCCACTC
>JACNIU010000090.1 GCA_014382905.1 Desulfobacterales bacterium
AAATAACCTAAAGCAATAATCGCCCGTCAGGGCTTGGTGTGTCCTGATCCTGAGCCTGCCCCGTGAAATTCATGACCATGACAGCGAAGCGTATTTCACTGGGGTCTTTCTTCCAGGATCAAAACAAACCAACAAAAAAACCCTCTTCGCGCCTGCCCCGCCCGCCCTGTTAAATCCCGAAGGGCTATTTACATAGGGTAGCTCCGGCAGATGGTACCGGGGTCCTTCGCCTGCCCTGCTAACTTCACGGAGTGACAGCGATAGCGCAGTTAACCGGGGCGCCTTAGCGGTTTACCCCGTTCGCAAGAGGCCGCAGAAAACAGAGTAATCGGAAAATCGAAAGAAACGCATAAATGCATGGGCGTCCCGCTAATGCCCACAATTCATGAGTGCAAAGCGATAATAAATGGTAAAGTTTGACAGACATGCCCGCCGTCGAATGAAATGGCGAAAGATATCTGAGGCTGATGTCATGACGACACTTGAAAATCCGGAAAGAACCGAGGACACGATTAAAGGAAGGAAAAACTCCTATCGACTTATTGGAGACAGGCTCCTGAAAGTCACGTATAAGCTTGAACCACATGGAATTCTTGTAATCAGTGCTGTCGTGAAGGATTGAGGGAGAACAAGATGAAAATAGAATACAGTGATACTGCAGATGCCATCTATGTTTCGTTCAAAGAGGCTTTTGTGGCCAAATCGAAAGAGATCGAGGAAGGCGTCGTCATCGATCTTGATGAGAATGGGCACCTTATAGGCATAGAAATTCTTGATGTAAGCCAGAGATACACGCTTGCAGATATTGCAAACGTTAACATCGAGAATATGCCGATTAGAGCCCACGCACAATAATGGCCACCCCGCAAAAACTTCGTTGCCTGGTAAATAAAATCACCGATCACGGCGATCACGTCTATACCGTTGATCTTGCGCCCGAGCGGCCCGTACCCCGCTTCAAGCCCGGCCAGTTCCTCCACCTGACGCTCGATGACTACGACCCCAGCGGTTTTTGGCCCGAATCCCGTGTCTTTTCCATCGCCAGTTCCCCTGCCCAAAGGGATCATCCAAAGATCGCCTATTCCGTCAAGGGACGCTACACCGCCCGCATGGAAAATGAACTTACCCCAGGCAGCATGGTCTGGGTAAAGCTTCCCTATGGCGATTTCGTGATCCAGGATGCAAACAATGTGGCGCTTCCGGCCGGCGGCACCGGGATAACCGCATTCATCGCTTTCATAGATGGGCTTAGCAATGAATTTCATAACAACATCTTTTTGGCCTATGGCGTCCGCAAACCGGAGCTCTTGCTTTATCGGGACATAATCGCTGCCAAGGCAGGCGCCAATAACGGTTTTCATGCTTCTTACTTCGTTGAGACCGACGATAAGAATAAAAGCGGCTCAACCAAAGGACAAGCACCGGAATTCTTCACAGGTTTCTTGTCTCTCGATGCGATCTGGAACCAATTGAAGAATCCCCAAGAAACAACCTATTACATAGCAGGCCCCCCCGCGATGATTCAAGCCTTGACCGGAAACTTGCTGAAGAAAAACATTTCACCGGAAATGATCAAAGTAGATGCCTGGGAGTGAACATGAAAAAAGAAAGCAATAATCACCCGTCAGGGCTTGGTGTGTCCTGATCCTGAACCTGCCCCGTGAAATTCATGACCATGACAGCGAAGCGTATTTAACTGGGGTCTTTCTTCCAGGATCAAAACAAACCAACAAAAAAACCTCTTCGCGCCCTTAGCGCCTTAGCGGTTCAAACCAAAACCCGTGAAATCCGCCGTGCCCCGTTAAATTCACGAAGTGACGAGCGCAGCGTATTTAACCAGGGTGCCAAAAAAAGATAAGCCATGCCCCGTCAACCCAGATTAGACGCCCCCGGCCTTCTCCAACACGTCATGGCCCGGGGAATAGAACGACGAAAGCTCTTCCGCGATGACAAGGACCGCGAGTCTTTCCTGGAAAGATTCGCTATCATCCTCGAAGAGACCCAAACCCAGTGCTACGCCTGGGCCCTGATTCCGAACCATTTTCATCTCCTTTTACGAACAGGCCCCATCCCACTCAGCAAAGTCATGCGCCGCTTAATGACCGGATACGCCGTGACCTTCAACAAAAGACACAAACGCGCAGGCCACCTCTTCCAGAACCGGTACAAATCCGTTGTGTGCGAGGAAGACGCCTACCTCCTGGAGCTCATTCGTTACATCCATCTGAATCCATTGAGAGCCGGCTTGGTAAAGGATCTCCAAGAGCTCGACAAATATCCCTGGACCGGCCATAGCGCCATCCTTGGTCGCAGTAAGAATCCTCTAATACTAGAGGTCAGTGATCCGAAGTCGGAAGTCAGCAGCCAGAAAGCACCCAGCGCCCCCTCCGCTGAAAGCGGATTGTTTTTTCAGTTTCGTCCGGAAACTGAAAAAGACAACAAAAATCAGCGTAATCAGCGTAATCCGCCTGCCCCGTTGAACCGGGTCCCCTTTCAGGGTGTTCAACCGGGGTGCCAAAAAACGTCTTTAGCCGAAAAGACCATCGAAGATATCCTCCTCCACTTCGGCGAAACCAAAAGAGCCGCTATAAAGAGGTATCGAGAGTTCGTGGAGAAAGGGATCAAACAGGGCATCCGTGAGGATCTTCAAGGCGGCGGTCTTGTCAGGAGCGCTGGTGGAGATGCGGCGGGCCTTCTCGGGCGTAAAGCAGAAGAACGGGAAAAGGGAGACGCGAGGATACTTGGCAGTGGGGATTTTGTTATGCAGGCTTTGGATAGAGCCAATGAGGTCTTTGAGAGATGCATTAATGCGCAGATTTCTTTAGATGAATTGGCAAAGAGGGTGACGAAAGACAAAGGAGTGGACCTCAAGGAACTTATATCCTCTAAACGAACAGAGAAAATCAGCAATACCAGGGCAATTATTAGCTATTTGGCAGGGATGGAGTTAAAGAATAGTGGTAAAGACATAGCGGAATATTTGCATTTGAGTGAAAAGAGTGTGAGCCGGTGCATAGAGCGTGGGAAGAAACTGATTGACAACGATGAAAAACTATTGCATTATGCCCAATAAAGTCAGAAGGTAACAACGTCCCCCATTACACCACAAACTTCCGAAGTTAGTCGTGCTTTGTCTATCAATCGGGAAAATGCAGGTCGTTGTTCAGTGCGGGGCAAAAAAGCCATTGACAAATATTCAGATTTGAGAGATATTGCCAAATAAAGCAGCAAAAGCACCAACGTCCCCCATTGCATTCAAACGTTTGAGAGAAACCCAGGGGACCCTCACCCGGGCGGAGCTGCTCAAGCGGATCCGGTCATCCCTGCGATTCAACGGATTCAGCCAGGTCCCCCAACTGGAGTGTCCCCGAACCGAGCGGAAGAAGAAGATTTTGGAATAAACTAACGAAACTACCAACTTCCCCCATTACATTTAATTATAGGTCCTCCGAAGGATTGCGTGCACTAACAATTCAGGTGCCTGAATTTTAGTGCAACAACAAAAAGAAAAAACAGTGTCATCAGTGAAATCCGTGCCAAATAAAGTCAGAAGGTAACAGCGTCCCCCATTATCCCCATTACACGCATCAATTTATGGCGAGGGGAGCGCTTAAGGTTCGAATTCCAAATCCTCATAAATCACAGGATATCACCGATTCCTTACTGAACGAGGTTCTTCGGCAGGCAAGAATACCGAGATCCGAATTTGATAGGCATTGAGAAATCGGCAAAGAATTTGTCCCCATTTGTGCATAAACGTAGTGTCAAATAAAGTCAGAAGGTAACAACGTCCCCCACGTTCCTAATTGGACAAGATGTGACACCAGATTCTGTAATCGGAAAAATGAAAGAAACGCATGAATGCATGGGCGTCCCCCTACCGAAGAACTGAGGCTGGTTTTAAGAAAGGTTTGGCTAATGGATGCCGTTTTTGAGAGATGGAGAGATTCCCTAAAAAGCT
>JACNIU010000276.1:0-2680 GCA_014382905.1 Desulfobacterales bacterium
CCCTTGGCTTCTCACCCCGGGATTCCAAAGGCTGAACCACCTGTATCTTACTGCCGACAAGCAGTTCATGTTTGCGAGTGGCAACAATGGTTCCGATTACTTGTGCAATCAACATAACGGTTATTCCTCCTTGTTGACGGTCATGTCTTATCTTCCATTAGTAGCGTCACGCCGTATTGCATGGCCAGGTCGCGTGCAAGCGGCGTGATCAAAGATTCGGGCGACACGCTTAAATCTGTTTCCATGCGGTGAGCGTGGCGAATATCGGCGGCAGTGACCATCTTCCCCGAATGGTTGAGTATTGAACGCAGGGTCCGTATGTTATTATTTTCATACACTTTTGAGCCCCGGCCATCAGCGATAATGGCGTTTACTGATTGCCTGAGATTGGCAGTGTCAATCACATGACATCCATAATCATTAAGGGTCTGTAATCTGTTCAGAAGGCTTTTCCTGAGAACAGGGCTTAGTTTGTGAGGCCCATGCTTTCGGCCCCAGTGTCCCCCATCTGGATGGGCGCCGTTTTGGGCAACAATAACCGCCTTGCCCATAAAGAGTGCATGCACTATAAGATTGCATTGCACATTGTCTGCAATGAGCATGGACGCCTTTGAAAGCGTATTCACGCTTAAAAGCGGTACGACGATTGCATGAGCCTTTTTTAATGCAGTGAACCATTTTGAGGCGTCCACCGGCATAATGTGAGGGAAACCTGCCAACCGATCCCTCACAACCTTGCCATAAAGTTCTTCGGCGGATTGTGAAAAAACCAGTTCAAGCTTGTAACCGTCAAGGACCAGGCTGCGAACCTGCCCTATCGCTTCGCTGAATGCAGCGGTTGCACCGGTAAATATCGCGATTAAAGTTCCGCGGCGGCCGTCGGCGCCCAGGCGTTGCGCCAGTCTGCTAATTACTTCGATTACAAGCTGTTGTATCTTTTCATCCTTCATGATTACGCGTTTCGGAAATTATGCGATTGTTCTAAGCAACTTAGAGCTATGCCTAAAGGGGTCACAAGCAGCGGATTGTCAGGTCGCGAAACTGGCAGATGTGTTTCCATCTCCATAACAGCTTCAATTCCAGGGAAACAGCTTGTTCCGCCCACAAGGTATAGGGTTCCGACTTGATGCCCCTTAAGGTGTTTCCGGACGATACTTGCCATTTTCTCGAAAACCGGTGTTATAAGGGGCAGAATCTCAGACTGGCGTTCAGGATCCCTTTTCATCTTTTCTGCCTCATAATCCGGAATCTTGTAATGCCCCGCAAGAACCAGATCCACATGAATTCCTCCCGTCGGTTCATCAGCGGTATAGGCCACTTTACCATCTTTAATCACGGAGATGCCGGTTGTACCGCCGCCGATGTCCACGACAGCACCATCAGTGATCCCCAGCACCATGGAGGCTGCCGTGGGCTCATCAATCAATCCCACAACCTCCAGGCGCACGGAATCCAGAACATTCCCAAACGCTTTGGCATTCCGCCCGACTGTTCCGGGTGGATAGGCCGCTGCTGCAGCTTGAAGAGAAAAACCGGCGCCTCGAATCATTGCCACCTGCTGACGTAAAATATTAACGGCTCCGACATAATCCAGAATCAATCCGTCCCTGACGCTGGACTTGCTGTGCGTAAGGGCTCCTGCCACAGGATTTCCCAGACGATCCACCACCGCAGTGACGATATAGGCGGTACCAAGATCAACCCCGGTATACAGGGGACCTTCGGGCGGCTGGTTGCCGTTTAAAGTCAAAGCCGCGTCAAAGTCTGCTATCCGCTGATTTGCAGAATCGTTTATAGGCACGATTACTACCCGTTTTACTTTTCTCTGCCGGTCAGGCTGCTGACGGCCGTTTCTGCAGCGCCTGCCGCCCGTTCGACATCAGATTGAGTTCCGCCGAGGTACAAGCGCCCCACTGCGCCATAGGTTCTGCAGTCCACAAGGGTAACCCTGGAGTTCTTCTCAGCTTCGTTTGCTGCCAGTGAAATATAGGCGGCAGGATGAACTTCGAGGATGTACAGATCCTGCCCTGGCAGCAGCATGGAACTGAGGCGGGCGACATTGATCAGTTGGGCGTGATAGGCATTCACCTTGTGAATGATCTGGGAATTCAATATTTCAGGTTTGACCCGATCATTGATTGTCAAGCCCAGTGCCTTGAGCGCAGCAAGGCCTGCGTGTTTTACTTCCGCCTGCGCCTTTGAGTGAAATTCCAAAACGCCAAAGTGCCGCTCCACCACCATGAGTCCCGGACGGATATTGGCTGCTTTTACTGCCGCATCCGTCGCCTTGTTGATCACCACTCCCGGGGAAACTTCCATAAGTATCGCGGCCATACCCGGAACAGGGATATACCCTCTGGCGTTGGCCCCAACATAAGCTGCGTACTGGGGTTGCAGGCGATCCAAATAGATATATGTACGAAGTTCTGCCATTTTGTACTCCTCTGGTAAGGTTAAGTCTGTTCTTTAAAAGCGATAATATTTTGTATTAAGGAATCGATTCAATAAATACAACTGTTTGTACGAACCTTATCCTTTGATTCATTTAGGCCCGCTATTTTGTTTTACCTTTTTTCCTGATGGTCGCGCCCTCGATCTTTTCGGCTCTTTTCGGGGAGGCGCATCCGGTGCTGCTTTGCCTACAGCCTTTTTCTCCCTCGGGGCTGCAGCCGGCTTTGCC
>JACNIU010000276.1:2830-3958 GCA_014382905.1 Desulfobacterales bacterium
ACCTTCTTTTTTCTCCTCTGCCGGTGGTGCCGGAGGCATGGGCTTATCCGCTTTTCTCTCGGGAGATTGGGGTCCATCAGGCGGACCAATGCGAAGCTGGCGATCCGGTCTGGGGATTACATGCACGGCCACTACTTTTCCTACCTTTTCGGCTGCCGCGGAACCGGCGGTAACCGCTGCTTTGACTGCCGCCACATCACCGACGAACTTCACCGTTATCAGACCTGTTCGTGCGCGCTCATAGCCAAGCAGAGTAACGTCGGCTGCCTTGGTTCCGGCATCTGCAGCCTCGATAGCCGGTACATATCCCCATGTTTCAATCAATCCGAGGCTTTGCTTTTTCATGGGTTTCACCTATTATTCAATGTTATTCAGAATTTCTGTCACAATACGGACAATCAATTCCTCTAATCGATCCAGAGACTGTTGAGACGGAATTTCCAATTCATTCTGTTGAAATTTGGCAGGAAGCTCAGACTCCCCACCGTGCATGGGTTCATCCTGAAAATGAAGTGGGTTCCCCTTTACGAGTCTGGCGGCATTTGCTCCCAGGCGACGCAACTGTGGGCCTTGAAACTCGACGGCGGTTAATGAAAATAAAGGCGTCTCACTCGGCAAGTCCCGATGGTGCAGAACAATTAACCGCTTAGTTGCATCAATGCCGATTCCCACATTGAGTTGTGAGCCGTCAGCAGCCTGTTTGGCCAGAACCTTTGCAGATCCACCGGGTACTTCCCGAACGCCCGCAGGAATTCCCTCCTCTTCCAAGCCCCAGAGAACATATTTAATAACATCCTCGACAACGGGCTGAATTGCTAAGATCCGGACAGAAGGCTTTTCATCCATCATAAAAAAATCAGCATTCACCAGGGGTTTACCCGCCTTCCTTTTCCGCGTGAGCAAGAACAAGCCCTGTGGCAACTGCATTCCGGGGGCCTTCAACTCCCCGAATGTTGGCTCTGCCGGTAACCACCCCGTATTCAATCAACGCGTCTGAAATCATCTGGGGTATTTCAAAATCGAGCGCTGATCCCCCCACCAGGGCCACAAAGCTGATGAGTCGAATATTATAGGCCGGTGCAACGCTTTCAGGGCACGCAGTGCATTTTGCACAAAGACTTTTTTCTT
>JACNIU010000105.1 GCA_014382905.1 Desulfobacterales bacterium
ACCGCATCATTTATCGTATCGAAACCAAACAAATATCCATTCTCACGATTCGACACGGCAAACAAATATTGCCAATAAATGAAATTAAGGCATAACAAGCGGCTGAACACGGACTGGGAAAAACCTGGTGGCTTTTCCCAGCCGGTTAGCCGCGCCGAACGTTATGAGGGCAAAGTAATGGCTGATCGTCATGAAAAGAGAGAAATTACCATTTTCAAGGCTTTTGCTAAGGTATCCAGTCTGCAAATTATTATTGACTCTATCAAAAAAAATACTCCTCCAAAACCTGATATTCAATGTGAAGTAAAGGGCCTGGGTTTTTTGTCCTTTGAACTTATTGAGATTATTGATCGCAATCCTGGACATTACGATTAGAAGGAAAAACGGATCAGGAAAAATAGGCTTAGCGCGCTTTGCATCTTACCGTCGGAAGAACCCTGCTAATCGCAAAAAGATCATAATGAAGCAGCGTCCGTTCCCCGGAAAGTTTAATAATTGGCTGCGTCCCCTATTACGTTCCCTATTCCTCAATGATATAAAATAATTAGATTTTTTGAGCCGAATAGTGAGGCGCGTTTCAAGAGGTTCAGGAAATGGTCACAAACCGGCCCGTAAGCAAAAACAGTTGACTCGGAATCAATAAACGCTTATCCTAACCTTGGGAGGTTTGCCATGGCCACTACAACCTTTAATACTCTTGCCTACGCCAAAAAGCTGAAAGCAGCTGGCTTTACTGAAGAGCAGGCTGAAGTACAAGCGGAGGCCTTTGCCGAGATCATTGAAGAAAAGCTCGCCACAAAGCGGGACCTGAAAGAGATGGAACTCCGCCTCAAACACGATCTAACACTTCGGCTCGGAGCCATGTTAGCCGCCTCCATCGCCATTGTTGCAACTCTGGTGAAGCTACTCTGATAAACGGCCCGCTCCTGAATATCTGCCTTCTTAGCTTTCCAAAACGCAGCGAGCAAGAGAACTGCGCGATCGTTGTTGACTTCGATGACCTGTTCAACCTTGAAGTGAAATAAAATACGGTTTGAGAATAGTGGAATAGCGACAACGTCCCCTATTCCTGCGAGAACGTTCTGTCGCTGAAAATCTTCCCCTAACTTCGGGTGGGTTTTTCTTAAAATTCTGGGGCGGTTGCACATATTTCAAAAACATAGGATCAGTTATCTTGACAAAAGCACCAATTTGTGATCTAAGTTAAAATTATAATGTATTGAAATGTGATATGAAGTTCTTATATATAGCAATAGAGATCCTAATATCGGAGAGGCTGATACCAGTCGGACAGGGCAGCCTCATTATGTCCTACGAAGAAAGGATTATCGAAGATGTTAGATTTCAAAAGTAATAAATTCCTGGCAAGCGTCTTTACCCCCGAACTGACTATTCCGAGTTCCTTGAAATTTGCTAATCTCGTCGTCAGCATTATAGGGAAATATGTAGGCGAAGAACCCAGTATTTTGCCGATACCACAGAATGCTCCTCCTGAAGTACCAAGGATACTGTTCGGATCTACCGACAACAAATGGGGCTTAAATATATCATTGCAACGTACCAATCTATTATACACGGTTGATCCTGCCTCAACTAAAGAAAGGATATCTGAAGAGGATTTTTCTTCAGTCGCCTCCATGTTTTTCGGCGAATATCAAAAAAAACTTTCGCTGAGGGTCCAGAGGTTCGGCTTTGTGACGGAGAGGTCGTGGATTGGAAACAATGCCCTAAATTATATTTTGGAACGGTTTTGCAGCAAGAGCCAAATAAGCGAAAATCGGCCATTTTATAACGCGAAACGGTTCGAGATACATTCTTTAAAAAAATACCCATGGGAGGGCTTTAACATCAATTCGTGGGTAAGAATAAAGTTCCTGCCGATCAAAACCGGAGATGATGAGACAGCCCCCGCAATATTGGTCACCAATGACTTAAACACGCTCTCACTGAATGAAGCCCAAGATGAAAACTTTTCCGATGGTCAAATAGTGAAATACTTTAATGAAATACCTCTGGAACTAAAAAATATTCTCAGACTATACTTTGAGAAATAAGGGGCGCCAAGTGCTTAAACTGAACTATATATACCCACAAGATGATGAATTCATCACCGAATATTTTCTTGGTGCTAAAAAAGGATATCAAGAAGAAGACGCATACCAAAATGATAACAGTTACTACAATGCGCCATTTCGGTCAGCAACATTTTTCGAGGCACAGGGTTTTCCCGATGCCCAACGAACACAAGATGCTGTAATGAAGCCCACCTCCTTGGCTACCGTCGTCAATGTGGCTATCTTAAACCCGGATATCATCTTGCCTTTCGATATGCCAAAACAACCCGATGATTGCAGTGATGAAGAGCCTCTGCGTTTAAGGTCGGGAGCTGAAGGTTTTGAAAATGATAAGATCCAATTGTATCCAGAGGTATATAGGGTGTACCACGAATGCTCTGAGCAAGACTGGGATAGTTACGATGGTATGCCCATATCCGACAAAACATTTTTCGAAGCTATAGAAATCATTCGTTTGCTCCCTCAAGATTTTCCGTTACCCGAAGTCATGCCCGAACCCACCGGAGAAATTGCATTTGAGTGGTATAAGGACAGGAAACATGTTTTCGTAATAAGCGTCGGAGGTAGAGAGAGGATTTCGTATGCAGGACTGTTTGGAAGCCACAGTGAAACCCATGGTTTTGAGCACCTTTCTGATCGGTTTCCGCGGTCGGTTATCAATAACATCCAACGCTTATTGGATTGAGGAGAGTTATGTTGGGAAAGGAGGTGGCTGCGTCAGAACCTATATGCCGTTTTGTAACGGGGAAAGACTATTACAGGCCTTCAGACGAATCGGTAAGGCATAACGCATTCATGCCAAACAAGGACGGAGAAACATCGGTCTATAGAACTATTTCACTAAATGATGAAAAAATCTATGATTTGGGAAAACGCTTTGTTGCTCCAAAGAAAAAAAAGCCCATAAAAGGATGGGCAGATATCTTGGCCTCAAGAATCATGGAACAACAATTAAGGGTTGATCCAAAACTACATCCACATCACCGACATGCAAATATCGTTGATTGGCCCAAAGACAGAGAAAAAAATAGACTTATCGCCATAAAACTCGCTTCCGAATCTGAACTACACCTATTAGCGCCTACTTAAGCCTCTCTTCCTATTCTTAACCAACCTCACCCATCCCCCTTAGTCATTAGTCCTTTAAAATTTCTTTCTTCTTCTAACACGTAAGAAAATAAAAGTATAATTAGTGAAGGATGTCCCCTAAATCAAAGATGAGATGCGAAAATGGGAAGAGTTATTCTTGGGCACCCTAAGCATTGACAAAGGCAAAAAGATCTGAAATTGTTGGGCTGTGCGGTTAGGCGCTACAGTTTGAGTTGAATGGGACGCAGATTTGCGCAGCTAACCGCAGATTGGATTGAATGGTTGCAAATCTTTAAAAACTTTGCGCCTTTGTTTACCCCGTAGGTTCGGAAAATCGTACTGGGGCGCGAGATTTTTTGTGGGGCATCTGGGCTGCTTGGAGTAATCTATGAAATCTGCGAAATCTGTGGATTAAACATTGTCTTGGATGGCCTCAGGAAAAGATCTCAGAAACAGTGGGGTTGAGCCAAAATCGCGTATCAGAAATTATCGGAAATGCCAATTTTGGCAATATTGGTAATTTGCTTGCCCAGGGCCGGGACATGGAATACATTGCCAAACATTACAACATGGATCTTCCGCTTGCCATGGCCTTACGATTAGAAGGAAAACGGATCAGGAAAAATAGGCTTAGCGCGCTTTGCATCTTACCGTCGGAAGAACCCTGCTAATCGCAAAAAGATCATAATGAAGCAGTGCCCGCTCCCCGGTAAGTTTAATAATTAGCTACGTCCCCTATTACGCCAACAACAGGGCAGACTTATACAGTGCAATGAAATTGGTAAGGGAAAGA
>JACNIU010000406.1 GCA_014382905.1 Desulfobacterales bacterium
ATTTAATTGAAACGGGAAAAGGAAAGATGCTTTGCCAGGTCACAGCTCTGGCAAGAACTTGGCATGGCCTACATCTTGGGGAGTTCGATCCCCCTACACTTCCATTCCATTGCTATACCCCCTGGCCATGACAATCCTCCTGAAAAAATTCTTCTCGTCCACTCAGTTCGTTCGTCCGAGCCCTCCGAGACCACAGAGAACAAAATCTGGGTCCCCCGTGAACTCCATGAAATACAATTCTGAACACTTAAACATAAAAACGATCAGTTTATCAACAAAAATAGCAATCTCCTTTCCAAAAAAATATCAAAAAAAATGCATTTTCTGAAAAAAAGTTCCTGAGTTGTGACCGTATTTGACAAACTGGTCTGCTATAATACGTATATGCCACATCGTGGTCACTGGCTAACGTGCCCGGTTTCCATTGACTTTTAGAGGAGTTAAGTATAAACAACATTCAGCAGCATTCCCAAAGCAGGCTTCTTCTTTCAACCCGCTGATATGGAAAGAGGATTTAAAATGGTGTTCTGCGCGTCGCAAACCCCGTTACTCTGGACAAGAGGAGAACGGGGTTTTGTATTTTGTGGTCCTGGCAAAACGTGAGGTAAGAAATTCGGCATTCAAAGTGGGAATAAGTCAACAAAGTCAACTACGTCCCGCAGGCCATGTGTGGACTGGATCAGTCTGGACTAGGTTTCTTGGAAATCATCCTCCTGTCCCATGGGCGGCCGGGCTCCATATGGCCAACGGTGCTTTTGGGACAAGGGGTTTGAACAACTGAAGAGGGAGGAAGGTCCTGTGAGTGAAACAGTCAGTGAAATCATTATGGAGCGTAACGTCCCGGCTACCATGAGAGATGGGACCGTATTGAGGGCAGATGTCTACCGGCCGGTCAAAAAGGGGAAATACCCGGTACTTTTGCAGCGAACACCCTATAACAAAGAATTTCTGCCCTATGTCACCATGGTTCTGGATCCCTTAACCGCAGCTCATGCGGGGTATGTAGTGGTCATTCAGGACGTCCGTGGGCGCTTTGCCTCTGACGGTGGCCCCTACTACATGTATCGGGATGAGTTCAGGGACGGATATGATTCCGTGGAATGGGCCGCCACATTGCCGTACTCCGACGATAATGTGGGCATGTTCGGTTTATCCTACATGGGCATGACCCAGTTTCAGGCGGCTCTCCTGCATCCTCCTCACTTGAAGACCATTTTTCCCGTGACCTGGGGAACAGATGTGTTCCTCTATCGAGGGGGAGCCTTTGAATTGGGCCTTGCCTTTTACTGGGCACTGGGCGCCATTGGCCCAGATGCCATCCTCAAGGCCAAAAAGGACCAGCCGGATATGATCGAGGAGTTTCTGCGCCTGGTTCACTATATCGATAATCTCGATGACTTGGTCTATTCTTCCATTCCCCTGAAGGAGGCCCCTTGGTTTGATCTTGGTGGCGGTTTCGCACGGTTCATGAAAGATATCCTTGACCACGACCGCTATGACGAGTTTCATCAAGACATCAGTGTGAGGTTCAAGGGCGACCAGCTGAAGGTCCCTGCCTTTTGCGTGGCTGGATGGAACGATGCCTTGTTAGGGCAGAACCTCGAGCATTTCCGGGGAATCAAAAATACCGGCGGCAGTGACCTGGCCAGAGACGAGACCCGACTGATGATCGGCCCCTGGGCCCATGCCGGTTTTCTTCCTTACGTAGGGGAGTTGGATTATGGACTCTCCACATCTTCTTTACTACTCGAGTTAAAAAGGGGCTTGACCACTTTGCATCTTCAGTGGTTTGATTACTGGCTAAAGGGAATTGAAAACGGCATTACGGATGAGGCGCCGGTAAAGATCTTTATAATGGGTAAAAACCAATGGCGGGACGAGCAGGAGTGGCCCCTTGCTCGCACAGAATATACCAACTACTACTTTCACAGCGGGGGCAAGGCCAATGCCAGGCATGGGGACGGGCATTTGTCCACGGTAATGCCGGTTGGAGAAGAGCCTGACCGTTTCACCTACGACCCTCACAACCCGGTGCCAACCAGGGGTGGGAATATTCTGATGGCGGCTAACCACATTAGAGGGCCCGTGGACCAGACAACTCTGGAAAATCGGGATGATATCCTGGTCTATACCACCGAACCTCTCGAAAAAGAAGTGGAGGTTACCGGTCCGGTCAAAGTCAGGCTTTTTGCCGCCTCATCAGCCACGGATACGGACTTCACGGCTAAGCTGGTGGACGTATTTCCGGATGGCCGCATCTACAATCTGTTGGACGGCATCATCCGAGCCAGATACAGGAATGGTTATGAGGATCTATCTTTGATTAAACCTGAAGAGGTATACGAGTATGAAATCGACCTCTGGGCCACCAGCAACCTGTTTTTTGCGGGGCATCGAATAGGTGTAGAGATTTCAAGCAGCAACTTTCCCCGCTTTGACCGGAATCCCAACACGGGGGAACTGGGCAGGGATAGCAGTGAGTTAGTCGCTGCCCGACAAACCGTTTTTCACAACGACCAGTACCCCTCTCACATAATTCTACCGGTCATTCCACGATAAGAGAAGGATCGGAGGATCTCATGGCCACTCCGATTTTCCGGTATACGATTTTGGCAATGGTGTAAAGCCAAGATCCATCAAGTATCTAAATCAATTCAGGGTGGACGCCGATAAAGCTTTCACCCCGGCAACCAATTTTTGTAGGTCCATCTAATCGATATCACATCATATTTTAACATCAAAAGATCGAGCTCCATGGCAGATATCTGTAATTTTTGGTGACGCTGAATGTTTGGGATATCCAGATGAAAGCTTCAGGGGCGCAAGAAGCCTGCCGACTTTAAATTTGCATTCTCAGTCGCCCGTGTTGATCAGAAAACGCATCAAAATCGTTCCAATCAAGCGGTTTGCAGTCGCCCGCACCTTGTGGTAAACTGTTCGCAGGACCGGTTCATATTTGGGTCGCTCCTGTTCAAGTATAGGTTTGGCAGTGTTCTTGCTGTCAGCCTGAATTTTGGCTAATCTGCCATGAAAAATATCATGCAAGAACCTTGAATCGATGGTCTCTGCCGAGGCTTCGGAGTTTGAATGAAAATCGGAGTGATTTGACATGCGGCCTTGTTAAAATGAAAATAGAGTTCTTCGGAACATAACCCAAACTGAGCAACCCTCATTGGATTTGCAAAAGCTCATACACGGTATCAATATCCAAGACACAAAGGCGCATGAGGCCTAAAACGTGAACCATTCAATCTATTCCACTCGTAATTCATGACGGAAGGAGGTTAGCCAATGCCATTGAGAGCCAAGGTAGAAGGACCTGTGATGGTCTTTGAGAAAATGGAGGTAGGTGAGGAGATGCCCGAACTCCAGGTTGTTTTTGATGAGGATATGCAGGGGAGGTTCCTGGCGGCACTTAAGGAAGAAAACCCCTGGTATTCTCGTGAGTCGCCTTGGGGAGGCCCCATCACTTATCATCCCCTGCTGGACGACGCGCCCATGGAGGCCACTATGCACCGCTACCAATACCCTTTTGGCTTTGTTCATGCTGTGCAGGAGACCGAATTTATCAATCCACTTCCTTTGGGCAAGCCGGCGCGTATTACAACCAAGGTCGTGGACAAATATGAAAAACGGGGGAGAGGATATATCGTTATTGAATCGCTGATTGTTGATGAAGATGGCGTGGAAATAATGCGCACCAGGAACCATGCCATGATTGAAGATGAGCGGGTGAGGAAGGCTGCTGGTTTGGGGTTCTTGCATGTCCCTCCCTCCAGTGCAGCCAAATACAACAAAGATGGGACTGGGGAGGATAAATCATGACCATAGCCACCAGAAATCTTGAAGTGGGGCAGGAACTGCCTCCGGTGAGAAAAGAGATTAGCTTTGAGGACATGCGCCTTTTCAGTATGTGGAGCAACCTCAATATTCATACGGATTGGGAAAGTGCCAAGA
>JACNIU010000349.1 GCA_014382905.1 Desulfobacterales bacterium
GGCTGGTCCTTTCGGCCTTCATGGCCTCGGTCACCTTGCTGATAACCAGGGGAAATAGCCGATCAAAATCGAGTTCTGAACTCAGGTCTCTGGCAACACTGAGCACGGTGGACAGTTTTTTATCAAGACTGACCTGTGCCTCAAGTAAAGACCTGTTTTCTTCGGCCAGCCGGCGTTCGTTCAGGATCCGGTCAATCTTGGTCTTTATCTCATTTGTAGTAAACGGCTTCCTGATAAAATCATGGGCACCTGCCTTGATCACCTGATCGTATACGTATTCCTCGACAAAGCCGGTAAGTATAATAAAGGGCAAACCTGTTCTTATTTTCTGTGCCTCGGCCATTACCTCCAGGCCATCCATCCCTGGCATCCGGATATCGCAAATGACCATGTCGAAACCTTCTCTCTTGATGAGATCCAGGGCCGCCAGGCCATCTCCGGCGGTCTGACAGGAGTAGCCAAGAGACTCGAGTATGTCCCTTATGATCTCCGTGATCTTGGGGTCATCATCCACCACAAGAATCGATTTCTCGTCCATTGCCGACCTCCATACAGACCTTGTTAACCAACTATTTGACCACTGTACCACATGTTTTTACCCATACTCAGACAGCATTTCAATTAAAAAATTGAAACCTCATCGTATCGTATGGTATAATATCAAGGTTTTTCAGTACAATATCATCCGCCTATGGGAGAAAATCACCCGACATCCAAAAGCCGCGATCTTACAACCCTGTGTTTTTTGTGAGGAAGTCCAGTGGTCAAAAAAATTCTTCTTTCACTCATCGTCGGCCTTCTTACCTTCTGCCTGATCCAATTCATATCCGCCCAGACAACGCTTTTCACCAGCATGGAGCGCAGTCTGCTCAATGGATTCTATTATGTGCGTGAGCCCGGTGTCAACGAATTCAACCGGCGCGTCTCCAATCGGGCAATCCTCTTGGGCTACGACGAGAAATCCCTTGCCGCCATCGGCAAATGGCCATGGAAGCGTTATGTCCACGCCGGGTTTCTTGACAAAATCGAACAGTTTTCTCCAGAAACCGTGATGTTTGATATTATGTTTATTAAGCCGGAATCGATTCCCGACTACTTATCCGAAAAAACCGACCTCGACCCTCAGACCCGGCGTCAAGTAGAAAGCGCCTTTGTAAAGATGGACAAGGAGTTCGAAGTTAGCCTCAAGAAATACGACAATGTCTATCTGGACCTCCAGTTGGTAGAGAATCCCCGCCCGGACCTCCCGGAAGACTACCAGGCCCGCATCCTGTTTAACGAATCGATTATCCAGGGCCGTTCCCAGCCGGTAAGCAATAACAAAAGCCCAATTGTATTTCATTCCCTCGAGCCTATTCTCGGCGGTTACGTGGAGAATGCTCATCCCGTGGTCATCAACGTGGTGAGGGACGACGATGGGGTCATCCGGTATTTCCCGCTCTATTATACCTATCAGATGAATAACGGTTCATACCGGAACATCTTCACGGTGGTACTGTCCCTCCTCCAGCGATATTATTACGTTGAAATGGGCGACGTGATCATAGGGCCGAGCAAAGTAACCCTTAAGTCTGCCAAGGTCCCGGTGCTCGACACAAATACGGACCAGGAAAGAATTTCGGTTATCGACTTTCGAACCATTGCCGAACGGATCAGGAATCCGAAGCCACCGGAAAGCTACCGTTACAACAAGAACCTGTACAACTTTCTGGTAAGCCAGGTTGCCCTGTATCCCGAGGACGTCGAGAAACTGCCCTATTTTCCTCTCAGGGTGCTGCAAAAAGAAGATAAGAGCCTTCAGATTCTGGACGGATGGGAAATCTACGACGTAGCGCTTCGTGTCCACTCAAAAAGGATTGACCTCATTTTCTACACTGAAAAGGATATTGAAATCAAAACGCCCGTGCCCGGCCTCTTCCGCATCAACTATGCAGGGAGTGAGCAACGACTGTTTCTGGACCCTGACACAGGTAAACCGCAAAGCCATCATACCATCCCTACCGGGAGCTACGTCGATGTATATGCCCTTGATTCCCTGCCCGACATCCCACCTCTCAACAATTCCGGTGCGCTGGAACAAGGGTATGACGCCCGGAATCTCGAGAACTGGTTTTTCAGGCTGTGCGTGAAAAAATCTCAAGATATATACAAGCAGGCAAGACAGGAATTAGGCGAACAGATAGAGGATGATGCGCGGCTGCGACAATATATGAACCGGCATCCTGGACCCGGCAAGTATTTTTTCTACTATCTCTTCTTTGCAAATGTCGATCCAAAACCAGGGATGCTCAACAGCCTCATTGAAATGTATCCTGATTTTGGGAAGGAAATCGGACAGGATCCAGCATACTTCCTCAGTATAAAACAGATACTCCTTGCCCTCACAGAGTCGTATCGGCAGCAGTTTGACAGGTATTATAACAAGTTTGTCTTTACCGGAGCCAATGCCACCGGGCTCGGCGATGTCCGGCAGACGCCCTACGGCGCCATGACCGGCGTAAACATTATCATGAATGCCTTCAATACGGTTGTCACCCAACATCCGCTGAGAACCTCAACAGATATCCCCCGCCTTGATTTCCTGCTTCTCCTGGGGATCTGCCTTTGTTGCAGTTTCCTTTACGTCTTAACCAATATCCGGATCAGCAGCATTATTTTCGTTTTGCTCTTCCTGGCCACTTTTGTAGCGGCATTAGTCCTTTTCAGGTCCCACGATCTGTTCCTGGTCACAACGCCCCTCGTGTTTTCGAACGCAATTATTTTTGTGAGCATCGTCGTCTTCAAGGTCTTGACAGAGGAAAAAGACAGGAAATTCCTGAAGGCTACCTTCTCGAGTTATCTTGCCCCGGAGTTAATCGACGAAATGTACAAGAGCAAGACCATCCCCTCACTCGGTGGCGAAGCGAAACCCATCACGGCCTTCTTTACCGACATCCAGGGCTTTTCCACCTTTTCTGAAAAACTCACCGCCCACCAGTTGGTGGAACTCCTCAACGAGTATCTGTCCAACATGACAGATATCCTTATCGCAGACAAGGGCACTTTAGATAAATATGAAGGGGATGCCATTATCGCCTTTTTCGGGGCCCCGATGGAGATCCCGGACCACTCACTAAGGGCGTGTCGGGTTGGAGTCGCCATGCAGAACAGGCTCCGTGAGCTCCGGGAAAAATGGCGAAACGAAAAGCAGAAACCCGATGAGCCCGATTGCAATACCAAGGGGCTGCCGCCCGAGGAGTGGGCGCCCGGTGACAGGTGGCCCAGGATCGTTCACCAGATGAAGATGCGGATCGGAATCAACACCGGGGAGATCGTTGTGGGAAACATGGGGAGTTCCATGCGTATGAACTATACGATGATGGGGGACCCTGTCAATCTGGCGGCGCGCCTTGAAGAAGCAGGGAAGCAGTATGGTGCTTACATGCTGGTCAGCGAGAATACGTTAGCCTCCTCATTTACCGATGAAAACGGTCAGGAAGCGGGAGTCAGCGAGATGATCGAGGCCCGCTTTATAGATAACATCGCCGTTGTCGGAAAATCGGAGCCGGTCAGGGTCTATGAGGTCTGGGCCATGAAAGGGGACCTCACTCAGGAGGAACAAAATCTTGTAAAGATTTTTGATGAAGGGATGCAGCACTACCTCAGCATGGAATGGGATCAGGCAATCAGCAGGTTCTCCGAGTCCCTCAAGATTGAAAGGGTCCGGGACGGCAAAACCACACCATCAGAAGTCTATATCCAGCGATGTAGGGTATTTAAGGAGAATCCGCCGGTAGCTCCGGGAGAAGAGTGGGATTGCATATGCCGTCTGACGAGGAAATAAGTGTTTACGCTAAGTTATCTTGACATCTTTTCAGAGGACAGATACCATACCTGGAGTTTTTTTAAACTGAGTAATTCTCTTAGATTATAATCGATTCGTTCACATGTCAGAATAGAT
>JACNIU010000260.1 GCA_014382905.1 Desulfobacterales bacterium
CCTTAACCTCCAGAGGATAGATCTTACCTGCAAATTCACAGAGAAAATCAAGCTCCCCCTTGCCGCCCTTGCTCCGCCAGTAATACAGGGGTTGCCCGAAATGTGAAACCAGTTGCTGTGCAACATAACTCTCCACAAAGGCGCCTTCATACTCATTGAAAAGTCGCTCTCCATGCACCAACAGATCCACCGGGGACCCAGCCATGGCCCCTAATAATCCGACGTCCAGGGCATATACTTTGAAACAACTGCTGTCTGCATAGTGCGCGAGGGGATGTCTCACGGTTTGAACAGCATCTGCCCGATGAATCAGGCCGGAATCATTCAACCACATCAGGGCGTTTTCAAACTCACGGGCACGCGCCCCTTTTCTAACGGCAGAGAAAACGAACTTCTTGTTTTCCCTTGCCAGATGCTTCGGTATGGAACCCCAGACAAGCGTCAGTTTGGGAATGTCAGTTGCCGGGGCGTGTTTGGCAAAATCCAGGGCATAGGATTTGATGATTTCTTTCTGGATCTCTCGGGTCTCCAGTCCATCACCTTTCTCGGCGAAGTGTCTTACGGCTTCCGGCATACCCCCGACAAAATAGTAGCGCCGAAGCATGTCGATCAGATAGACGTGAAACGCTTCGGTCAGAGGCTCAATCTTTTCGATATGTTCAATCAGGTTTCGGTATCTGGATTGTCCCATGGCATCGAGGAATTCCATGAAAGTCATCGGATAAAGCTGGAGGAAATTGACTTTCCCTACGGGGAAAGACCCAGGACCAGATAGTTTCAGACCAAGGAGAGAACCTGCTGCAGCGATGTGAACATCGCTCTTTTTCTCAGCGAAATATTTCAGTGAGTTCAGGGCACGATCTGAGACCTGGATTTCGTCGAAGATAACCAGGTCAGCTCCCGGCTGAATCTGCAGATTCAAATAGACAGAGAGTTCTGCCAGTATTCGCTGCGGATCCAGGTCCCTCTGAAAAAAATCTCCGAGAGCAGGGTCCTCCTCGAAATTGCAGTAGGCCGTGTTTCTGTATTCAGTGCGGCCAAATTCCTTCAGTATGAAGGTTTTTCCTGTCTGCCTGGCGCCCTGCAACAGAAGCGGTTTTCGTCTGGAAGAGGACTTCCATGTCAGCAGGTCAGCGTAGATGTCTCTTTTCATAATGAGGCATTCTGATAGGGGTAAAGGCTGTTGTCAAGGTTTTTCGGCGGATTATGTGTGCAAGATCACTTTTTTCGTATGTAAATGGTGGCTTTTCTCACAAAATATGGCCATAAAGGAGAGTCTGTTTTAAAGCGAGTTGGATTCTTCTGAAATATCCTGTTGATGTGGTCTTCGTAGTTCCCAAGGCGGGAGCAATACCATCCTGCTCCGTTTCCGCCTTCTGTTATTTCCTGCGTTAGTGGATGGCGGACCCCGGACGCTCCCGCTTTTGCTGGTTGCTGGTTGAGTTCCTTGCGCCTTACGCCTTACGCCTTAGGCCTTTAACACCTGAAACCATTCAACTCAAGAAATAGTCGTCCCCTTGAAGCTTTTGCCATTCAGGAGCCTCTCGAGATTCCCCATATCGTTGCCAATGATGACGACCTTTAATCCCGCGGCCTCCGCCGCCTTTGAAGCGATGGGATCAAAGGGCATATTCAGTCCCGGACTCCATTCATTTCCTACAAGTTTCCTGAAATCGACCCAAGTTATATCTGTCAGTTTCTTTGCATCAGGATTATTTTTGGGGTCATCGCTGTATACGTAGTCGATGTTTGACATATTGACGACTTGGCCGGCCCCGAATCTCTTAGCCACTTGCACCGTGCGCAAATCTGTGGAGCTTCCAGGCTCAAAACCGGCGCCGATGACGATCCTCTTGCTCATATCGATGTCCTCATCCGGATCGTGAATGACCTTCTCATAGGCCATCTTTCCAAAAGCCGCTCTGACCAGTTCAGCATTGAGACGCGTGGCCCGGATCCCGATCCAGTCGAGGTCCTCTTTTGTTATTTCTGCGATCTCTTTCGCCACATTCTGGTAATCTCTGCAGATCTTTCCACCACCGCAGATGATCATAAATCGCGTCTGTTCCAGGCTGAGGATGATCTCCCTGAATCTTTTAAGGAAGACCTTGTCTATCTCTCCCGGGACAATGATTGACCCGCCTAATGATATGATGAGCGTATTCAATTCCATCATTATCTCCTTAACCTGATCTCTCCTTTACATAATAACAAAATTAAGATAAAAAAAGAAATATTTCTTTTCCTAAACGGCCTCTGCTTGTGCCACCATTGACAGACGGATGGTATGATGGATTCTGAGATTTCATTCGCTATTTTCCTTATCTGGGCCCTGGTAATCCAGGTCCTGATACTCGGTTTGTTGGGTCTTGTCCTGCTGCACCGGCGCTACCGCCAGGCATCAGGCTCACATCTCCACGCAAAGGTGGTGGGAACTTCGCACATGGGATCAATGGAATTTTAACGAGTGTTTACCCCGTGAAATTTTTACCGCACCTGCCCAGTTAAATCCGAATTTGCCTTTATTATCTGGGGTTAAACCTCTCTGCCTTTACTGTTTATCTGGGGTAGCTCCGGCAGATGGTACTGGGGTCCAGTAATTTCACAAAGTAACAATGTTCATGGCTGGCCGACCAAATATTCAGGGCTTTCCCGGATACGGTTACCGGTTTGACATTCTATATCTTGGATTGTGGCTATGTTTATTACCGGAGGAAATTCGTAGACGGGGATCTTGACCATAAAGTTGGCATCTACAGGAATTCTGAGGATGGGCCTTGTGAAGCTTGTATGGTTATGGATGGGAGCTGGAAAGAACGGGTAGTTGATGAAAGGGTGCTTTATCATAGTAAGTTCCAGATTGGTTAGAAACGGATTTGATCTCGTAGGTTGTGATTAAGGTAAAATCTTGGTTTTTTATCTTCGACCGCAACCACATATGTAAGGCATATCACAATGTTTTGTTGACACGGATTGTTTCAGGTACCCTCATGATAGCTCATCATTTCTAAGAACTGTGGTCATGTCAAGATATGTCAAAACTCCAGTGGTCTGAGAGATGTCAAGATATGTTATTCCGACCTCATCTGTTTCATCATCAACATCCATCATCTTTATCATCAGCAACCTCCTCTTCACCATCGATGCCTAAAACAACTTCCTCGGTATCCATGCTGAAGCACTCAGGGACTGTCGTAGATCTCGCCCGTGAATCTGTGGCCGCACGACCGGCACTTCAAGTTCTTCTTGTTCCCTCCGCTGATCTCATCCTGGGCATCGTCGCTTAGGAAAAAATAGGCGCTGACCGGATTGGCACATCCCTGGACGATCCCCGAACCTCCTCTCACCAAACGATGCTATCGTCAATCACTTTTCTCCCTCGATTTTAAACCTGTGCCCCCCTGTTTTCGGCGGGCCGACAAATTCAATGATTCCCTGCCTCTTTAATTTTGAGATATCCCTCTTGGCTGTTTTCTCTGCCACATTCCAGCGGATTGCAAGATCGGCGGCCCTGACTTCTTTCTCTGCCCCAACCTGATTTAGAAACCACTGCTGCCGCTCATTTGCAGGGACATTTACAGGGACATCGGCCTCTGAACGGGCAATAACCTCTGGGTGTGGGAAAAATATCACCCTGAGGCTGACCCCGAGTCCTCGTTTTTTGTTAAAACTTGTACTTCTTTTCTAAATTGACTATCCAAGGATCATAGAGGTTTTCTCGGAATTTCGGTACTTGACCTCCAAGAGTTTCGGTATTTAGGTATCGCAAACAATTATAAAGAGCTAAGGCATTGCCTTCGGGTGAATAAGGATTGCTATTATTAATAATCATTTCAAGGCTCTTCCCAAGCCGAGTTCCTATCGGTGTATAGGTATAAAATAAGTTTGTAAAATATTCCTTTTTGTCTTTTTCAAGAAATACTGCCTCATATCGGAG
>JACNIU010000460.1 GCA_014382905.1 Desulfobacterales bacterium
TGGAGTTTGGAGTTTCAAGTTCCGAGCAACAGTATTCCTCTCAAAATCAGGTTTGCATAGATACCTGCCAGCAGGTCATCCATCACGACCCCAAGACCCCCTTTGAGCCTTTCTGCCTGTCTTACCGGCCACGGCTTGACAGTATCAAAAAACCGGAACAGGATAAAGCCCAGGCCAATGCTCGTCCACGATGGGGGCACCAACAGCATGGTTACTAAGAACCCGGCCACCTCGTCGATGACCACTTCCGAGGGGTCTGTCCTGCCTAACAAGCCCTGGGTCCGGTGTGAGGCCCAGATTGCCACCACCGTGATGACGACAGGCGCAAGAACGGAGCACCACGCCCCCAAGTCAGTGAGCAGAACCAAGGGGACGGCAGCCAAGGTGCCGACTGTCCCGGGGGCCACCGGGGCCAGGCCAGAACCGAACCATGTGGCCAGGATCAGGGCAAGCTTTCCGCGAAAGCCCGTTTGTCTGAAGGCATCCGGGACTGACAAATTATCAGATTGATCACATGACATCAAGCAGGTTGTGAGGCCTCCACGTTCAAGCTGGTGATCCAGCCATAGACCTCCCGCAGGGGGATATCGTTTCTCGCGGCAATTTCCCTGCATACCTCATACTCGGGCACCAGGAGCGGCGACCCCTCCTCGATCAAAACCTCTTTTACCTTGATCTTACCCCAGGGACTGTCCACCTCCACAAGAGACCTTGGAAGCACCCTGCGCTGGCTGTAACGAAATCTGACGCCTAACGTGGCGCTCTCCCGAATCATGATCTCCACTAAACGATCCCTCTGATCCGGCCTGCCAATGACCTGGATCTGGACACCGGGCCGGTTTTTTTTCATCTGGACAGGGAGGAAAACGACATCCAAGGCCCCCGCGTCAAAGAGCCGGTCCATCAGGTATCCTAACCCTTCCGGGGTGCCGTCGTCTACGTTGGTTTCAAGGACAACCACGGTATCCAAGCTCTCCGTCGATTGCTGACCGATTAGAATTCGGAGAAGATTCGGCCTGTCAGGCAGGTCCCTGCTTCCTACGCCATATCCGATTTTCTGGACAACCATGGGGGGCATGGGTCCAAAAGAACAGGTCAACCCCTTTACCAGGGCCGCGCCGGTAGGCGTAACCATTTCGTGTGGAACCCCCGAATCAAACAGGGGTACCCCTTTCAAAAGGGCTACCGTAGCAGGCGCCGGAACCGGTATCTTTCCATGGGCACTTCCCGTGAAACCCGAGCCTAATGGAAGGTGAGAGGCAAAGACCGTCTTGACGTCCAGATATTCAAGGGCATACATGGTTCCGACGATGTCTATTATGGAATCCACTGCCCCTACCTCGTGAAAAAGTACGTCCTCCGGCTGCTGGTTATGGATCTTTCCCTCCACCCTTGCAAGCGATTCAAATATCAGCATGCTTTTTTCTTTGACTGACTCAGACAGGTCTCCCCGGGCGATGATCTCCCGGATAGCCTTGAGGCCGCGATGTTCATGCCCGCCACCCTCCATCGTGACCAAAAACCGGCTACCGAAGATCTGGCTGCGCGCCTCTCGTTTGATATCGATCCGGTAACCGTGGAGAGGAAGAGTCCCCAGTCGTTCCTTTAATTCATCAAATGGAACTCCTGCATCCAACAGTGAACCGAGGAACATATCCCCGCTGATGCCGGAAAAGCAGTCGAGGTAGGCTATTGTCATGGGATCCGTTTTTAGAGGTTAAAAACCATAAAAAGCCCTGCCGTCAAGGCAAGGCAGGGTGTCAAGACTGCCATTCGAAATATCAACGTCCAATCTTTTCAGCGCAAGAAGGCCGCACGTCGCAGAGGATCCGGTCAAATCACCTCTGCTATGAGTTCGGAGACATCCTTGATTTCTATCTCATCTTCCTTGTTAACGGTCTTACGGCTATCCTCAAGCATCGAGATGCAGTAAGGGCAGGCCGTGGACAGGATCGATGCACCGGTTTCACATGCCTCATGAATCCTCAAGTCTGAAAAACGCCACTCCGGTTTGGTTTCCATCCAGAGCCTCCCGCCGCCGGCGCCACAACAGAGGCTGTTATTTCTGACCCTCTTCATCTCCACTAAGTTACCACCCGTGACAGCGGAAATCAGGGCCCGTGGTGGGTCATAGATATCATTGTGCCTTCCAAGATAGCAGGGATCATGGTAGGTGACCTTCTTGTTCAGGGTGCCGGAGAGCTTGAGGGCGCCTTCTTCCAGAAGCCCTGCCAGCAGCTGGGTATAATGAACCACCTCAAAATCCCCCCCTAACTCCGGATACTCCTTTGTGAAAGTGTAATAGCAGTGGGGAGAGGTGCTAATGATTTTCTTAACACCTTTGTCCGTATAAAGCTTGATGTTCTTTTCCGCCACATTCATGAAAAGCCCTTCATCCCCGATCTTTCGAACCGATTCAGAACAGCAGCTCTCTTCCTCTCCTATGACACCGAAACTGACACTGGCGGCAGAGAGGATCTTGACCATGGCCTTGGCGATATTCTGGCTCCTCGCGTCATATGCAGAGGTGCAACACACAAAGAGGAGGTATTCGGTCTCTTCATTGAAAATGGGAACGTCAAGACCTTTCATCCACGCGGTCCTTTTTTCCCTCGGTTCGGACCACGGGTTTCCGTTGCTGTGGACACTCCCGGTTACCGTTCTCAAGACACCGGGAATAGCGCCTGTCTCGGCGATCATCGCCCTCATCGCCTTGACCACATCAATGATGGTGACCCCTCGGGGGCACTTCAAAACACACTTGTTGCATGTGGTGCAGCCATACAGAATATCGTCAGATTCATACCCCTCAACACCCAATTGCGCCATCCGTATCAAGCGCCGGATATTGAACGGGCCGTCAACAATACGCCAGGGGCATGATCCCGCACACATGCCGCACTGCATACAGAGGTTCAGCTTTTCAGCCCCCATGGCGACCAGGGCTTCATTGACTTCATAAAACGGGGTTAATGCTTGCATTAAAGGTACTCCTTTCACCTGAGAATAGACTCTCCAATATTTTCCATACCACTACCGCAAAAACAATGTGATTTTTTTAACAAATGCCCTTTTCGTTGTCAACAAAGTAAAACGAGTCCCTCAGCTCCTGCCTTGACAATTCCCCTCAACAAGCTTAATTTTTTATTGTTTACACAAAACATTTCAATTATTTTTTTTGGAGGAAATTAAATATGCGATTTGATAAATTCACCCTGAAGGCACAGGAGGTCATCCAGGCTTCTCAACAGTTGGCCGAAAGATTCGGGCATCAACAGATAGAACCCGAGCATCTGATAATGGCCATTCTGGAGCAGCGGGATGGGGTCGTCCCGCCACTCCTCGGAAAAATAGGTGCCAATCAGAATCAGCTCATCAGATCTTTTCAATCTGCATTAGAGAAACTCCCCAAAGTGTCCGGGGCTGGATATGGACAGGCCTATCTGTCACAACATGCGAAAGGAGTGTTAGACAGGGCATTTTCCGAGGCAAAACAGGTGAAGGATGAATTTGTGAGCCTCGAACACATCCTCTTAGCGGTAACCGATGAAAAGAAAGGTGAAGCAGCGCGTCTTCTGGGTTCCGCAGGGATTACCAGGGATACAATCCTTCGGGCCCTGGTGGATATCCGGGGGGGGCAGAGGATTACCGACCAGAACCCTGAAGACAAATATCAGGCCTTGGAGCGTTTCAGCAGGGACCTGACCGCCGTCGCATCAAAAGGGGATTTAGACCCGGTCATCGGCCGTGATGACGAAATACGTCGGATCATTCAGGTCCTTTCCAGGAGGACCAAAAACAACCCTGTGCTCATCGGCGAGCCGGGGGTAGGGAAGACCGCCATCGTAGAAGGCCTTGCCCAGAGGATCGTACAGGGCGACATCCCCGAAACACTGAAAGATAAGCGGGTGGTGGCCCTGGACATGGGGGC
>JACNIU010000247.1 GCA_014382905.1 Desulfobacterales bacterium
CCGGAACACCGGAAGCGGTTGTGGCTGAGGCGAGGGCCTGTGTTGAGGCCTGGGGTGAAGGAGGGGGATATGTTCTGACATTAGGATGCGATTATCCAAAGGATGTCCCTTTTGAAAATGCCATGGCCCTCATGTCACTAAAGGGGAAGTTGGATTGATCAGAAAGGACGTAGACCATGAAAAGCTTTAGAAAAGAGTTGTGGTTCCAGGTGCCTTCCAGGAGGGCCTTTATAAATATCACGCCCGAAGTGAACGCGTGCCTGAGGGAAAGCAACATCAAAGAAGGTTTCGCACTTATAAACGCTATGCACATTACGGCATCGGTCTTTATTAACGATGATGAATCAGGGCTTCACCATGATTATGATGTGTGGTTGGAAAAATTGGCCCCGCATACGCCTGTTTCGCAATACAGGCACAATGTGGGGGAGGACAATGCGGACGCCCATATGAAGCGGCAGGTTATGGGCCGGGAGGTAGTGGTCGCAGTAACAGACGGAAAGCTGGATTTCGGGACCTGGGAGCAGATCTTTTATGGTGAATTCGATGGACGGCGAAAAAAGCGCGTCCTTGTGAAGATCATTGGAGAGTAAACAACCGGTGGAAATGAAGAACCATAAGGAAGGCCGTTCATGGATAAGGAATCTGCCGCTTCAACTCAGCCCTCCGAGCCTGAAGGATAATACCGCTGATGTGGATCGTTTAATCCGGGGGATAAAGAAGGGCCTCGAAGCCGAAGCGGTGCGCATCGATTTTTCCTTGATAAAAAAAGCGACTCAAACCCTCAGAAAGTATGATTATAACGTACGAGCGGCCGTATTTCAGGAGCGGAACGGATGGTGTCTCATCGATATCTTTGGTGCACGGGAAGGGGGGGGAATCTACGGCCTTGCCCTCGATTTAGGGAGTTCAACCCTCGTCCTCCGGCTCATGAACCTTGAAGACGGGGAGGTTCAGGATGAGGTCTCGTTTCACAATCCCCAGATTGAGATCGGTCCGGATATCCTCACACGGATCCATTTTGCGGCACACGAGGGAGGGCTTTCGAGACTTCAGGATATCTTGATTGATAGGCTCAATGAGGAGATCGGCCGATTAGCAGAGAAAAACAGCATCAACCCGAAATCGATAGTGGGCATGTCGGTAGCCGGGAACACGACCATGACCCATCTGTTTTTGGGCCTGGATCCCTACTGGATCTGCCGGGAGCCGTATATTCCTGTGGTCAACAGCCCGGGCCTGATAACATCGTATGAACTGGGCCTGACCATCAACCCGGGGGCCCCGGTCCTGGTGTCTCCCAATGTGGGCAGCTATTTCGGCGGCGACCTGATGGCCGGGATCTTAGCTTCAGGCATGACGCATCAGAGCGAGGTCTCCTTCTTAGTTGATGTAGGCACCAATGCAGAGGTGGTCATTGGGAACCGGGACTGGCTTATGGCCTGTGCGGGCGCCGCAGGACCTGCTCTGGAGGGGGGCGTTGCGAGTATGGGGATGATGGCTGCTCCGGGTGTCATCGACCACGTGCGTATCGATCCAGTTACACGTGAATTTGAAATAAGGACGATTCAGGATGACGGGTCTGACAAGGCTTCACAGGGACAGGGGCCTGTAGGGATCTGCGGTTCAGGACTCATCGACCTTGTGGCACAACTCTACTTAGCCAGGATGATCGATCTGAGGGGAAAATTCGTTTCAGACACATGCGGGGATCGCCTTGTGGAGATAGACGAAATAAAGCATCTGATTGTGGTGCCCCCTGAAGCTTCCGGGACCGGCCAGGCCCTTACCCTCAGCCAGACCGATATAGACGGGCTGATACGATCCAAGGCCGCCATGTACACCATCCTGACTACCATTGCCAATACCGTGAATATCCCATTGAAAGAGATAGGGCGATTTTATGTGGCCGGGACATTCGGGTCTTACATCGATCCGCAGTCAGCCATTACCATCGGGATGATTCCAGATCTCCCGATTGAAACGTACATTTCTTTGGGGAATACTTCGCTTGAAGGGGCCAGCATGGCGCTCTTAAGCGGTGGGGCCAAACAGGCGCTGTTTCAGATAAGGGATCGGATCACCTATCTGGAGCTCAACGTCAATCAGGGATTCATGAATCTTTTCAGTGCAGCGAAGTTTATCCCCCATACGGATAGATCCCTCTTCCCTTCTGTGAAGACAAGAAATTGAGGACCCTCTTTGCCCGGATGGTTAACAGGAAAAAGATGGCGGGTGTTCGCAATGCCCATAAACTGGATTTGGCTGGTCTTACTCTTTTTCCTCGTGACGGCCTCCTTTTATTTTTTTTATCCGAAAATTGAAAACTTTTTTATATTTTATCCACACCGCTCTTTTACTACAGTCCCGGCAGATTGGGGCTTGAGCCATGAAGAGGTATCCTTTGTAGCCGGGGACGGTACAAACCTTCACGGCTGGTTCTTTCCCCTGCATGGCGACGCTCCGACGATCCTTTTTTCCCACGGGAACGCAGGTAATATCTCCGATCGTCTGGATAATATTAAACGGCTGCTGGATCACGGCCTCCAGGTCTTCATCTATGACTACAGGGGGTATGGCAAGAGCGGGGGAAAGCCTTCAGAGGCCGGTATCTACCTGGACGGTCTGGCAGCCTATGATTACCTTGTAAGGCAAAAAAAGATCCCACCTGACAGGATCATTCCTTTCGGCCGGTCCCTTGGGGCCGCGGTTGCCGTAGAAATCTCCACGAAAAGGGATGTGAGATCGCTTATCATAGAAAGCGCTTTTACGTCTACCCGGGATATGGCAAAGTGCATGTTCCTGTTTCAGCTATTATCTCCTTTTTTGCCGCCCAACTACGACAACCTCAAGAAAATCACGGGGATTACTGTCCCCAAACTCATTATTCATGGGGAGAATGATGAGTTGGTCCCTTTTTCAATGGGAAAAAAACTCTATGACGCTGCGGGTGCCCCCAAATATTTTTTCCCCATTGAACGGGCCGGTCATAACGACACCTATTTCGTCGGTGGAAAAAGATATTTTGAAGTCTTTGCAGGCTTTGCAAGGAATTCCAGATTGTAGGCTTTTGGGTGAAAACGCAACGTTTATTTGGCGTAGCTGTGAAGTCCGGCCAAATAGTTGACCCCAAAATAGGTAAACAGGACGCAAAAAAACCCGACAATGGAGAGGACTGCGATTCGTTTCCCTTTCCACCCTCTGACCATCCTTGAATGGATCACCGAGGCATATATCAGCCAGGTGATGAGGGACCAGGTTTCTTTCGGATCCCAGCTCCAGTAGCTTCCCCATGCTGAATGGGCCCAGACAGACCCTGTGATGATGCCAAGGGTCAACATAAGGAATCCCACGACAACCATTTGATAATTCAGGTCATCGAGGATGCTTTGTCTCGGAATGAGTCTCAAGAAGATGCTGTTTCGCTTCTGTGTGTCCAGGGTTTTAAAGAGGTACATGAGACTGATACCAAAGGAGAGCGCAAAGGCAGCGTAGCCAAAGAAGCAGGTGACGACGTGGCTGATGAGCCAGTTGCTCTTGAGAGCAGGGACGAGTGGCTGGATGTGACTGCTGATGTCGGGCGAGAAAGATGCGTAAGCCATGGCCAGAAATGCTATGGGTGTGACAAAGGTCCCAAAGGTCCTGTTTTTGGTCCTCCATTCTACGATCATGTAGAGAAGCATGATGGTCCAGGCAAAAAAGATGAGCGATTCGTATAGATTGGAAAACGGGGCATGGCCAATCCCCAGCTTGTAGGATTCCACCCATCTGAGGATGATTCCCAGGGTCTGGGCCGAAAGTCCAATTAAGGAAACAAAGGTACCCACACGGGCAAGAACCTCGCGATTCATGACCATTGCAAGGAGGTAAAGCAAGAAGGCAGCAAAATAGACGAACGTCGTGTAGCTGAGGATAATGGAATTAAGCATATTGTTTTAACCCTTTTCGCCCAATAGACCCCCCCAATAGACCCCTAAGATCCTTGAGCAGATGTTCCAGTTCTCTTTCAAGGCCGACCGGGTTCTTGTTGGTTGTTCCTGCCACATCTACCCTGACCCCTTGCCCTGTCTCCAATACGCGGACCCAGATTCTCTTGTGAGATGTGAAAAAGGTGAAAAAGAGACCCGCGACCATAAGAAAGCATCCGGCCCAGACAATGGGCACGCCGGGGTCCCTGTTCACCTGAAGTCCTGTATAATATTTGGTCTCCAGGCCATTCAGGAAAAAGGTGTAGGGTTCAAAAGCTGAAGGGTTGAACTTGAGAGACCTGCGCATGGGCTCTGGCAACCTCTCGAGGGCCTGCTCCTGGTTCTTGAAAATCCAGAAGTCAACCTTCTCGCCACCCTGTCTGGGTTGGACAGAGATCAGGGCCGCCGGACCGATGTTCATAATGTCTCCCCTCACATCCATCACCGTGAATTCCCCTTCGCCGCCTGCCAGTTTCACAGATTTTCCGACCTCAGTATCCATTTCGGCGACGGTAGATTCAGCAGCATGGCGGGATATCCTGATGCGAACTGCGCTCCCGGGGACGCTCCCGTAATTCGATTGATAAAAGGTGACCCCCATGAATTCTACCGGATGGTTGACCAAAAGGCTTCTTTTTTCCACCTCTTTGCCTTTTACAAGAAAGCTGAGTTCGGAGCGGTATTCCTTGGGAGATCCGTTTTTATAGAAATCCACACTGAAATCGTCACAGCGCACGTCGAATTTCAATTTCAGGGGTCTCATTTTTTTTCTGAGCATGACGGTGTCTATCTGCTCCCCCTCCAAGATATTGACATAGGCCGTAAAGCCGAGAAAAGATCCTGTCAAAGCACCGCTAAGGATGAGGAGGACACTCAAATGAACGAAATAGACGCCAAAATGGGAGTACCTTCCCTTCTCGCCATAAAAAAAACGGTTTGACGCAACTTCCTTTTTCATGGTTTTTTGGAGGCGGGATTGAAGCAAATGGCCAACCCTGTCCCCGATTTCCTGCTGTGTTCCTCCTGCAAAAAAAGACTGTTGAGGGGGCAGATGATCAAAGGGTTTTGTCCGATCCGGCTCAGGACGGGCGGAAAAGCGTTTCCACGTGGTGGGGAATCTGTTGAGAGAGCAGATAATGAGGTTGAGGGCCAGGAACCCGATAAGTAGCCTGAACCAGAAGGAATGGTACATGTCAAACAGGTCAAGGGAGGTGAAAACACGGAGCATGGTGGGGCTGAGGGCCCTGGCGAACTTGACAGCACCATCCTCTTGGGGGATCAATGTTCCTAAAATGGACGCGATGGCAAGAATTATCAGGAGTACAAGGGTTAGCTTAAGTGAACTGAAAAGCCCCCAGATAGCATTTGACCGGGTTTCTGAATTGGATTTTTTCATGAGCTATATGCCAAAAGAAAAACCCGCATTTGATGGGCTTGTGCGGGTGTTACAGATCTCCATTACGCGCTTTTGCCGAAAACATTTTGTTTACTACTACAAATCCCTGAAAACTGCAAGTCCGATTTATCCTTCAAAAAGTTTGACCATTTCCCTCTTATCATGTAATAAAAGATGACAGCTTCGCAAAAAGTCCATCTATAACGTTGGTGGCTTTTTACGAGACCATTAAAGCTGGGAGTCAATGGAAATTTGAGTTGAATGTCAAAGTAAATCTGCCGAGTTTATTTAGGAGAGGCCTATGCTTGACCTTAAATTTGTCAGGTCGAATTTTGGGGATATTGAGGAGATGATAGAAAACAGGGGATACGATCTGGATATCTCCCGACTCAAAACCTTGGATCTGAAAAGAAGAGAGAAACTGAGAGTTTTAGAAGAGCTTCGTCATCAGAGGAACCGTGTGGGCGAAGAAATCGCTGCCATGAAAAAGAAGGGTGAGGATGCCACAGAAGTCATCGCGGAAATGAAAAAGGTCTCCACTGAGATCAAGGAAAAGGAGAAAGAACTCCCCCGATTTGTAGAAGAACTCGACCGGATCCTCATGGTGATTCCAAATATTCCTGATGAAACGGTGCCGGTTGGAAAGGATGAGAATGATAATCCGGTTATACGGACCTGGGGGGAGATCAGGGAAATGGATTTTGACCCTCGTCCTCACTGGGAGATCGGGGAGGATTTGCGTGTTCTCGATTTTGAATGTGGTGCCAAGCTCGCAGGCTCGAGGTTTACGGTCTACCGGGGTGCAGGCGCTAAGCTGGAGAGGGCCCTTATCAACTTTATGCTCGATATTCACACGCGGGAGCACGGATACACCGAGATTCTCCCGCCGTTTATGGTAAACGCTGCCTCCATGGTGGGCACGGGACAGTTGCCCAAGTTTAAAGAGGATTTATTTAAAGTGGAAGGCTGGGATCTTTATCTGATTCCAACAGCAGAAGTCCCGGTTACAAACATCCATCGTGATGAGACTCTCAGAGAAGAAGATCTCCCGGTCTATTACGTTGCCTATACTCCCTGTTTCCGATCAGAGGCGGGGTCGTACGGCAAGGACACCCGGGGGCTTATCCGGCAGCACCAGTTCAACAAGGTTGAATTGGTCAAGTTTGCCAAGCCCGAGGAGTCCTATGATGAGTTAGAGAAACTGACCCGGAACGCTGAGGAGATCCTCATACGTCTTGAGCTCCCATTTCGAGTGGTTTCATTATGTACAGGAGATCTCGGTTTTTCGGCTGCAAAAACATATGATCTGGAAGTCTGGCTCCCAGGCCAGGGTCTCTATCGTGAGATATCCTCCTGCAGCAATTTTACTGATTTTCAGGCCAGGAGGGCGGGTATCCGGTTCAAAAGGAAGGGAGAGAGCGGCACGGAGCTGGTGCACACCCTCAACGGTTCCGGTCTGGCCGTTGGCAGGACGTTGGTTGCTATTCTTGAAAACTATCAACGGAAAGACGGCAGAGTGGCTGTCCCGGAGGCGCTCCAACCCTATATGGGAGGGACAGAGTACATCTCCTCATCGTCATTGATATGAATACGAACCATCTTTATTCTTCAGGCTGGCGGGATCACACGAAAGCGCTTCGGCATGCTTTGCATGCGAAACGACTGCTGAAGAGGACTCCCCTCCTGATTCTCTGTTCGGGGTCTCTCTTAGTGGGCCTCATTTTTCTCTTTTTTGGGGCCCCGTGGACTTCGGAACAGGTGAGCCAGGCCGGCAACAGCCCTTCCGGGGTAGAAAAAAAGCCAGTCGCTATCCCTGAACGTCCGGCTAAGAAGCCTGTTTCAATAAAGATAGGGGACCTGAATCTCGATTCTGCTCATTCAGTTGACCGGTTTGTTCTGGAAAGGGCTGGGGGATCCATTATTGTGGAATCGTCGCTGGATCCGGGTCTTCAAAAGTACATCATTGGCCTTCTTCAAAATTCAAAGACATTAAAAGCGGCTGTTGTGGTTCTGAGGCCCGATGATGGACGGGTTCTTGCCATGGTCAGTTATGACAAAGAGGGGAATGACGAGAGTCTCTGTTTGAAGGCGGACTTTCCTGCTGCCAGCCTTTTTAAGATCGTGTCAGCGGCCGCGGCCTTGGAGAACGCCGGGTTCACACCGGAGCAGACAGTCTATTTTGAAGGGTACAAGCATACGCTTTACAAACGTCAACTGAAACAGAATAAAGGGCGGCACGCTTCCAAGGTCAGCTTCAAAAGAGCCTTTGGTTCATCTATCAATCCTGTTTTCGGGAAACTGGGGATATACGATCTGGGCCAAAAGGTCATGGCTGACTCGGCTGAAAAGTTTTTTTTCAATCGATCGATTCCCTTTGATTTTCCGGTTTCAAAGAGCATTGTTAAGGTTCCGGATGATGATTTTGGATTGGCGGAAATTTCTTCGGGTTTCAATAAGGATACAGTGATTTCGCCTCTTCACGCGGCCCTCTTAGCATCGGCAGTTGCCAATAACGGCGTGATGATGAAGCCCTGGCTGGTCAAGAGGGTTTTGAAGCAAGACGGCGAGGTCCTTTATCAGCGGAGCCCGGAAGAGATGAGTCATTCAATAAGCAAGGAGACCGCCGAAGGCTTGAAGATTCTGATGAAAGAGACGGTTTTACATGGGACATGCCGTAAGTCTTTCCGCAGGTTGAGGAGAAAAAAGGCATTCAAAGGCGTGGAGTTGGGGGCAAAAACCGGGACCATCAACGACAGAACGGACCAGTTTAAATATGACTGGGTAACGGCTTACGTCCTTCCCCCCGGGGGTGCTAAGGGGTTCTGTATTGCAGTATTGGGTGTTCACGGGGATAAGTTAGGTGTCAGGGCCGGTCATCTTGGCAGGTACATTATCAACTACTACCTTTCTTCTTGACGAATGACGCCAACCTTATTCAAAGGTCTCGTTTCATCATCAAACCTCTTTGGGAGACCCTTGAAAAATGCTCAATTTTGGTCAAGGTCAAGGAAGGCGATAATTTTAACCACAGGAATATATTGAATATTTCGAGGATTAAAATTTGAGCCTGACGCAGAAATTGAGCAAAAGGGGGCGTTTTGCAAAGGTCTCCTCGGGCCTCTGCTGTTGCAGTAGACTTCAACTCATGCATGCCTGAACAAAGCCGTAGAAGAGCGGGGCAGGGCCTTCCATCCTTGATTTCAGCTCAGGATGGGCCTGGGTGGCAGCAAAGAATCTTAATTGCGGCAGTTCAATAAACTCCACCAGCCTCCCGTCCGGTGACGTCCCGGAAAAAATCATCCCGTTTTCCTGCAGAAAGAGATGATAGTCAGGGTTTACCTCATACCTGTGTCTGTGTCTCTCCGATACCTCTGTGCTGCGATAGAGGGAGTGCACAAGCGTTCCCTCGGTCAGCGTGGCAGGGTAGGCACCGAGCCTCATGGTCCCACCTTTGTCAGTGACCTCTTTCTGTTCAGGGAGGATGTCAATGACCGGGTGAGGCGTATCAGGATCCATTTCCGTAGAGCTGGCACCGGTGAGGTTACAGACATTTCTGGCGAATTCAATGACAGCAAGCTGGAGCCCTAAACAAAGGCCTAAAAAAGGGATATCTCTCTCTCTGGCCAAGCGGATTGCCTCGATTTTCCCTTCTGTACCCCGAGATCCGAACCCGCCAGGGACAACCAGGCCGTCGACGCCGTCTAAGAAAGATGTGTCGTTGAGATCTGTGGTTTCGATCCATTTGAGATTTATCCTGCAGGACAGGTGGGCTGAACAATGGTTGAATGATTCTATGATAGATGCATAGGAGTCTTCTAACCTGGTATATTTTCCGCACATGGCAACCGTAATCTGTCTGTCGGGATTTCTGATGTTGTCGACCAGTTTTTTCCATTTCCTCAGGTCGGGAGGGCTGTAGATATTCAGTTTCTTGTGGATAATCTCCGGGAGACCCTCCTGCTCGAAAATAATCGGTATCTCGTAAATATCATCCACATCCAGGCCGGTGATGACTGCATCGGGATTGACATCGCAGAAACTGGAGATTTTGGTCTTGATTTCTCTGGTCAGAAAATGGGAGCACCTTCCTATGATGATGTCAGGAAAGATCCCTCGCTGTTTCAAGAGATTCACGCTCTGTTGTGTGGGTTTGGATTTCTGCTCATTAACACCATAGGGGATCGGTACATATGTAAGATGCACGTAAATAACGTTATCCCTGCCCACATCTTCTTTCATCTGCCTCATGGCTTCCAGGAAAAGCTCGTTTTCAATATCCCCAACGGTTCCGCCGATTTCTATGATAACCAGATCCGGTTTTTCTTTATGGACAATTTCAAATATGTGGTTTTTAATCACATCTGTGACATGAGGTATGTATTGAACCGTTTTCCCGAGGTAATCTCCCTTTCGCTCTTTTTTCCTGACCATGTCAAAGACCTTGCCCATGGTCAGGTTCCAGTTTGATTTACACGTCACCCCCAGGAATCGCTCATAGTGACCGAAGTCCATGTCTACCTCTCCTCCGTCATCCAGCACAAAGACCTCGCCATGCTCAAACGGGTTCATGGTCCCCGGGTCAACGTTGAGATAGCCATCACATTTGATCGGGATGATTTTGAGTCGTGAGGAGAGAAGATGCCCTATAGAGGCAGCGGCGATCCCTTTGCCAAGGCCTGAAAGGACACCACCCGTAACGGTGATGTATTTGGTGGGCATTTTGTGTCGCGCACTCCTTTCAGAGGATGAGACCTTTTTCAAAGACCTCAGTATAGTGTTGTGCACATGGGGGAGCTTATGCCTGCTCACTTAATTAGTCAAGGTGTAAATCGGGTTTTTTCTGTCTCTGAGCCTTCGAGCATCCTTTGTTTTTCAAAGGCTTACGCCCATCTTTGAAGGATTGCATCGGTGGCTGAGGTCAGGAAAGGCTATTTCAGCATAACGACGGTTCCGAATCGTCCTGTTTCCCCTTCACCCCTGTAGGAATAGAACAGGTCCGTCCTGCAGCGGGTGCAGATGCCGGAGATTTCAATATTTTCCTGCCTGAGCCCTTCATTTTGAAGCTGCCGGGAACTGATGGCCCACAAATTGAAGTAATTTGTGCGCACCATGAATTCCTCGAAACCCTTGGGAAATATTTTTCCATGACCAACGAATTCGGCACAGCAAGGTCCGAGAGAGGGTCCGATAGCGGCCAAGAGATCACTTCCATCGCAACCGAAATCGTGCTTCATTCGCGTCACGACCTTTCCAAGGATATTCTTGACATTCCCCCTCCAACCACAATGGACGTTGGCCACGACTCCTTTCTTCGGGTCAAATATGATAATCCCCTGGCAGTCAGCCTGTTTTACCAGGATGGCAATTTTAGGGACATTGGTTATAATGGCATCTGCTAAGGGAATTTCGTCTTTTCTGCGGGGGTTTCCAGGTTTAACCACATGAACCCTGTCACCATGGGCCTGGTCCATATGCATGAGCTGGCGGGTGCCAAGGATACGCTTGATAATTGCAAGATTTGAGGTCACATTCCGTGGGTGATCCCCGACGTCATAACTGGTATTCAATCGGTCATACGGTGGATTGCTTACGCCGCCCTGTCTGGTAAAAGTCCCCTGGACAAGCTGTGGATAACGGGAAAGGCCGGGGTGGCGGAAATATGAAACGGATCGTCTGATCCACAAAAGGCCTGATTGATGGGGTGCGCCGATAGTTGAGGAAGGATACATAAGATGGGAATGTGCGGGAGGGCCTCTTCGGAATCCTTGGCCGCGCATCCTCCGTTCCAGCAAAGACCGAATTGTCCTTGCCACCTGGAGAAATGACATAGATGTCATCACGACACAGCCCTTCTTACTTACCGCTGCTTCCTCCCGGATCTGACGGGGTTCGTAAGCGTCTGTTACGTGAGGTCCATGTCAACCCCAAATGCGGCGAAGGATCAATTTGGATCAAGGCCTTCCTGAAGGATTTTCAACCCCGCATGAGCGGATTTCGGGTTACAGGGCACCGCTAGCTCCCCGTCTAGCACGACCAAGGTCCTCGAAGTCCTTAAAAGAGGTCCACCCTCTCTTTCAGTTCTTTTCCCACTTTGAAAAAAGGGAGTTTCTTACGAGCTACCTTTATCATTTCTCCTGTCTTGGGGTTTCGTCCCTTGTAACCGTCATAGTTTTTTACTTTAAAGCTTCCAAGACCCCTGATTTCAACCCTTTCACCTCTGATGAGGGCTGCTTCCATTTCCCCAAAGACCGTATTAACAACCTCTTCCGCCTTTCTCAGGGGTAAATCCTCTTCTTTGGCCAAGGCTTCTATCAATTGCGATTTGTTCATCTTTCCCCCTTGTGAGACCTTTGGAAAACGAACCTTTCAAATTTCTTTTCTTGAATACACTCAATTTTCTGAAAAAGATTTTTGGTTAGTTGTCTGTCAGCGTGTGGGCACTTACATGCAGGAAATCCTGTCTAAAGATACAGCAATCTCCTGTAACCGGTTACGCAGGTCGATTGAAAATAGTCGATCAAAGCTTGCAAGTCAAGGAAAAATCAGTAAAAATATGTGCTGAAAAATAAAAAAGGCACAGATACGCTTTCATGAGCCGTTTACATTTCCCTTTCCTTGCGCTATAAGGCCAGAATTCGCAACTACTAAGTTTCGAGACCTTTGAAAAATGCTCAATTTTGTTCGAGTTCAAGCCTCTCTCCGAGCCTACGCCTCGGAGAGCAAAAAGGGGCGTTTTGCAAAGGTCTCGTTTCATGGCTCTGCAAAGCGTCCATCTGTCCCGTCCAGGGTCCCGCTTATTTATAGCGGGATGCCTTCTCGGAAGATGATGTTTTGCGGGTTTGTCAAATTTGAAGGAGTATTCAGCATGAGAAAACTGGTTCGAGAAGGAGTAGAGGATCTGGTTCCCTACCCACCCGGAAAACCTATCGAAGAACTTGAAAGAGAACTGGGGATCAGCGGATCCATTAAATTGGCTTCCAATGAAAATCCGTTAGGGCCATCTCCTTTGGCTGTCCAGGCGATCATAAATAAGGTGTCCACCCTTAACCGATATCCTGATGGGAGTGGTTTTTATCTTAAATCAAAGCTGAGCGAAAAATATGACATCCCGTTTGGTCGGATAATTTTGGGGAATGGGTCCAACGAGCTGATTGAACTGATCATTAGAACATTTCTCTCAGAAGAAGATCATGCGGTGCAGGCATTCCCTACCTTTTTGGTTTATGAAAAAATCGTCAGAGGGGCCGGAGGTCAAATGACCTCTGTCCCCCTTTCGAATTTCGGAGTTGATTTGAAGGGGATCCGTAACGCGATTACTCCCAAGACCAAAGTTGTATTCATCAACAATCCGAACAATCCCACAGGAGCCGCTATTGAAGCAGATGAAATGCTCAAGTTCCTGAAAGAGATTCCGGAAGATATCGTAGTGGTATTGGATGAGGCCTATATTGAGTTCGTCACCGATGAAACGACGGCCAACGGCACTGAGCTGTTAGACGAACACCCTTTTCTGATTGTGTTGAGGACCTTTTCAAAGTTATATGGCATTGCAGGATTAAGAATTGGTTACGGTTTTGCTTCAGAAATGATGATTGATTATATGAATCGGGTCAGACAGCCTTTTAATGCCAATACCCTGGCCCAGGTGGCTGCTACAGAAGCCCTGGACGATTCTGCATTTGTAACCAGGACCCTTCAGGTCGTACGAGAAGGCCTCGACTATTTATACCACAATCTTGATGAAATCGGACTTGAATATATTCCTACTCAGGCCAATTTCTTTTTGATAAAGACGCCTGACGGCGGCAGGAGGATTTACGAACTGATGCTCAAACAAGGGGTTATTGTTAGGGCCATGGATAGTTATGGCCTTCCCGATTACATCCGGATATGTGTTGGATTGCCGGAAGAGAACGAGAGGTTCATCGAGACCCTTAAAAGAGTATTATAAGTCTTTACACGTTCTTTGTTCGTTATTCGATATTCGAAGTTTCAAATATCTTTGGTCAGCTTTTAACCTGTTGAACCTTGGCCTTATTTGAAGAGGCCAAAAGATCGTATCTCTCTGGGTATGAACCACATCATTACTATTGATGGCCCGGCAGGCTCCGGGAAGAGTACTGTCAGCCGCATGTTAGCCAAAAGGATCGGTTATTCATATCTGGATACCGGTGCCATGTACAGGGCCGTCGCGCTTGTCGCGAAAAGAAAATCCGTGGATTTCCGTGACGGCGAGGGATTGGGGCGAGTCTGCAGATCCCTGGATCTTCAGTTTGACAGAGAGGAAGATCCTCCCCGACTTCTACTCTGCGGCGAAGATATCTCTGAGTTGATCAGAAGTCCTGAACTGGATATGCTTTCTTCTAAAGTCTCTGCGGTGGGCGAAGTGAGGCAGGCGATGACCGACCTTCAGCGAAAAATGGCGAAAGGAGGCAGGTTCGTGGCCGAAGGGAGGGATATGGGAACCGTTGTGTTTCCCGAAGCCAACTGGAAATTCTACCTTACGGCGTCTATTGAGGTAAGAGCGGAAAGAAGATATAAAGAAGTCTTGGCACGCGGTGAAGCAGCGCAGAAGGACGTTGTCAAGGCGGATCTGAAAAAGAGGGATGATAACGATCGAATGCGGCCCCTGTCTCCACTAAGGCCGGCAGAGGATGCTTTGACAATAGATTCAACGGCTTTAACGGCTGAGGCGGTTGTTGAGGTCATACTCAATTATCTCAAGACATAACGGGTATAATTGGAATTCCAGTAAATAATAGTTGATCTTTTATTTTGTCTTTGATAAATTAAAAAATTTGAAGGATTCGCAGATAGGCAAAACTGGCAAAAACATTTAGGGGGTATTTAGGTTAATGGAAAAACAAACAAACTTTGCAGCCCAACAAGTAACGAATGAGAACGAAGCTACACCTTTAATCGTCAAGAGTGATCGTGAGGCCTTAGACAACGACCCAGGTGAGGAAGATGCGGGAATTTCAGCTGAACCGGCAGGGGAATCGCCAGGTGAATTAACGGGTAAATCTGAGGAGGCGTCTGTTGAAGATGTTCAGGATACCGATAGCTTCATGCGGTTGTATGAAGAAAGTCTGAAAAGTATCCAGGAGGGCGAGGTGGTTTCTGGAGAGATTGTCCAAGTCGACAAAGAATATGTCTTGGTAGATATTGGTTACAAGTCGGAAGGTCAGATCCCCATTCGTGAATTTATTGATACGGAAGGCAACTTGACTGCCAGTGTTGGAGACAAGATAGAGGTCCTCCTGGAGCGGAGAGAGGATGACGAGGGGGTCATTCGACTTTCAAAAGAAAAGGCTGCAAAAATCAAGGTCTGGGATAAGATTAGAGAGATCTATGAAAACAACGGAACCGTGAAAGGGACTATTCTCTCGAGGGTAAAAGGCGGGCTATCTGTGGACATTGGCCTTCAGGCCTTTCTGCCGGGTTCCCAGGTTGACCTCAGGCCGATTAGAGATATGGATGCCCTGGTAGGCACAGAGCATGAGTTCAAGATAGTAAAATATAATAAAAGGCGTGGTAATATTGTTCTGTCTCGCCGGGCCATATTAGAGGCAGAACGTGTGTCCTTGAAAGAAAAAACCCTCGAGGTCATCTCGGAAGGTGTTGTTCTCCGTGGAGCCGTAAAAAATATTACGGATTACGGACTATTCATTGACCTGGGCGGAATAGACGGCCTTGTCCACATTACGGACATGTCCTGGGGGCGGGTAGGGCATCCTTCTGAAATATATCAGACCGGGGATGAGATCGATGTAAAGGTGTTGAGCTTTGATAAAGAGAGGGAGCGGGTATCCCTTGGCATCAAACAGTTAGTGCCTGATCCTTGGAGTCAGGTCAAAGACAAATACCCTATAGGCGCAAGAATTGCCGGCCGTGTGGTCAGTCTGACAGATTATGGTTCCTTTATCGAAGTGGAGCAAGGTGTGGAAGGGTTGATTCATGTCTCCGAAATGTCCTGGACGCGAAAGGTCCGGCATCCTTCTCAGCTTCTGAGTATCGGAGATATGGTTGACGCCATCGTGTTGAACATGGATATCTCAAGGAAAAGGATTTCCCTGGGTATGAAACAGGTCGCACCGAACCCATGGGACGTCATTGAAGAAAAATATCCTGTAGGAACGACAATAGAAGGGAAGATCAAGAATATTACTGACTTCGGGGCTTTTATAGGGATTGACGAAGGGATAGACGGGCTTGTTCACATTTCTGATATCTCCTGGACCAAAAGGATAAAGCACCCCTCGGAGGTCTATAAGAAGGGTCAGGAAGTGCGGGCCGTGGTGTTGAATATCGACAAGGAAAATGAACGCTTTTCATTAGGCATAAAGCAATTAGCTCCCGACCCATGGGACGAGATCCCCGTGAAATATAAACCGGGGACGCGGGTGACAGGCACGGTTACCAACGTAACCGATTTTGGTCTTTTCCTTGAGCTCGAAGAAGGGATAGAGGGCCTTGTCCATGTCTCCGAGATATCCTCTGATAAGAAGGGAAATCCCCTGTCGAGATTCCAGATTGATGATGTTATACAGGCAAAGGTCATCAATGTTTCGCGTGAGGAGAAGAAAATCGGTCTTTCCATACGAAAGCTGGAAGAAACCAGTGAAAAAGATATTTTCAGGAGTTATCTGAACAAGAATCAAGAGGCTACATCCAACCTCGGAGAACTGCTGAGAGAAGAGATGATGAATCTGGGACATCAGTCCCAGTCCAAGAAATTCAACTCAGTGGAGAAAGAAGGTTTTCAAGAGGCTGGGGCACCGGAGACCGGATCTGACAGTGATATTGAAGATTCGGGGAGCCCTCCAGCGGAGCTGCCGCCCGACAAAGACCATCAATAAAGACGCATCTTAACCTGGAGAACTTGATTCTCCCTCCGGGTTCCTGCCTTCAGTCCGGTGAGGGGTGTAGACCCCCAGGGCCGATGGTGGGACCAGGCCTGAAAAAGCCGGCTTTGCCCGGTCAGCAGCATGTGGCCCGAACCGGTTACAAGAGATAAATGGCAGGCAAGCGACATCCAATATTGACAGTCTTGGTCATTATCCTTGTCATCGCCATCGTGTTAGGCAGCACGATGGTAATAGCGATAAAGACGCTCTCCCCTTCATCTTACCAACTCTTCAGTGAAAAGATAGGTGTTATCCCCGTCGAAGGGACTATTTCGGATTCTCAGACAGTCACATCAGAGTTAGTTAAATTCAGAAAAGATAATCGTATAAAAGCCATTATTTTGAAAATTAATTCTCCCGGAGGGGCGATAGCCCCGAGCCAGGAGATCTACAGGGAGATCGAGAAGACCATCCCTACGAAGAAGGTAGTTGCTGCGATGGGCACGGTTGCGGCGTCGGGGGGGTACTACATCGCGGCGGCCACTAACAAGATTGTGGCCAACCCAGGCACGATTACCGGCAGTATCGGCGTTATCATGGAATTCGTGCGAGTGGAAGATCTTTTAAACAAGATCGGCGTTGATCTCGAGATCATGAAAAGCGGAGAATTCAAGGACATCGGGTCACCTGACAGAAAATTGACTGCAAGGGAAAGAGAAATTCTTGATGCGATGATCATGGACATGCAGAAACAGTTTGTTCAGGCGATCGTCCGCGGAAGAAATCTTTCTCTGGAAAAGGTTCAAGAGATCGCCGATGGTCGTATCTTCTCAGGGGCCCAGGCCAAGGAACTGGGCCTGGTGGACTTCCTGGGTAATTTTCAAGATGCGGTTGAGATAACAAAGGAGTTGGCCGGTATCAAAGGAGACGTGACTCTGGTATACGCCAAGAAAAGCAAGTTTGAGTTGTTAGACCTCTTACTTGAGACAGGCGCTAAGTTTACAGCCAGGCTGCTCGATAACATAAAGGGCCGCAGCATTGCGTACAGATGGAGCGGAATTTCAAGGCCGGATGTCAGAGAAAGCTACTGACGTCTCCTTTCCCTTTTCGGATAATTTCCGGTTTGTCATTTATCAACGATACCACGCTTGAAGGACTTTGATTAAGCATCCCACCATCAATGACAATATCGAGATATGACCCATAGGCTTCCATTATGGAGTAAGGATCATCAAACCCCGCACTGGTGCTTATGATAGGGCGGCCAAAGGTTCGCACAATACCCAAGCTGATTTTGTTGTCGGGTACTCGGATGCCCACAGTTTTCCTCTTGGTCAGCATAATCCTCGGCACTAATCTCGTACCTTCCAGAATAAAGGTGTACGGGCCGGGCAGGAGTCGCTTCATGGTCTTATAGGCATAGTTTGAGACTAAGGCATATCGGCTGATCTCCTTCAGGCTGTCGCAGACAAAGGAGAACGGCTGGTTCAGGGGACGATTCTTAAGCCTGTAAATAAGCTGAATCCCTCTCTTATTGAACAGGTCGCATCCTATCCCGTAAAAAGTGTCTGTGGGATAGGCAATAAGGCCCCCCTGGTCTAAGACCTGGCTGATACGATTGATATGCCGCTGCTGGGGGTTTTCCAGATTAACCGAGAGCATCACACTTTTTTTATTTGGTTTTGAATTCATGGTGTTGACCATTTTCAATCAGTGACTATGCAACCCGTAACTCGCAACCCGTAACCCGCAACCCGAAAAATGACCCTTGAATCAATTATGGTCCTTTTCTCTTTCCTGTTGGGGCTTTCCCTGGGAAGCTTCATGAATGTCTGTATTTATCGTATCCCCCTGAAGAAATCGATTATTACCCCCCCTTCAACCTGCCCACATTGCGGCGAAAGGATCAGATTCTATGATAATATCCCTTTGCTCAGCTATCTCTTCCTGCTGGGGAGGTGCAGACGGTGCAAACAGTCCGTTTCATGGCGTTATCCGGCAGTAGAGGGCCTGATGGGTCTTCTGAGCCTCTTCCTCTTTATCAGATATGGATTGAGTTTTCAATACATTCTCTCTCTCTTGTTTGCGGGGACCCTTGTGACGATCAGTTTTATCGATCTCGACCACAGGATCATACCGGATATCCTTTCTCTGCCAGGGATCGTGGTCGGGTGGTGCGTTTCATTTTTTCCCTGGAGCGTCTTCTGGCTCGATTCATTGATCGGGACCGTGGCGGGAGGCGGGTCTCTTTTTCTCGTTGCTTTCATTTACGAACGTATAACCGGGAGAGAGGGAATGGGAGGAGGAGACATTAAGCTTCTGGCCATGATTGGCGCATGGATGGGCTGGTGGCCCTTACCCCTTATCGTACTCATTGCTTCTCTGACAGGCGCTGTCATCGGTGCAGCGTTTATCCTGTTTGCCGGAAAAGGGTATCGGTTCAGGATACCTTTCGGCCCCTTTCTTTCCTTCGGTGCCCTTTTCTACCTCTTTTTTGGCCTTGAGCTTGCAAAGTGGTACTTTGGTTTATTCCCCTAAGGAGGCATGGCCTTGCGATTTCCTATCTATAGTCTGAGGGCCGGGATCGTGGCCTGTCTGACCTTTGTGATCCTGTCTGCCATGCTCCTCATCAATGTTGTGATGGTAAAATTTGCGGAAAGGGATCTGGTAGACGCAAGAGTGGAAACAGGGCGCCTGCTGATCCATGCCATCGGGCAGATGGTGGGATATCATGGATTGACGAACACACATCGGGGCCCCATCAGTCTCGCATCCGATTCCCGATTCAGGGAAGAGATCGCCCAACTATTGAGAATGGGAGGGTTTTCAAATGTCCTCATGGTCAACAGTAAAGGTGACGGGCTTCTGGGTCTCGGATCATGGGGGAACAGAGAGAAAGAAGCACTTCTCAGCACCAGAGAGGCCTTGAGAAGGCAGAAGTTGTCGCTTGAGTTTTCCGGGGAGATCTGGGGAGTGATCTGGTTTGCTCCCGAGGCGGTCAGGATTTCCGCCCCCATCCTTTTTAGGGGAAGACTATTGGGGGCCGCTGCCATCTGCGCAGACCTTGGCCCCTTGTATCAGGGACTTAGAAAATCGGAGAAGTTGATCCTGGCCTACATCTGTTTGAACGGGATTATTCTTGTTCTGTTCGGGATCTATTTGCTTTCCCGGGCAGTGATCAAACCGATTTACAGACTCCTGGCGATTACCGAGAAATTCGAAGAGTGGCCCCCTTTGCTTCGTGATGGGGAATCATCCAGGAATGAGATCGGGCAGCTTTTCCATTCTCTGAAGATGATGCACAAACGGCTTGAGGCGAACAAGAAGGAATTAAAGGACAATATTTCTTCCCTGGAAAAGGCCAATTTGGAGATTAAAAAGGCGCAGGATGAAATCATTAAGTCTGAAAAGATGGCGTCGGCGGGACGACTGGCGACCGGGGTCGCCCACGAGATCGGCAACCCGTTAGGGATAATTTTAGGCTATCTGGAACTGCTCAAGCGGTGTGACCTGAGAGATGAGGAAAGAAGGGACTTTGTGGAACGGATTGAATCGGAGGTCACGCGCATCAATCAGATCATAAGGGAACTCCTCGACTTTTCCAGACCGTCAGATGCTGAAAAAAAAGAAACGCGGATTCACCGGTTAATCGTGGAAACCGTAAATATGCTTGAGCCCCAACCAATGATGGGACGTATTGAGATACAACAGGACCTGGGGGCGGAAAAAGACGTTGTCTGGGCAGGGGGGGACCAGTTGAAGCAGGTGTTCCTGAACATCATTATGAACGCTGCCGACGCCATGATAGATGCGGGGGTTTCATCCGGCGGTTTTTCTCCAGGTGCCATGGCCATCAAAACATATAACGAAGATGACTCGATTGTGATCAGCTTCAGGGATACGGGAATCGGTATCCCAGCGGAAGCGCTTGGACGCATATTTGATCCATTTTACACCACAAAAGAACCGGGGAAAGGTACCGGACTGGGACTGTCTGTATGTTACACGATTATCCAGGGACTGGGGGGATCTATTCGGGCGGAGAGCGTTCTTGGGAAAGGGACTGATATAATTGTCACGATTCCCTTAGGGCGCACTCAAAAATAAGTTCACAGATTTGACGCTCAGATGTAGGCCAGTAAAATCAACAGTTCTAAACTCCAGCTTTCGCGGGACTGACGGCCTTGGGGACTTTTTACGAGTTCATCAAATTGTAACAGTTTAGCCGTTTGAAACAAAGCGTTGGGCCATGAGGGTCTCTTTCCCAAAGGACGTAACAAAAGTAGTCCAGAGCGTATAGAA
>JACNIU010000375.1 GCA_014382905.1 Desulfobacterales bacterium
ACGCCCGGGGTAATGCCCGGGACATGGTGAAGGGCCGAACACAGAGCAGGAAAGGAGCCTCTATGAGTTCTCATGACACAAAGAATCCGATAGGAAGAGTGAACATGGGGCACGTCATGGAATCGCCCGATCCAAATGGTCACCTGCTGGAACGGATTCTGTCCCAGGAAAACATGCTCAAGGCATGGAAACGGGTGAAAGCCAACAAAGGAGCTGCCGGGGTCGACGATATGTCGATTGAGGCATTTCCGGAGTTTGCCCGCCAAAACTGGGATAAGATTCGCAAGTTTCTCCTGGCAGGTAGTTATCAACCCTCGCCGGTGCGGCGTGTGGAGATCCCCAAGGCAACGGGTGGAACCCGTCCTCTGGGTATCCCCACGGTGCTTGACCGGTTGATCCAGCAAGCCATTTACCAGGTTCTGATGCCTATGTTTGATCCAGGGTTTTCGGATTATAGCTACGGTTTCAGGCCGGGTAGATCGGCCCATGATGCCGTCTATCAAGTACGCGAGTATATCCAAGAGGGCTATCGTGTCGCTGTGGACATGGATTTGTCCAAATTCTTCGATACGGTCAATCACGATGTGCTCATGCACCGCGTGGCCCGAAAGGTCAGGAACAAGCGTGTCCTGCGCCTGATCGGAAAATACCTGCGTGCCGGGGTAGTGATCAACGGTCGTTTACAGGCAACCCGAAAAGGGGTGCCTCAAGGCGGTCCGCTTTCACCCCTGTTGGCGAATATCCTTCTCGATGACTTGGACAAGGAGCTGGAACACCGTGGCCGCAGGTTTGCTCGCTACGCTGATGACTTTATCATCTTGGTGAAGTCCCAGCGGGCGGGCGAACGCGTGATGCTAAGTGTTCAACGCTTCTTGGAGCGAAAGCTCAAGCTCAGGATCAACGAGGAGAAAAGCCGGGTGGACAAAACCGATAAGACCGACTTCCTTGGGTTCACCTTTAAGGGAACCAAAATCCGATGGTCAGATAAGGCCTTCCGTGAGTTTAAAAGGAGGGTCATAAAACTGACCGGGAGAAGTTGGTTTGTCTCGATGGCGTACCGGTTCAAGAAGTTGGCTCAATATCTCCGAGGCTGGATGAATTACTTTGGGATATCGGAGTATTATCGTCCTATCCCTGAAATAGATCACTGGCTCAGGAGAAGGGTGCGTATGTGCTACTGGAAACAGTGGCGGTATGCTCGGACAAAGGTACGAGAGCTTCGTAAGCTCGGTACGTCCTTGTATGCTGCCATATCAGTAGCCATAAGCCGAAAAGGCCCCTGGCATCTTGCCAGGACCCTATCGACCCAAACCGGTATCACAAATCAATGGCTCAAGGATCAAGGGCTTCTATCTGTCAAAGAGCTGTGGGTGAACATCCATTACCCTGTTACGACTCGGTTATCTCTGTGAACCGCCCCTTGCGGACCCGCATGAGGGGTGGTGTGGGGGCTGGGGGAGAAAAACCCCCGGCTACCCGATTAGGAGGTGCTTTCCCTTTCATATTTCCTTTTCTATGAAGTTCGCCTTGTCAGGAAATCTCTCCTTTAAAAAAGACTTTATTTGGTTGCTTTTTATTAGTTCGACAAACTTCTCAGTTGAAATATGGTCAAGCTGAACAGTACACTCTGCTTGGGCTGTCTGTTTTTTTACACCCAGGTTATCAGCAATGCGCCCGAAGGCGTCAGAGTGTTTCACGCCGCTTTTTATGAGACGAATAACGGGAATTAGATAATCTGTCAGTTGTTGATATCTTCTTCTGCCCAAAGGTCTCCTTTGACCGGCAGGCGCGGCCACCGGTGGCAATAATGTGGCCGGTTGCTTGGCTTGAGCAAGACGGAATAAATGTTGTTTCTTGAGGTCATCCATCTTTTGTTCTTTCTCTCGTCGCAACTCTGTAACGTCTGCTTTGTTTTTATCAATTTGTGACTGAAAGGATTTTATCTGTTCCTCCAAGCCGTTTGTCGAATTGACGATCTCAGTAATTTTTTCTTGATAGTGTGAATCAAAAGATTCCATTTGCTTATTTATTTTGGTCATTTCCTTTTCTCTGTCCTCAATATGCTCAACAATGCTGCCATCTTCCAAGAATTTTTTGTCAAGGATTGCTTCGATTCTTTCAACCGTACTGTCTTCGGAAAGCTGACGTCGATCAATCGAATAGATTAAGGTTTCTGCGAAAGCGGGCTTTCTCCAAAAAGGTGAGTAAAATCGTGCTTCTTCACCATTTGTTATTATCGCCACAATAGGCCTTTTCTCGTCGCAGTATCGTTTGAGTTGAGATACATAATCGTCCAAACTTCTGCCATAGCTTTTTGCCTCGATTAGAATATTATGATCAGAAACCTTGTCAATCAAAATGTCGATTCGATTGCCTTGTGCCGAGTGTTCGAAGTATAGGTTCTTATTGTATCCAAATGCTTCAAGAAAAGGTATGATGAAATTGTACTTAACGTTGTTCTCATTATCGCCTATTTCAGCGGCAGATAATTCGGCTAATCTTCGGAGTTCTTCTCTATGCTCTTGTATCATATTCACTCCATCTTTGTTATTATACCGTTATTTTATTGCGCCCTAACAAGTGATTCTATAGTTTCTTGATATTCCCGCTCCCCGAGGGAATCTGTCAGTCCTCACATACCAGTGGGTTCCCTGTGCCGGGAGCGGCAGACGGGCTGCTCAGCGCCGCATCCTATTGTCATATCAATATATTACCAAAAACGGCTTGACAAGTCTTTTCTTGTGACGAAAGAGATGGCTTGAGGATCATCTGCGGAAGAAGGCGGTCCCCAAACAAAACCATGGGATGTTCAAAAAGTGGCTGCGCTACTATTTGGACTTTTGTGAGAAGTATCAGTTTCCCGCCGCAGGGAAAGAGAGTCTGCGTGAATTTCTTGACAAGTTGCGGGAAAAGAGGCAAACGGAGGCTCAACAAGAACAGGCTGCTCGTGCGATCGGGGTGTTCTACGAGATTCTTGACGGAAAACCTCCCTCCCGAAAGCCGCCCATGGACCTGGGAAGCGCCCCGGCCCCAAAGGCCTTTCATAAAGGTGTAAAGGAGCGCTATATCCACGAGGATTCCTCCTATTTGTGTATGTGGGGTCACATCTTGAATTGTGAATTACGCATTCCGACATAAACACAATTTATTGTAATTCACAATTCAAGATGTGACCCCATTCTCACTAGATTTGTTGGCCGGTTTTTATTATTCATTCAGGCTTTCAAGTTTGAGCCTCGGCCCAATTTCGCTAAATCCCTCTCTGATGTAAAATTTGTATGTTAGCGGCCATTTCATCTTGTCCGGTGGAGTCACTTCGATACGTTTCCACCTTTTTTTTCTGCCGAATTCCTTGGCTTTCTCCAGAAGTGCCTTCCCAATACCAGTAGACCGCATTTCAGGTATGACATAGAATTCCCGGATCACCCCGAACTTGCCACACGCATAAATCGAAAGCCCCTCACTCAGGGTTATAATGCCATTCGAGTGCCCTTGAGCATCATTTGAAAGAAAGACCACATACTCACCACTCTCCAAAATGGTCTTACAGAAAAGGAGAGATTGTTGGTCACCGACTGGCAATGAATGGCCTAACTCGGGAAACAACCCCTTCGCTAACCTCAATATAGTTTCAGAATCTTCGACTGTTGCTTTTTTGATGTTGAACATTCCATTCCTTCTTATGGGCCAACAGTTAGGATAGGTGGAAAATTTTCCATGTATTGCATAATGACGTTGATAGCATGGAAAATTCAAGCAAATACCAACCGGATCATAAACTCCAGCTCATGGATCAGGTTCCTAGGAACGGAGAGGCTCTTGCGGTGAACTCCCTGGTGGTCAATCGGTATATGAAATCAGTCAATACTTACTGGGGTCGGAACAAGCTATGCTATTGATATTTAGAGGTTATCCCTC
>JACNIU010000461.1 GCA_014382905.1 Desulfobacterales bacterium
TGCAGGGGCAGAGACTGCCTATGCAGACGTGACCTTTTTAAAACGATTGATAGATATGGCACACCACTTGGCCCTTCCCCTGGTTACCCTTGTCCTCGCATATTTCCCGGGAAATTTCCTCTTGACCCGAAACAGTATGATGATGGTTATCAAGGCTCACTACATAGACACGGCCCGCGCAAAAGGCATTCCTCCCCGGCGGATCAGATATTCCCATGCTGCCAGAAATGCACTGCAGCCCATTGTGACGCGGTTCGGATTGCGTTTTGCATTCATGATTACCGGCGCCCTGGTGGTGGAGAGGATCAATTCCTATCCCGGATTGGGGACACTCCTGTTTAATGCGATCCAGACCCGCGATCTGCCGGTAATACAGGCGGTGGTCCTCTTCTCTTCACTCATTGTCCTGTGCGTTATTTTGGGGATGGAAGGCGTATATCGTATCATCGATCCAAGGATTGGAAATGCACGTTAGATTGAGCAGAGATCTCAGACAGGATCCGTGGTTCCTTATCGGCCTGAGCCTTACCCTGCTGTTTGCAGGCCTTGCCCTGTTAGGACCTCCTCTGGCGCCGTTCGACCCCTGGGATATCTCTTTTAGCCCCATATCACCCCCTTCGGCAATGCACCCGTTAGGGATCAATGATGGGGGGCAGGATATTTTCTCCGAGCTTCTCTATGCCATCAGGAATACGGTGGTCTTCGGTCTCTTGAGTGGATTCACAGCGCTCGTGATCGGTGTTCTCATTGGTGCTGTTTCCGGATGGTTCGGTGGTTTTGTGGACGCGATCCTGATGAGAATTGCCGATATCATCTTAGCGATTCCGGCGATCATGATTCTTATTCTAACGGCTGCGCTTTTTCAGCCTGCCGCTTACATCTTAGCCCTTATCTTAGCCTCTCTGATGTGGCCAACCATCAGCAAGGCGATCAGGGCACAGACCCTCAGCCTGAGGGAGAGCCTTCATATAAGGGCGGCCTCGCAAATGGGTGGGGGAAACTGGCATATTATCCGACGGCATCTCATCCCCGAGATGTTTCCACTCTACCTGATCGGGTTTGCCGCCAAGACCCGTATGGCCGTGTTTATGGAGGCGTCCCTGGCATTCTTGGGGCTGTTTGATCCCAGCAGAAAATCCTTAGGCATGATGATCGCCTACGCCCTTAAATACTACTATATGGAGGTCTGGTGGAACTGGCTGATGCCGCCGATCCTTTGTCTCTCCCTCGTTATAATGGGGGTCACTTTCCTTGCCATCAGTCTCGAAAAGGTGGTGGACCCCCGTCTCAGAGAGGCGTTGGTGGAGAAGACCGCATGAACCTTGAAATTAAGAATTTGGATGTCGCCTACGGAAATGGAGGTCATAAGATCCAGGCCCTGGAGGACGTGAATCTGAAAATCGATCAGGGGAGATGCCTGGCATTGGTGGGAGAATCAGGCTCCGGTAAAACCACCCTGGGGAAGGCCTGTCTCGGACTTCTCCCAAATAATGCTCGGCAGCGGGGGAGCATCCTTCTAAATGGTAAGGAGATTGACACTAATGATGAAACCGCACTGAACACGATTCGCTGGAAAAGAGTGGCCATGGTCTTTCAAAACGGTGCGGCCAACCTTAACCCGGCCCACAGGATAATAGACCAGGTTGCAGAACCCCTGATGCAGCATAGGGGAGTAGGTAGGGATGAGGCAAGGGGCCGTGCGGCAAAGGTCCTGGAAGAGATGGGCCTCCCTGAAGAGTTTTTTGGCAGGTATCCTCACCAGTTGAGCGGCGGACAGGTCCAACGGGTCCTGCTTGCCATGGCCATGATCTTAGATCCGGGTGTCCTCATTTTAGATGAACCCACGTCGGCCTTAGATGCCTTGACCAAGGGAATCGTTTCCCGCGTCATTGAAGAGGGGAGATCTCGCGGAAAGGCTATCCTTCTGATTACCCATGACCTGGAATTTGCGGTCAGGAGCGCCGACGCCATTGCCGTTCTCTATCTCGGCCAGATCATGGAAGCCCTTCCTGCAGACGAGCTGTTTTCAAACCCGCTCCACCCCTACACCCTGGCCCTTAAGAGGTCCTATCCGGCCATGAACAGCGCCAGGGATTTAGGCGGGATTCGGGGCGATGCCTTCTACAGGACCATACACCAGCACGGGCATGAAGATGAGACAGATTATCTCCATTCCCATATCCAGGTCCCGGAATCAAGTCATAAAGACGGGCATGCCCCACCTGCCGGGTGCCTCTTCTCGGAGAGATGCACACAGGCTATCGAGGAATGTCAGAAGGGTCGGGTGGGGTTTGAACAGACAGACGGCCACAGGGTGCGTTGTCTCCGCCGGGGTATTGTTGACATGCTTGAACTGAAGGGTGTGGAAAAAGGATACGATTCCGTCGCTGCCCTTTGTCCGATTGACCTTACAGTCAAAGCCGGTGAGATCTTCTCCCTGGTAGGTGAAACAGGTTCCGGCAAGACTACCTTAGCCATGACCGCCGCGGGGGTAACAAAACCGGATCAGGGGTCTCGTCTGTTCGAAGGCCGTGACATGGATCGATGGATTAAAAAGGATTATAAATCATTAGCCAGGCGGATCGGGGTCATCTACCAAAATCCGGCAGAATCGATCAGCCACCGGTTTTCGGTCCTGGAAACCGTGGCAGAACCGCTAACTATCCACAGGGTGGGTTTGGAAAAAGGTGAACGCGTGGAACGGGTAAAGAAATGTTTAACCGATGTACACCTTTCCACGGATCGTGCCTTTTTGGAACGCTACCCCCATGAACTGAACATGGGGGCGCTCCAGCGTATCTGTTTAGCCCGGGCATTAGTGCTTGGCCCGACCCTCCTTATTGCAGATGAGCCTACCAGCTCCTTAGATCCAAGCGTCCAGGCAAAGGTGTTGAAGCTCCTCCTGGACCTCCAGATTGAAAGGGGCCTGACCATGCTCTTTGTCAGCCATGATATAGGCCTTGTGCGTAAGATAAGTGACAGAATAGGGGTTATGCTTCAAGGCCAAATGGTTGAGAGAGGGCCCGCTTCCTATATTCTGAATCAACCCTGCCACCCTTACACACGTCTCCTGATTGAGAGCGTCAGGGGAGTGTTCCCACCGGAACTGAACAGGGGCAATAATAGACAATATCCAGCCGGTTGCTCCTTTGCGCATCGTTGCTCAGGGAGGCGAGATGTCTGCGATAAAAAGGCCCCCCAACTCCGCAATATCGGCCATGTTCAAGTAGCCTGTCATTTCCCTGTAGAGAGACCTCTTTGATTTTACCTTGACGGTCACAAGAACAGAGGGTAATTTGAGTGCCTAAAGTGCCTAAAGTTTCAAGTGCCTAAAGTTAAGGAACTTCGTGTCTTTTTGTAAAGGATGGTTTTCTTTGCGTCTTTGCGCCTTTGCGTGAAACCTTTTCGGTTCCGGTTTTTCCGGGTTAGAAACTGAGAGTGATGAGTGTATGGAGGTGGGAACGTAATTATGAGCAAGGATCTAACAGCATCTCGTCTGCGGGAGCTTATAAGAAAGGGGCAATGGAAGACACCCACAACAGGAGCAGCCCCGGGGTATGTTCAGGCGAACCTCGTTATTTTGCCCCGGGATGCGGCATTTGATTTCTTGCTCTTCTGTGTACGCAACCCCAAACCGTGTCCCATTTTGGATCTGCTGGAGCCCGGCCGGTGGGAACCAAAGATAGCTCCGGGCGCAGACCTGCGGACCGACCTGCCCCTCTACAGGGTTTATAAGGACGGGAAGTTAGAGGGAGAAGTAAAAGATGTGACAGATCTATTTCGTGATGATATGGTGAGTTTCCTGCTTGGATGCAGTTTCTCTTTTGAAAGCGCACTCATAGCTGCCGGGGTCCCGGTCAGAAATCTGGAAGAAGAGAAGAATGTTTCCATG
>JACNIU010000462.1 GCA_014382905.1 Desulfobacterales bacterium
GCGGCAAATCCGTTTCCACACGGATGGCGGGGGCAAGGGTATGCCGGATCAGGGGAAGGGTGCCTTCAACGAATTCGCTCAGTGACATGGGTCGGGGATTATATCTACCCCCCCGGGCATAGGCCAGCAACTGGCTGGTCAGGCGGGCCATCCGACGGGCGGATCCCTTCATCGGCTTGGTATATCCCATTATCTTCCCATTGTCAGGGAACTCCGTCTCAAGCAGCCCGGTGTAACCCGTGATAGCAGACAGGGCGTTGTTGAACTCGTGGGCAACCCCTCCGGCCAGGGTGGCGATGGCCTCCATCTTTTGGCTTTGATGTAACTGGCGCTGAAGTCTCTTTTGCTCCGTTATATCGGATACGCTCACTCTAAAACCGGTTATTCGCCCCCCCTTGTGTATAAGGGCTGCGTGTACCAGGGTAAATATTTCCGAGCCATCCTTCCTCAGCATCCGGTACTCCATGGGTCCAATGTCTACTCCTTTCACAACCTGCTCAATATGTCGGGTAACCGCTTCTTTATCATCAGGGTGCAAAAGGTCTATTCCGTTTATACCCGCGTCGAATTCTTCTTGAGTATAACCCAATGTCTGAAGCCCCAGATTATTGGTATAGGTTATGCGAAGGCCGGTATCCATCTCCCAAATGATGGTTGGCAATAGTTCCGCCATTTCTCTGAATCGGCTTTCACTCTCCCTGAGGCCCTCCTCGGCCTGTTTGCGTCTAAGATTTGACCTGTGCTGTTCAAGGGCATAGCGTACTGCCCGGTCCAGAATCTCGCTGTTAAAGGTGTCCTTGGTTAGATAATCCGTAGCCCCGCTCTTCATCATTTCCACCGCTATCTTCTGATCTCCAGTACCTGTGAGAACAATCACGGGTATGTCCGGCCAAGCAGGCTTGATCTGTTTGAGAAGTTCAAGCCCGGTGATCGCCCCACCCAGACGCTGGTCAAGGAACACAAGGTCATAATCGTGCTGCGACAAAAAAGATTCCATCATATCCGGCATGTCGGCATGGTCCACCTGGAAACAATAATTAGTTGAGCATTGCGCATACCGTCGGAAGATCGTCATGTCTTCCGGGTCATCTTCCACCAGGAGCACGCGAAGACTCCGATCTTGTTTTTCCCTGGTGTCACTGTTCATAGTTTGTCTCCTGTAAAGTCAATAGTCCTCTGGAATTCTGGCAATCGAGAGCCAATACTCTCCGATGGTTATTACCGCATGCATGAAGCCTTCGAAATCAACCGGTTTTGTAATATAGGTATTGGCGCCCTTGTCGTAGCACCCGAGAACGTCGGCTTCTTCGCCGGAGGTAGTCAGTACCACAACAGGGATGCAGTGCAGCTTCGGGTCCTTTTTTATCCGCTCCAGCACCTCGCGCCCATCCAGACCCGGCATGTTGAGATCGAGCAAGATTATGCCGGGCCGTGGGGCCTTGTCAGGGTCGGTGTAGCGGCCGGTATGCTTGAGGAATTCCAGGGCTTCCTCACCGTCCCGTACGATATAAAGGGGATTAGAGACTTTTGCCCTCTTGAAGGCCCGCTCGGTAATGGCTATATCGTCCTCGTCGTCTTCGACAAGTAGGATGGGGATAATCTCACCTCGTTTCTGCTGGCTCATGCTTGCTCCTCCTTTGTTTCTGAAATTCTCTTCAATGTAAAGTAAAACGTGGAACGTTTTCCCACCTCGGATTCCACCCAGATCTTGCCCCCGTGCCTTTGGACGATCTTCTGACACAGGGCTAAGCCGATACCCACCCCCTCATACTGCTCTTTCCTGTGCAGTCGCTGGAATACGCCAAAAATCTTCTCCCAGTACTCCTCCGCAATCCCAATACCGTTGTCCGCTACGCTGAATATGGCCTCGCCACCCTGGACCCGTGCACTAACTGCAATTTTCGGAGTCCGGCCCTCAGGCATGAACTTCAGGGCGTTACCGATGAGGTTCTGGAAAAGCTCCCCGAGTTGAAGGTCATCCGCCACGACCGTCGGCAAATCTTGCTGCACATCAACCTCGGCCCCGGTTTTGTTGATATGTTCACTAAAGTCCTCCAGAACGCTGTCAATGACCCTGCGCGGTTCAACAGGTACAAATTCTTTGCCCTGCGTGCCCACGCGGGAGAGCGTAAGCAAGTGCTGGATAAGACCCTTCATGCGCAAGGCCGCATCCTGCATACGATGGAGATGATCACGGCCCTCCGGAGGAAGGAGATCGCCGCAGTCCTCTTTCAGAAATTCGCCAAAGATGTGGATCTTGCGTAACGGCTCCTGAAGATCATGGGAGACGGTGTAGGTAAAATCCAGCAAATCACGATTTGAACGTTCGAGTTCGGCATTTAGTAACTGGACTGCCTCATCCGCCCGCTTGTGCCTGGTGATGTCACTCATCACGATCAGTTCTTCTTCTTCTTCTTCTGCAATAATTATGTTTCTCGCCCTGATGTTGAGTACCCGCCCGCCTCGCCTTGCGGACTCGCATGGCGGGCAGGCCCGTTCCCCTGGTTTTCCCTGTTCATAGTGAAACTCAAAATCCTCTAACATAGCTTCAGTCCCGAAAAGCCCGGTTAATTCAGCGCTCAGTCTTCCATCCTCATCTCCTAATATATCGGTTATGCGAGCGCCTATTACCTTTTCCGGCTCCAATCCAAATACGTTGTGGAAGGATAGATTCGCCTTCTTCACCCTCAGATCCTTATCCACAACAAGCAAAGAATCCGGAATAGTAGCAATTATGTTTTCTGAAAAATTCCTCTCTCTTCTTATTTCTGCCTCTTTAAGCTTCAGATCCGTGATATCCTTTGCGCCTGCCACCACGCCCATAATATTGCCCGATTCATCGGTTATCACACTGGCGTTGAACGACATCGGAATAAGTCGGCCCCCTTTGGTCCTGTAAGTGAGTTCGCGATTGCGGATGGTATCCTGAGGGCGAAGGGCTTTTGCCTTTCCATTTTCATGTTCACGGAAAAATTGGAACACCCTGCGCACTTCTTTTTCTTCTTCTGCAAAAATATCTCTTACAGGCTGCCCGATGAGCTCTTCTACTGTGTAGCCCAATAGATGACAGGTTTCCGGGTTCACGGTCTCGATTTTTGCTTCCCGATCGGTGACTATGAGCGTGTCCAGGAAATTGGTGATAATGCCTTCGGCATCAGCCTTGGCGGCCTGAAGCTCCTCATTGGCCTGTTTCAAATTTAGTATTAGCTGCCTGTTTTTTACGGCCAGTCTCTGCCTCTCCCATGCCCTGTTGACCGTAGCAACAACCACATCCGGATCTATCGGCTTGACGATATAATCATAAACCCTTTTTTTTAATGACTTTAGCGCTGAATTAAATTCAGGGTACCCGGTTATGACAATAATCAGGATCTCGGGAATGATTCCCTTTGCCTCTTCAATGAGTTGAATGCCACCCATCTCAGGCATCTTGATGTCGGTTATCAGCATATCCAGAGGTGATTTCGCTATGATCTTGAGGGCCTCACTGCCTCTTTCTGCGGTATAAATCTCGTGGCCTTCCTTTGTCAGGGTATCTCCTATCAGTTTCAATACGATAGGTTCGTCATCCACTACGATTATCTTAGCCTTTTCCGGCAGGGAGATATGTTCCATATTCGTCTTCGTCTCTTCTGAGTTCATAATACCGTTGCTCGTTGTTTGAAACTTGAAACTGGAAACTTGAAACTGGAAATTTGAAACTGGAAATTTGAAACTGGAAACTGGAAACTGGAAATTTGAATACTTGGCCCAGACCTGATCACCCCAGGTGGCGTTCAAGAAAAAGGGCGCCGACATTCACTCCGATTCTACAAATATTGTAATAGTTCAGCCACTAAGGCACCAAGACACCAAGATTATAATATAATTCTCTTGATACCGTTTTTAA
>JACNIU010000455.1 GCA_014382905.1 Desulfobacterales bacterium
CCCCTGATCCGGCATACCCTTGCCCCCGCCATCCGTGTGGAAACGGATTTGCCGCCGGATATTCTGAACGTAGAGGCGGATCGCACCCAGATGCAGATGGTGCTTGCTGTCGGCTATAATGGCGAACGCAAAAGAGGCTATAGAGGGTCCGGGTCGTATCAGGATCACCACCAGAAACGTGGAGGTTGACCCGGACTTTATTAAGGATCATCCCGGTCTGACGCCAGGTCGTTATGTCTGTCTCTCAATAGAAGATGATGGAAAGGGAATGGATGAAGAGACGAAAAACAGGATATTTGAGCCCTTTTTTACCACCCATTTCATGGGCCGGGGACTTGGGATGGCGTCTGTTTACGGCATTGTCACGAACCACTGTGGCGCGATCACTGTTGATTCAGAATTAGACAAAGGTACTGTGGTCCGCATCTACCTGCCTGCCATAAGCGCAGGGCGCAAAGAGCAGGGAGCAAAGTTGGTTAAAACACCTGAGGTCGAACTGGCCACGGGTGAGGGGACCGTCCTGGTTATTGAAGACGAAGAGTCTTTGGTGGAGCTGTTCAGGAAGATATTGGAGATGCTTGGTTATCGTGTGCTTCAGGCCAGGACCGGGGAAGAGGCCGTTGAACTTGCCAAAACCTTTGATGGGGATATCGACCTTGCTCTCCTGGATATAAAACTGCCTGACATGGAGGGCGGCAGGGTTTATCCTCTTATCATGGAAGCGAGGCCGAATCTGAAGGTGCTCGTGTGCAGTGGATATTCTATAGATGGCCCTGCCCAGGATATCCTTGATGCGGGGGCTCAAGGATTTATCCAGAAACCGTTTTCGATATCCACATTGGCTGAGAAATTGAAGGAGGTCTTGAAAGGGGGAAGGGGGAAGGGGGAAGGAAGGACGAAGGGTGAAGGACTAATGACTAATGACGATATCCATGACAAAAGCACAGAAAAATGAGGTATTGGGGGGCGAGTAGTCGAGTGGTAAAGTGGTCGAGTAGTCGAGTGGTGGAGTAGTCGAGTGGCCCGCCCTGGTGCGACTCGTTGGAGAATTCCGGGTATATGCTTACGTAGGCTTAGACTACGCTTTTCGACCATAGTTCCGATCATCGGTCTGGGCCAGGGGTTCAAAGTTCAATGGAAATCTCAACCGTTGATTCCTCAAGCCTGAACGTTGCTTGCGACTTTGAGTTGAAGAAGAAAATTCACGACACAGCAGGTTTACCCCGTGAACGATTACCATAAATGCAGACAGAAGAAAAGCATAATTTCATGACCGTCCCGCTTTAGCAGAGCGGACATTGCTCATTGCACCGGGAGCATAGCAGATGGTGTTGATCGCAAAAGTGGACGTTCCAAATGGTTCTTCCACAACCCTGGCAGACGAGGGGGTCCATTGTCCTGGTAACGGGGTTATATGTGAGCGACAGGTTTTTCCTTTTTCTTCCGATTGACACCCTGTAGAGGACCCTTACAGCGGGCGTTCTGACAAACATGACCCCACACGGCTCCACCTTTAACCTGATGCTGTACTTCTTAAACAGGTCATCCCTCTTCTTTGCAAGCTCGTCGGGGAGGAGGGCTATTTTTTCCTTTCGGTCTTTGATCAGTTCGTCTGACAGGCCCGGCCTTTCAAGACTTTTTTCCATCTCTTTTTTCAGGGCATCATAATACTCTTCGAGATTGGCCGCATCCCTCCTGAAACGCCGGGTCATGCTTTCCTTAAAAAAGAGTATCTCTTCCGCCAAGATCCCTTTTGACTGATTTTTGATGCCCTCTACAATCCTTTCCAGGTTTTCATCTTTCCAGACCGGTCCGGGCGGATTCCCGAAGTCCTTGACAATGCTTGAGAGCATTTCCTCCATGCGGGGTATAAGGGCGCCTGTTTCATAGCTGAAGGCCAGTCTTAAGAGGCCCTCTTTCTGTTCATCGCTCTGGGCCACATACCGGCAGATCACCAGCAGGTAATCCGTCTTTATTATTGCTGAAGATTCCACCTCGCCCATTGATTTGTAAAAACGGAACTGTTCTTTGACCAATCTGTCAAAGCCCTGGCTTTTCAGATAGTCAAACTCAAGGGAACATGCAAGGATCGGCGCCTGACCGCGCGCCGCGTCCACCATTTTTTCGAGCAAAGGGGAGCCGTAGCTGATGGAGAACATACCGTTCGTGTCGTCGCCCGATCCATTTTTTATCTGGATGTGCTCGGGGGTCCCGAGCATTTGGGACAATGGGCCGGGCAGGAGCGCCTCAAATCCATCCCCGGTCCTTTCCAGCACCGCCCCTCGATTTTCAAGAAAGCGGAATGCAAATTGTACTAAATCCTGATCCTGCTCAAAGCTCATAGTTTTCTCCGAAGAGTTTTTCATCCAGATCTTTTGTCTTCTGATAGCTGGTATTCGCCCTTTTCAGCCTGCTGGCCAATTGACCAAAGCCCTTTTCCCTCTCTTCTTGAGACCCCGAATTGATCCAGATGTCGTAGACCATCTCGGAAAACTCCTGATCCCCTCTGACCCGACCCAGCACCATGTCGATTTCTCCGATGACCATCTCGAACATGTTGATCTTCTTGTCGAGTATTTCCAGGATATAATCTTCTATGCTTCCTGCGGCGCACAGGTTGTAAATCATCACCTCTTCTTCCTGGCCAATACGATGGATCCGGCCGATCCGCTGTTCTATCTTCATGGGGTTCCAGGGGAGGTCATAATTGATCATCTGATGGCAGAACTGGAGGTTGCGGCCTTCCCCCCCAATCTCGGTGGTTACCAGAACATCCGTCTCTTCCCTGAAACGCTGAATCTGTTCGTCTTTCTTCCGGTTATCCATCCGGCCGTGGAAAAGGGCGCAGGGGATTTTATGCCATTCTAAGAATTCAGACACATATTCAAGGGTGCCGAGGTACTTGACAAAAACCAGTTTTTTCCCTTTAGACGCCTTGATGAGCTTCAGCAGCATTCTGTTTTTATTGCTTTCATCAAGGGACCGGCACATGTTGTTTATGGCGCGGATCTCCTTTTCATGTTTCAGGAGCATCTCCTCCCGTTCAAGGATGCGGGAAAGGGTCAGGCTCACGGCGCGGGGCGATGAACCGGCCTCTTCCAGCAGGGTCTTGAGCAACAGCTTATGCCCCCCGCCGTTAGTCGCATTCATATCTCTTGTCAGGGCGGAGATCCTTTCATAAAGATTTAGCTCAAGTCTATCAGGTTCAACCTTAATGGTTTGAGCGAATCTGGGTGGGATGCCGATTTTCGCCAGGGCTCTGGTATTTCGTATCATGACCTGACCAAGGAGTTCTCTGAGCCGGCTGCGGTTCCTGGGATCAGTAGGATCCCCCCGGGTCATGAACTCATTTCGGAATTCGGAGGCCGTCTTCAACTGGCCCGGCTTTAGAAGCGTCACTAAATTGTAAAGTTCCATCAGATTGTTTTCCACGGGGGTGGCCGTAAGAAGGAGCAAAAACCTCTTTTTCAGGGCGTTGATCAGTTTCCAGTTCAGGGTGTTCCGGTTCTTGAGGTGATGGGCCTCATCAACAATGACCATGTCATATTCCCTCTCGGTCACCACGGGGGAATTCTTTTTTGACTTTGCAAGGTTGATGGAGGCAAGGATAAAAGGTTGTTTCCAGAATGAGCGGCCCCCTGTGCGATAGCCTGGATCATCCGTTGAGGGAAAGTCCAGGTCAAACTTTGCCCTCAGCTCTTCCTTCCACTGGCTCACAAGCGGGGTGGGTGTCAGGATCAGGGCGTTTTTAACCATCCCCCTTTGCATATATTCCTTGAGCACCATCAGGGCCTCTATGGTCTTGCCCAGGCCCACCTCATCCGCTAAAAGGGCGCGGCCGCGAAAGACCTTCAAGACCTTTTTGGCTGTCTCCTCCTGGTACCA
>JACNIU010000480.1 GCA_014382905.1 Desulfobacterales bacterium
CCTGGTTACTGGTGCTGCCGGTTTTTGTCATCGTTGCCTTCAGTGCCATCATTCCCTTGATGACCGTGATCAATTATTCGGTGCAGGATATCTTTGGGCCTGGACAGAGTCTTTTCGTCGGGACCGAGTGGTTTCGGGAGATGTTGGGCGACTCTCGCCTGCATGAAGCGCTATGGCGTCAGTTCCTGTTTTCCGGGCTCGTGCTGTTGATCGAGATGCCCTTAGGCATACTCATTGCCTTGGCCATGCCAAAAAAAGGTTGGGGAGTCCCCGTCTGTCTGGTGACCATAGCGTTGCCCCTGCTGATCCCGTGGAATACCATAGGGACCATCTGGATGATCTTTACCCGGCCGGATATCGGTCTGTTTGGCGCCGGGATGAACAACCTGATGGGCATTCCCTTTGATCATACGGATAATTGGCTCGATGCCTGGATCACCGTGATGTTGATGGAGGTCTGGCACTGGACCCCGCTGGTTGCCCTCCTGGCCTATGCGGGGCTGCGGGCCATCCCCGAGGCCTACTACCAGGCAGCAAGGATTGACGGGGCTTCGGCCTGGTCGACTTTCTTCTACATCCAACTGCCCAAAATGCGCGGCGTACTCACCATCGCGTTTTTGCTCCGTTTCATGGATAGTTTCCTGATCTACGCTGAGCCCTTCGTGCTGACAGGAGGGGGTCCGGGCAATTCCACCACGTTCCTCTCCATTTATCTTGTCAAGATCGCCTTGTTGCAATTCGACCTCGGACCGGGCGGGGCCTTTTCGCTCATCTATTTTGTCATCGTACTGCTGTTCAGCTTTATCTTCTACCAGGCGCTTCAGAGAGTCGGAAAAGGAGAGAAGGTATGAGAGTCAAGAAAAAAACCGTCGGCCTTGTCATCTACTTCATCCTGTTGCTGATGCCGATCTACTGGATGCTCAACATGTCCCTGCGGTCAAACGCCGACATCCTTGCATCCTTTGCCCTGTACCCGAAAGATCTCACATTCATGAATTACATGAAGATCTTAACGGATTCAACATGGTATATGGGGTATGTCAATTCCATGATCTACGTGGCCATGAACACGGTGATATCGCTGTTCGTTGCCCTTCCTGCGGCCTACGCCTTTTCACGCTACCAGTTCGTCGGTGACAAGCAGATGTTTTTCTGGCTGCTCACCAACCGTATGGCGCCGGCGGCTGTTTTTGCGCTCCCCTTTTTCCAGCTCTATTCCACAATCGGTCTCCTGGATACGCATATTGCGGTGGCGCTTGCCCATTGCCTCTTCAATGTGCCGTTGGCGGTGTGGATATTGGAAGGCTTCATGTCCGGGGTCCCCCGTGAGATTGATGAAACTGCGTTTATTGACGGCTACAGTTTTCCGCGCTTTTTTATCACCATCTTTATCCCGCTGATCAGGGCCGGGGTGGGCGTTACGGCCTTTTTCTGTTTCATGTTCAGTTGGGTCGAGCTACTGCTGGCCCGGACACTGACGGTAACCGAAGCGAAACCGATCTCGGCAATCATGACGCGAACCATTAGCGCGACCGGTCTTGACTATGGTCTGTTAGCCGCGGCCGGTATACTGACCATTGTACCGGGCGCCATGGTGATCTGGTTTGTACGAAATCATATGGCCAAGGGCTTTGCCTTAGGCCGTGTGTAAGGGGGAAGAATTATGGAGTTGACTTTAGAATGGATGAGATGGACCGTTCCGACGGCAATTTTCTGCATCACCATTATTCTGACGGTGATTGCCATGGCCGTATGGCAAACTGTAGCACCTTCCATGGAACGTCGCGGTTTCCTGCCGATCCCCACCACACCGGGTGATCGGTTCTTTATTGGGATTTTAACCAGTGTTTATATCTTTTTTGCTTGGATAGGCCTGACCCATTTCTCACTTTGGATCCTGCTTCTGATTGTTGTTTGCTGGATTCTGGTGGTGATGTTTTGGGGATAGCGGGATGCCATGGGGCGTATTATAAACCCCTGAACCTTTAAACCCGTGACCGTCGATAAGATGTTTTCATGACGGACGTGTACGGATCTAAATTCGGGTACGTGGGTGTGGTGACCCGGAAACCTTGGAAAGGAGGTGGTGACGACCACAAGTAGATGGGGCTGCTCCAGTGGAGCCTCTGGTTTGCCTTGCTGGTGTTCCCCCCAGGGGGGAGATTCAGATAACAATTGAAATCGGTAAGGTACGTGCGGTTAACGGAATAGCTTTGAAAGGAGATAAAGGCAATGAGCAAGAAGAGATACCTGTTTTGCGGAATTATAGCCCTGGCGCTTATTTTTTCAGGCGTTCCCTGCTGGTCTTCACCGCAGACGGACGCAGCCAAGAAATGGATCGACAACGAGTTTCAGCCCTCCACACTGACCAAAGACCAACAGATGAAAGAGATGGAATGGTTTATCAAGGCGTCCGCACCCTTTAAGGGGATGAATATCAAGGTCGTCTCCGAGACCATTCCTACCCACGAATATGAGGCAAAGGTTCTCACCAAGGCGTTTGAAGAGATTACCGGAATCAAGGTATCCTTTGACCTGATTCAGGAAGGGGATGTCATCGAAAAGCTTCAGACCCAGTGGGCCTCCGGGAAGAACATCTATGATGGATGGGTGAACGATTCCGATCTCATCGGCACCCACATGCGCTACGGGTTTGTGGTTCCCTTGAGCGATTTCATGGCGGGTGAAGGAAAGGACGTGACCCTGCCGACCCTTGATGTTGACGATTTTATGGGCAAATCCTTCACTACGGGTCCGGATGGAAAGCTCTATCAGCTTCCGGACCAGCAGTTCGCCAACCTCTACTGGTTCCGTTATGACTGGTTTACACGCCCCGATTTCAAAAAGAAGTTCAAGGAAATCTACGGCTACGAGTTGGGCGTGCCGGTCAACTGGTCTGCATACGAGGATATTGCCCAGTTCTTTAGTGAGCATATAAAGGAAATCGATGGCAAGGCGGTTTACGGTCACAACGACTACGGCAAAAGGGCCCCGGACTTAGGCTGGCGTTTTACGGATGCCTGGCTGTCTATGGCCGGTTGCGGCGACAAGGGTCTGCCAAACGGCAAACCGGTGGACGAATGGGGCATCCGCGTTGAGAACTGCCGTCCCGTGGGGTCGAGCGTTTGTCGCGGTGGCGCCGCCAACAGTCCGGCAGCCAAATACGCACTCCAGAAGTATATGGACTGGTTAAGAAAATACGCCCCCCCGGGCTGCCTGGGGCTGGATTTTTACACCTATCTGCCGATTTTAGCCAAGGGTCATGTGGCCCAGCAGATTTTCTGGTACACGGCTTTCGTGTCTGACATGGTCAAGCCGGGCCCGACGGTCAACGCGGACGGAACACCCAAATGGCGTATGGCCCCATCTCCCCACGGCGCATACTGGGAAGAAGGGATGAAGTTAGGGTATCAGGACTGCGGGTCCTGGACATTCATGAAGAGCACGCCCCTCGAGAGACGCAAGGCCGCGTGGCTCTTCGCCCAGTTCTGTGTGGCCAAGACCACCTCCCTCAAGAAGACCTTAGTGGGGCTGACGCCCATCCGCGACAGCGACATCAGGAGCCAGGCCTTCACCGACAGGGCGCCGAAATTGGGCGGACTGGTGGAGTTCTACCGCAGCCCCGCCAGGGTTGCCTGGACCCCGACCGGGACCAATGTGCCGGATTATCCGAAGTTAGCACAGTTGTGGTGGCAAAATGTCGGCGAGGCGGTTTCCGGTGAGGTGACCGTGAGTAGGGCCATGGACAATCTCGCCCGCGAGCAGGATAAAGTGATGGAGCGGATAGAGCGTGCCGGTGTCCAGAAGGAATGCGGTCCGAAGCTCAATCCATGTATCGACCCGAATGTCTGGCTGAATAAGCCCGGCTCGCCAAAGGCGA
>JACNIU010000255.1 GCA_014382905.1 Desulfobacterales bacterium
GAGGCCGTTCTCCTGATTGTCTGCAAAAAGAGAAAGATCAACCACTTACCTAAAAGTCGTCTTGTTTTGATATAATCGTTTTGTGACAGGAATATGTCAGAAAGATTCTCTTGGTGTCAAAATGATTGACATGCCTTTCCAGTCCTACCATCCCGCCATGTTATGGAACCATGTGCCCGAAATTAGGATTACCATACTTCGTCAACTCATACTCTCAAAAGTCATGTATTGCCCCAAAATCGGATGATATGCGCCCAGAAGACAAAACCCTCAAATCAAACCCCTTGAATTTCCTCAAAATATCCAGTAGTTTTTAGATTATGGCTTCAGTAGACGGCAAGGGTCTAAGTCAATGGGTTGTTGAAACGTTGGATCAAATTGTTCATGCCAATTAGAACCCTTGCATTTAAGACAACAATGGGTCAGAGTACCAGCCCTTGACTTGCGACACGCATGAAAAAGGAGAAACGCATCCCCACCGACCCTTAGGGCTGTTGCCCGAATGGTACTCGACCGCGGGCCGACTACAGCACTAAGTACTTCTTAATGACCTCCTCATCACCCCAGATCGCCTCCATAGTCCCCTGATGCAAAATGGAGCCCCTCTCTATGATGTAGCCCCTGTCGCAAACACGGCGGCAGAACTTCAGGTTCTGGTCTGCCATGAGGATGGTCATTTCTCTCTCCCGTATTTCATCAATAACTCCCACCAAACTGCGCACCACCAACGGCGCGAGACCTTCCGAGGGCTCGTCTAACAAAATCAGCTCCGGGTTGGCCATTAAGGCCCGCCCCAGGCCAAGCATCTTTTTTTCCCCACCCGACAGGTTTAGTCCTTTCTGCTTGCGACGCCCCCGCAGCACAGGAAAAAGCGCTTCCACACGCTCCCGATTCCAGTAACCCGAATGCCTCGAGAGTCTCCGGGTAATCTCAAGGTTTTCCTCGCACGTGAGATCGGGGAAGATACGCAGGTCATCGGGCATGTAAGCCAATCCAAGCCAGGACATGGCATAAGGCGCCTTCCCCATGACTTCCATGTCCTTGAAACGAATGGATCCGCTTCGCGGCGGTGTCAATCCCATAACTGACCGCAGGGTGGTGGTCTTACCCACGCCGTTTCGACCCAGCAGTGCGACGACCTCGCCCGATTCTACCTGGAATGAGACGTCTTGCAGGATGTGAGAGGTGCCGTAATAGGTGTTTATAGACTGAACCTGGAGGATCATGTCATCACCTCTTCACCTAAATATACTTCCCTAACCCGGGCGCTTTTCTGTATATCCTCGGTTGTACCATCCCCAATAATCACGCCGTGATGAAGGACCACGACCCGGTCGGACAGCGAAAACACGATGTCCATGTCGTGCTCCACAATAACAAACGTTGTCTTCCCCTCCTCTGATAAACCTCTGATATTTTCGAGAACCCTCACCCGTTCTACAGGGTTCATGCCTGCAGTTGGCTCATCTAAAAAGAGAAGTCGAGGTCTCACGGCCAGGGCAATGCCCACCTCCAATAAACGCTGGTCCCCGTGGGAAAGGGCGCTGGCAACGGTCTGGGCCTCGGCCGCGAGCCCCACGCGGTCCAGGACCTGGCTAACCTCTTCGCGAACGCCGGCTTCTCGGGCCACAGGACGAAACAAACGCCTTGCCCTTTTGTGTACGGCCAGAACCGGGATCTGGATGTTGTCAAAAACTGTCAGGTCCGGAAAGATATTCACCACTTGAAAGGATCGACACAAGCCCATTCTTACCCGGTGGTGGATGGGGAGGTGGGTGATATCCGCGCCTTGAAAAAGTATTCGTCCTGAATCCACAGGGAGAGAACCGGACAGCATGTTGATAAGTGTGGATTTTCCCGCACCGTTGGGACCGATGATTGACGTGAGGACCCCTGGGTCAATGGTCAAGTCAATGTTACTGGCCGCTATGACCCTGCCAAATGCTTTGCTCAACCTCTTAATCTCCAGAAGCGGTGCGTTCACCGGTTACCTCCTGATTTCGCAACATGACTTCTTTTCCGACGAAATAGTTGGGCGACGCCGCCCACAACGCCTCCCCTGAGGCCCATAATAATAATTAGGAGGATAAGGCCAAACCAGAGCATCCAGTTCTGTGTGAAGCGTTCGATGATCTCCCGAAGGAGGATAAAAACGACACTGCCCACCACAGGTCCGGTGAAGGTCTGTATCCCGCCGATGAGGCTCACCAGGATCGGCTCGGCCGAGTGGCTCCAGTGGGCCGAGAAGGGATTGGCGTTGCTCTCAAGGAGCGCTCCCAATGCACCTGCCAGCCCTGCAAACGTCCCGGAGATAACAAATGCGGCCAGTCGGTAATTCCTGACCGATAGGCCTGCGAACTCAATGCGGCGGTCGTTCTCGCGGATCCCCGACAGGACCAGCCCGAAGGGAGACCGTCTGATCAGATAGATAAGGGCAACTGTGAGGATGAAGCAGAAAAGGACAAAGAAATAGTAATGGCTTGTTTTGGTTATAGGGATGCTCGCAAAACCCAGAGAAATCGGCGCGCGCACAATCCCCACGAGCCCGTCGTCGCCGCCGGTCACCTCTCGCAGATTCCAGATCAGGGAAAAGACCATCATTCCAAAGGCGAGCGTCAGCATGGCAAAGTATATCTCCGTGTGCCGGACGCAAAAGAACCCGATCACAAGGGCCATGATGCAGGCCAATCCCACCCCCACGATGATCCCCAGCAGGGGGTTTGTCGTCACATGGATAGAGATCAACCCCAATCCGTAAGCGCCGCCTGCGTAGAAGGCGGCGTGCCCAAAGGAGAGAAGCCCGGTACGTCCCAAGAGGAGATTATACCCTAACGCGAAGATAGAGAGTATCAAAACCCGCATACTCAGATAGACCACAAACCTGCCGGCGAAAAGACCGATGGACACCAGCCCTGCAAGGATCAAGGCGATGAAGACATAGGTCCAGAAACGCTTCATTTAAGCGGCCTCCCCAAACAGGCCCTGCGGTCGCCAGAGCAAGACTGCGGCCATCAGGATGAATGTAAGGAACATGTCAAAGGTGGGAATAAACCGGGTGCCGAAGGAGGACAAGAGCCCGATGATCAGGGCCCCTAAAAAGGCCCCCTTGAGGCTGCCAAGACCTCCTATAACGGCCACCACAAAGGCATCGATGATGATGGATTCCCCCATTCCCGGGGTTAAAAGGCCTACATAAGGTACCGCAAGCCCGCCGCCCATGGCCCCCAACCAGGTTCCGAAGATGAATACTGCCGTAAAAAGCGCCGGAACCCGAACCCCTATGGCCGAGGCCATCTCCCGGTCTGAAGAGGCGGCACGGATGATGCGGCCCCACCAGGTTTTCTCCAGCAGGGCCCACATGCCGATGGCCACCAGCGGGCCAACCCCGATGATAAAGAGACTGTATACAGGAAAATTACGACCCAAAATGGGTATGGAACCGGAAAGCCCCGGAAGAGTGGGGGAGCCAATCGACCCGGCACCCCACACCACCTTGACCAGATCATCAAAGAGAAGGACAAAGGCAAAGGTCAATAAGAGCTGGTAGGGAAGAGCAAGGGGATAAACGTAGCGGAGGAAATACCTCTCCACCACAAAGCCGACCACACAGACGCATAGGGGTCCCAACAAAAGACCTAACCAGAAATTGTCCCCCATTAAGCCGAGCAGGGTATAGCAGAAATAGGCCCCTAACATATAGAAACTGCCGTGTGCGAAGTTAAGGACCCCTAAAACACCAAAGATAAGTGTCAGACCGCTGGCCACCAGCCAGATAAACATGCCGGTGGACAAACCGGCTAAACAAACATGGACTATGGACTCCAGCATCGAAATCGGCCTCCACAGGTAAGTTTTACAAGCCGGACCCTG
>JACNIU010000463.1 GCA_014382905.1 Desulfobacterales bacterium
TATTCGACCGCAATCTACACGAGTAACTTGATACCTTTATTTATTGACGGTGCCTAATCTTGCCTGGCGGGATTGCCAACCCTGATATGAATCACTTAACACATAGAACCTAAAATTTAACACCTCTCAAAAAAGCCCCTCGTTTGCCAGTACTATTTTTATGGGAAGGAGTTATCATGATAAATACAAGTACGATCTTGGAGGCTGCACGGGAACTAAACATAAGAGCAGCTATTGAGATCCCTAAAGATGTGCAACAAAAGATTGAACAGATGGAGGCGGAAGAGACAAACCATCTCTCTCATTACGTTTTGGAAAAGATCCTGGAGAATTATGATGCCGCCATCAAAGACCGACGCCCCATGTGTGCGGACACCGGCCTTCCTCGGTATTATGCCAAGATCGGCAATAACGCCATGATAGAGGGAGGCATGGTCGCCCTTGAAAAGGCGCTTCGGCAGGCAACCGCGGATACCACATCCAGCATTCCCCTGCGGCCCAACAGGGTACACCCCTTTTCAAGAAAGGACTATAACAACAACGTGGGCCTCCACGCACCCTCGGTCGATTATAGCTTTGAACCCGATGCGGACTGGATGGATATCACGGTGGTCCATAAGGGAGGGCTCTTTGGAGGAGATTATCGGATGCTCTTTCCCGCGGACGGAATCCCCGGCCTGAAGCGGTTCTTTCTTGATTCATTGGCCCAATTTCTCCGCCGAGGGATGTCGTGTCAGCCGGCAGTCATAGGGATAGGCGTCGGCGGCACAAAAGACATATGCGTCCGGCTTTCAAAGGAGGCGGCCTGTCTGCGCATTGTAGGGGATAGAAATCCGGACCCGGAAATTGCAGAACTGGAGGAAGAACTCATCGAGCTTGGAAATAGCGCGGGATTTGGGCCAATGGGATTTCCTGGAAACTCCGCGGTGTTGGATATCCATATTGAAGCGGCTCATGCCCACACCGGGGGCATGCCTGTGGGGATCCAGCAATTTTGTTATGCCCAGAGGCGAAAAACGGTCCGTATCTTTTTGGATAATAAGGTTGAATATCGAGAAGACCCCAAGTGGTTTACCCCATATTACCGTAGGGACACCATAGAATATAGGACAGGAGTATGAAGATGACAGATCAAGACCGAAGTAAGATTCGAGAGGTTAACATGACACTCCCTGTGACCCGGGATGCCATTGAATCCCTTGAATTGGGGGATGCCGTGTTTTTGAATGGGTTGGTCTTTACGGGACGGGAAGGCCTTTATCATATGATTTTTGAAAAAAAGGTGGAACCCACCATTGACATTCGAACGCTGGGGGGAGCGACGTTTCACTGCTCGCCGGCCATAAGCGAAACCGCGCCCGGCGTCTACAATGTCCCATCCGTTACGGCAACGGCAAGTTTCCGTTTTGCCAGATATATGACAGAATTCCTCAGCCGTTATAACATCCAATTCGTCATCGGAAAAGGCGGAATGCCCCGCAAGGTGTATAAGGAATCCTTTGTACCGAACGGCACCATTTACCTGACTACAGTGGGGTACGGGCTTGGTGCCATTTACGGCAGAGGGATTCTAAGGGTAAAGGATGTGGTCTGGAAAGAGGAGCTCGGTCTGGCACAGGCCATGTGGATACTGGAAGTAAAGAATTTCGGGCCCTTCATCGTCGAAAGTAATGCGCGTGGAGAGAGTCTCTTTGAGGGTGCCAACAAGGAGATTAACGAGAAATTCCTCAAGCTCTATGAAGGATTGCCTCAGCCTGCCTTGAAGCGGCTGGGTGAGGTGACGTCTCCCGAAGAAGAAGTCATATAGCACAGAGGCGACCGCCGAACTCGAAAGAGGGTATTTTTGGTGAGCGAAACGGATTGCTCTGCGAAGAGGTGTGACATTAGCGGTGTTCTGGGCGTTTTCGCGCTGACCATGATGACGATGACCATGACCTGAGAGGGGGAACCGATGTTTATCGATGAACGGATCTATACGCTGCATGCGGGCCAAGTGCCTGTTTTCCTCAAACTCTATGAGGAGGAGGGGATGGAATGCCAGGTGCGCATTCTCGGTAAGATGGTGGGCTATTATTTCACTGACATAGGTCCCTTGAACCAGTTTGTGCATATGGGGGGAAACGAAAGCCTTGACGACCGGTTTGAGCGTCGCAAGAAATTGCAGGCCTCGCCCGAGTGGCAAGCCTATGCGAAAAAGATGCGCCCGCTGGTGACGCATGTGGAGAACAAGATCCTCGTGCCGGCGCCGTTCTTCAAGGTGCCCTAAGGCGCCCGCGGCAGCGCCAGCTTCTGGAACCCGGTAACCTCGCCGCGATTCCGGAAACGCACATTTAAGATGCGACCCCCTTGTCTTTTATGGGGAGATGAAGCGGGGGGTGTAAGCGTCTTCGCGTAGACGCTTTGAGAAGGGTCATTTCGTTGATAGAAAACCTGGGTTACGTTGATTATGCCATCATCGCCATCGCGGCAATCGGTTCGGCAGTGATTAAAAATGGCGTCGGCGTAGGGGCAGGTATTTTCATGCTCCCCTTCTTATCCCTCGTTCTTCCGGCCAAAGTCGCGCTGGGATTGGGAGCCCCGATCATGCTGGTCTCAGACATTGCGGGCGTTGTATATTACTGGAAAGAGTGGGACAAAAGGGAGTTGCTGTTGTTGCTGCCGCCCGCCGTTCTTGGGGTCGTGGTCGGTGCATCCATGATAAAGGTCATCCCTAATGAGCTGTTTCGATTCTGGGTCGGACTTTTTGCCATAGGGTTTTCGTCTTACCAACTGCTTAAATTGATTCAATCAAGACCGGAAGCGTCGGCCGGATGGGTGAAGCGGGTTCCAAAGCCCAAAGAGGCCATACCTCTGTTCTTTGGTTTCGTAGGAGGCATGGCAAGCAGCGTCATTCATGCGGGCGGTCTTGTCATGTCTTTCTATCTGATTCAAAAATCAAGAGACAAACGGGCATTCGTGGGGACCTTTGTCCTCTTTTTCGCGATCATAAACCTTCTGAAGGTCTTCGCATACGTAAGCATTGACATCCTGAATGTGGAGATTGTGTTGTTGGCCGCGATCATATCCCCTCTGATCATTCTTGGGGGTTTTTGGGGAAACGCTCTCAACAAGAGGGTTTCCCAGAAAACCTTCAGAGCAGTTGTCCTGGCACTTATTCTGGTTATCGGAATCGGCCTTTTAATAAAGACGTAAGCGGTTAAGCGTAAGCTTGATTTCGCGACTCCATCCCCCATGGTCTTCTATTTCCCTTGACCCAAAAGCATAATGCATTAATTTATCCTGGATACCGACAGGAGTGGACTCTACGCACGACAGGAGGTACGATGGCATCAAAAAAAGATCTAATCGATGGACAAAAGATCCTCCTTGTTGACGATGAACCGGACATATTGGAGGCGTTGGAGGAACTTCTCCCAGCGTGCGACATTACAACGGCGACGAGCTTCGAGGAGGGCAAAGAATTTCTTGAAGGCAAGGAATTTGATTGGCAATCTTGGACATCATGGGTGTTAGAGGAAACTTTAAAGGCCCCACACGTGGCAGAGGCGATTCAATACAGGGCCCTTGACCGAAAGATGCTGAGATGATTTTAAGGAGATAGGATCATGAACAAAAATCTGTTAGATGGAAAGAGAATACTCATTGTGGATGATGAACCGGATGTACTGTCCACGCTGGAAGATCTGTTATCCGGTTGCGATATTGTTAAAGCCGGCAATTTCCTCGATGCCAAAAATCTGTTGTCCACGCAATATTTCGATATGGCTGTTTTGGATATTATGGGGGTTGACGGGTATAAGCTCCTTGAGATTGCCATCGAGCGAAAGGTCATCGCGGTGATGCTGACCGCCCACGCCCTGA
>JACNIU010000496.1 GCA_014382905.1 Desulfobacterales bacterium
TTGAAATAGAAGATTACAGCTACGAATTACCCGAAGGCTCCATTGCCCAGGTTCCGGCCTCAAAGCGAGACACCTCCCGGGCTTTGGTGGTGGATCGTCTGAAAAGGTCTTTTTCGGATAGCGTGTTCCGGGATCTTCCCCATCTTCTGAGGCAAGGGGATCTCTTGGTTGTAAATGACACCAGGGTGGTCCCTGCAAGGCTTCTCGGCCGAAAAGAAAGCGGGGGCAAGGCTGAGATATTGGTGCTGGAGCATCAGGGTTCAACAGGCGGTAAACCTGAGTCTCGTTGGTGTCTCTTAAGATCTTCCAAGCGATCAAAAGAGGGGACTATTCTGCTCTTTGGTGCCTGTCTTACGGGCCAGGTGAGAGAGGTGGGTGACAACGGGCGTGTCAGAATTGAATTCAAGGGGAATCTGTCCATCGATTCCCTGATACAAGAAGAAGGGCGGATGCCCTTACCCCCCTACATCAAAAGAGACAAAAACAGCCCCTTTTCGAGGCTTGATAAGGAGCGGTACCAGACCATCTTCTCCAGGAAACAAGGGGCTGTGGCAGCGCCCACGGCCGGACTCCATTTTACAGAAGCCTTGGTCGAGAGGCTGGAGGCCGCAGGAATACCTCTCGTCACCCTAACCCTCCATGTGGGATATGGGACCTTCCAACCGGTTCGGACAAGGGATATCAGGAGGCACAGGCTGGGAAAAGAACCCTACTCCATCGACCAGAGGACTGCGGAGGCCATAAAGGGAACCAAAGAGAAGGGCGGAAGGGTAGTTGCAGTTGGGACCACCGTGGTAAGGGCATTGGAAACGGCAGCCGCCCCGAATGGTCACATGGGGCCCGGAGAAGGGGAGACTGATCTGCTGATTACGCCTGGGTTTTCCTTTAAGGTGGTAGATGCACTGATAACCAACTTCCATCTACCAAAGAGTTCGCTCCTTTTCTTGGTATCGGCCTTTGCCGGCCTGGATTTGATGAATAGGGCTTATGGGGCGGCCATTGAGAAAGGGTACAGGTTTTACAGCTATGGCGATGCCATGTTGATCCTGTAAACGCTGTGTCGGATATTGGGTGCTGGCTCAAGGATCTTTGGAATTCAGGATTTCCCATAGGTGCCCCACCACCAGGGCAAGGGTAGGGGAAATTGCGACCCCCCACGGAACTTTTGACACCCCGGCCTTTATGCCAGTGGGGACACAGGGATCGGTGAAATCGCTCGCCCCCGAAGATCTGGAGGATGCGGGTGCCAGGATCATCCTGGCCAACACCTATCACCTTTACCTCCGGCCGGGTCATGGGCTCATAAAGCGGTTGGGCGGGCTTCATCGGTTTATGAGCTGGTCAGGGTCGATTCTGACCGATAGTGGGGGATTTCAGGTATATAGCCTGGCTGGGTTAAGGAAGATTTCCGAAGAGGGGGTGACATTCCAGTCCCACCTTGATGGATCAAGGCATTTCATTGGCCCGGAAGAAGCCATTGAAATCCAGGAGTCTCTTGGTGCCGATATCATCATGGCATTTGACGAATGTGCGCCGTATCCATCTGACTATGACTATGTCTTAAATTCTGTGAAATTGACGAGTCTTTGGGCCCGCCGGTGCGTTGAGAAAAAGAAGAACGAATCCCAGGCACTCTTCGGGATCATTCAGGGCGGCATGTATGATGACTTGAGGGAAATGAGCGCCAGAGACCTGACCGGGATGGATTTTGACGGCTATGCCATAGGGGGTCTCTCAGTAGGGGAGGATAAACAGACCAGAGACCGGGTTATCAAAAACACAAGGGATTTTATCCCGGATGATAAACCTGTATACCTGATGGGAGTGGGGGCACCGGAGGATCTGGTAGAAGCAGTTATGCTCGGGGTGGATATGTTTGATTGTGTTATGCCTACTAGAAATGCAAGAAATGGTACCCTTTTTACTGCTACAGGCAGGGTGAACATCAAGAACGTCCGATACGCCGATGATGAAGGGCCTGTTGAAAAAGGATGCCGGTGTTACACGTGTTGCCGTTTTTCCCAGGCCTATTTAAGACATTTATTTATGGCAAGAGAACTCTTGGCCTATCGATTGAATACGATCCACAATATTTATTATTATATTCACTTAATGGAAGAAATGAGACAGGCTATTGAAGAAGACAGATTTGACAATTACCGCCATTACTTCTATGAACTTCAGAAAAAAGGATAGTTGCTTATCTACTTACCCCTAATTGAATAGGATAAATCGTTTAAGGGGGTAAGCTTTTGGGGATATTCACATCAACCAACAGGAGGTCCTAAAATGAATTTCTTGGCGTATGCGTTGGGGGGCGGTGCAGGCGGGGGTGAAGGTAGCTCTGGTGGCTTTGGCGCCTTCCTACCCTTGATATTAATGTTCGGAATTTTCTATTTCCTGCTCATCAGGCCCCAGCAAAAGAAGGCCAAGGCGCACAAACAGTTGCTTGGCGCCTTAAAAAAAGGGGACAGGGTTGTCAATTCCGGTGGCCTTCACGGCCTGGTAACCGGCATTACAGATGATATGGTGACAATGGAAATCGCGCCTAAGGTGAGGGTAAAGGTCTCGAGAGGTTCCATTTCCGGGGTCGTTGGCAAGAGTTAGCCCACAGGTCAAGAAGATCCGAACTGTATGGGTTCCGCTCACAATCTTATGATATAAACTATCATGGAGTAGCAAGTGTTCAAGAGCTTAGGCTGGCGTGCTGCGATCGCTCTATTTGCGGTCTTGATGGCATTGATATATCTGATTCCAACCCTTACCAGCGACCTCCCCATGTGGTGGTCAAGTCTTCTCCCTAAGGACAAGATTAATCTCGGGCTTGACCTGCAAGGGGGAATGCACCTCGTTCTGGAGGTGGAAGCCCAAAAGGCCGTGGAAAGCCACCTGGAGCGGGTTGTGGACGAATTGAAACACGAACTGCGAAGGAGTAAGCTGAGATATCTGGAGCTGAAACGGATCGGTACAAAGGGGGTTTCTCTCACGCTCATGAGACCGGAGGACAAAGAGGTCTTTTTGGACACGGTGGCGGGAAAATTCCCTGATTTTGAGGTAGAGACAGTATCCGACAGCGAGGGAAGGCCGGCGTTTCAATTGGTTTTTGTTCCCAAGGCAAAGGACCATGTAATGAAGATGGCGGGGGACCAGGCCTTAGAGACCATCAGAAACAGGATAGATCAATTCGGCGTCAGCGAGCCGGATATCAGACCGCAAAAGGACCACAGGATCCTGGTCCAGCTACCCGGGGTGAAGGACCCCAAGAGGGCCATAGACCTCATAGGAAAAACAGCGCTTTTGGAATTCAAACTGGTTGACGATGAGCATAGCGTTGAAGAGGCCCTGAAGGGAAATATTCCCCCTGGAGAAGAGATCCTGTACCAGATCAACATCGATCCGAAAACCGGCCGGCAGACGAAGGTCCCCTATCTCTTGAAAAAGAGGACCGTTCTTACCGGGCAATATTTGACAGATGCCAGGGTCCAGATCGATCAGCGGTATAACGAACCTTATGTATCCCTTTCATTTGACGCGAGGGGTGCGAGGATTTTTGAGCAGATAACAGGGCAGAACATCAAGAAAAGACTTGCCATCGTCCTGGACGATATGGTGAATTCGGCCCCCGTAATACAGGATAAGATCTCAGGAGGGAGGGCACAGATCACCGGGCGTTATACCATGGATGAGGCCAGGGACTTGGCCATCGTCCTCAGAGCGGGAGCCCTTCCTGCACCTGTCAACATAATTGAAGAACGCACGGTGGGTCCCTCTCTCGGAAAAGACTCAATAGAAAAGGGTTTCAAATCCATGCTCATTGGTGGCCTGATAGTGGTTATCTTTATGGTGGTCTATT
>JACNIU010000464.1 GCA_014382905.1 Desulfobacterales bacterium
AGACATGATTGTTTATCCCCTCACATACAATTTTCAAATTCACTCTCCTTACAATTAAAAGGATCTTGTTTACTTATGACCAGTTGCACCAGCCTTCCACGTCTTCCAAGGGAATCTTTTATCAAAATTCTGTGGTTATTTCAACATCAGAGATACCCCGGCCCAGGTGATATGTTGGGGGCCCGGGATGAGGAACGGTCACCATGATGGGCCGCGAAGCCCGGACGATACGTGATAAGAGCGGAGGGAAGCTCATGACAAAGTGTGGGTGTCCATCATGGCCGTGCCGCCGATTGAATCTCTGGGTATAAACGCCATTTATATGCCTCATACACAGTGACAGGTTGCCATCAGGTGTCTGTATGAGTAAGTGATAGACATAAGGAGACCTTTGAAAAATGCTCAATTTTGTTCGAGTTCAAGGAAGGCGAATATTTTAACCACAGGAATACACTGAGTATTTCGAGGATTAAAATTTGAGCCTGACGCAGAAATCGGGCAAAAGGGGGCGTTTTGCAAAGGTCTCATAAGGAAATAGGCTGCAATGCATACATTGAAACTTCGGAGGCCTCATGCAAGAACTCAATAAAGGCGATGTAATCACTCTTATCTATATAGATCTCTTCGCGCCGTCCCCCCTCATCAAATGATACCATGCGTCAGGGTATTGGATTCTTAACGGTCTCGACATGGCGATATCCCATTGCGTCTTTAGTTAAGAGTCAAGCAAAGACGTGACCCCTATACTTCCGATTTTTTGGTTAATTATTTAGCCCCGTTCCCCTACATGGGAGCTACTCTGCCAAGATCCTTCGGGTAAGTTTCCGGTACTTGATTCGGTGGGGCTGTGCTGCGGCTTCACCGAGTCTTTCCTTTTTATCCGCTTCGTATTCCGTGTAATTGCCATCGAACCAGACAACTTTGCTGTCCCCCTCAAAAGCCAGGATGTGGGTTGCGATCCTGTCGAGAAACCAGCGGTCGTGGCTGATGATGACGGCACAGCCTCCGAAGTTCTCAAGGGCCTCTTCCAGCGCCCGCAACGTATTCACATCGAGGTCATTGGTCGGCTCATCCAGTAGAAGGACATTGGCCCCTTCCTTCAATATTCGGGCGAGATGCACGCGGTTCCTCTCCCCTCCTGAAAGGTTTCCCACCTTTTTCTGCTGATCGGTCCCTGAGAAATTGAACCTTGCGACATAGGCCCGGGAATTCACCTGCCTGTTGCCGAGCGGTATAGTGTCCTGCCCGTCCGAAATGACCTCCCATATGGTCTTATCAGGGGAAAGGGCATCGCGACTCTGATCGACATAGGCCAATCGCACGGTTTCGCCTACCCTGAGTCCCCCGGAGGTGGCTTGCTCCTTCCCTGTAATCATCCGAAAAAGGGTGGTTTTCCCCGCACCATTGGGACCGATGACTCCCACGATGGCGCCGGAGGGAATAGAGAAGGAGAGGCCCTCTATCAAGAGACGGTCGCCGTATGCCTTGCTGACATTCGCAGCTTCTATGACCACTTCTCCAAGGCGTGGACCGGGCGGAATGTAGATTTCCAGGTCCCTTTCCCGGTTTTCGTTCTCCTGGCTCAACAGGGACTCATAGGCGTTTATCCGCGCCTTTGCCTTTGCATGCCTTCCCCTGGGAGACATCCTAATCCACTCCAGTTCCCTCTCAAGGGTTTTCCGGCGCTTGCTTTCCCCCTTCTCTTCAATTTGCAACCTCTTCTGTTTCTGCTCCAACCAGGAAGAGTAATTTCCCTTCCAGGGGATACCTTCAGCCCGGTCAAGTTCCAGGATCCAGCCCGCCACATTATCGAGAAAATAACGGTCATGGGTTACTGCAATCACGGTGCCCGCGTAGCGTTGGAGGTGATGCTCCAGCCATGCAACAGACTCTGTATCGAGATGATTGGTCGGTTCGTCAAGAAGAAGGATATCCGGTTTCTGAAGGAGAAGCCTGCACAGTGCCACACGCCGTCTCTCCCCTCCTGAAAGCACATTCACCGGTGTTTCCCCAGGCGGGCAGCGGAGGGCATCCATGGCCATCTCAAGCCGTGAGTCAAGATCCCATGCCTCCAGAACATCAATCTTTTCCTGGACCTCTCCCTGTCGCTCGATCAACCTGTTCATCTCATCCTCGGACATGGGATCGGCAAACAGCTCGTTGATACGGTTGAATTCGTTGACCAAGGCAACGGTTTGCTGCAGTCCCTCTTCTACAATATCCCGAACCGTTTTCGTGTTGTCCAGCTCTGGCTCCTGATCGAGAAGGCCGGCTGTAAGACCATGTGAAATACTGGTCTGTCCATTGAATTCTTTGTCAATGCCTGCGAGAATTCGCAGAAGTGTGCTCTTACCTGAGCCGTTAAGGCCCAGAACGCCTATTTTTGCGCCATAAAAGAAGGAAATTGAGATATCCTTTAAAACCGGTTTTTTGTCATAGTACCTGCTTACCTGGATCATGGAATAAATGATCTTGTTCGGTTCCTGGCCCATTGGGTTTGACACCCTCCTTGAGTAAAATTTGAAACTCCTATCGTAGCCTAAACAATAAATACTTTCGATCAATAACTTAAAAACTTAACCCTGTCCCTCGTTCCACAAATGGATGTCCGGCATACCATACTTTCGAGCTGAACAGGCAGTTTCTTTTTTATCAGCGCTGTTTGCCACGTATCTCAGGACACCATCTCATCAATAATGTCCTTGACCGGTTTTATCTCCGTAATTGAGGCGCTGACCTGGCCGCCTCCGGCCGGAAAGAGATCAAAATCCCCGGATCGCCAGGCCTTACCCATGTTCATCATATTGTACTCCTGGGAAAGGTCGATACTGGGATCATTCATCTTCTCGGCCAGGCTGGGATTGATGATGATCCGCACGTTCATGCCGCCCAACGGGAGCAGGGAGGTCCCCCCTTCAGGACAGTTTAAAATCGCTTCCTTCCAGGCCTGACACGCCGGACTTTCCGCGGCGGACAAAAAGCGGGTCCCGATCTGGACCCCCTGGGCGCCTAAGGCCAGGGCGGCTCGATAGCCGCGGGAATCAGCGATGGCTCCGGCCGCGGCTACGGGCACCTCCACATGGTCGCAGACCAACGGAATGAGGACCATGTTGGACGATTCAGGATTCAGGGTCCGAAGGCCGCCCGACTCACACCCGGAAACAACCAGGCCATCCACTCCGGCCTCGACCGCCTTCATGGCAAAGGAAAAATCCAAAGCAACGTGCAGGCCTTTCAGCCCCAGCTCATGAATTTTGGGGTAGATTTTTTTGGGGGAACCGGCCGACGTGGTTACGGTCTTCACCCCGGCCTCGGCCAGAACCTCAAGGATCTGCTCGTTGGCCGGGTTCATAGCGATCATAAGATTGGCCCCAAAGGGCTTATCCGTCAGTTCACGGATCTCGGCGATCATTTTTTTGATCACTTCGAGGTCTCTGGTGAACCCTAAGGCCAGCATGCCAAAACCACCGGCCTCACAAACAGCGGCAACCATTTTAGGGTCGTTCAATTCGCCGATAGGCCCCTGTATAATGGGGTACTTACTTCCCAGAACATCTAAAAGTTGAGACATCGCAATTACCTCCTTCGCGGGTTAGGGTGGACAAAATCGGACCTCTTGGTAAAAGTGTACTGCGATCTGCTTTACCCTATGAAAGAAGTGGCTTCTCCCTTTAGCCAATTCGTCCAAGCCTCAATCCCCTCACCTGTTTTGGCCGATATCTCAAAGATTTTGATTTGACGGTTGAGATTTAGTACCCTTTCTCGCATGGCTACCACATCAAAATCCGACAGGTGAAGATAATCCATCTTATTCACGAGGAGCACATCGCATACCGAAAACATTAAAG
>JACNIU010000384.1 GCA_014382905.1 Desulfobacterales bacterium
ATGATATTGAAGGAAGCAAAATCCTGGTGGGCCAGAAATTGCGGCTCAAGACGACCCCTGCCCACGTTCACATTGTTGAGAGGGGGGATGCCCTGTGGGAAATTGCCCGTGCCTATGGGATGTCAGTTAGGGAACTCAAGAGATTAAATGGGCTGTCCTCGGACCGAATCTATCCCGGCCAGGAGTTGCATCTAAGTGTGAAACAACCCGTACCTCCGGATGTTTACACCGTCAAAGTGGGGGACTATCTCGGCAGGATTGCCCGCCTACACCAGATGAGCGTTTCAGAGCTTAAGAAGGTGAACAACATACGGCGTTCTGTGATCTATCCTGGAGAGAAGCTGAAGGTAAATCCTATCCTTCGCAGGGGGAGGGAATGGTTAAAAATCAGCGAAATCAACTGGGACAACTTGATGAACTCTTTAGGCGACATCAGAACAATAAAGAATGAAAACGGGCCATACTATGGTCGGAGCCCTAAGGCAGCTCACCAGAGGCATGCCAGGTACTTTGAGGGTCCCTGCCTGTCACTCAGGAGAAGTTACAGACAGGCCCGAAAACTCTGGCAGGCTTTCGAATACCAGGTTGATAGCCTCGGACGCCTGAGTGAAACCCTGAATGGCTGGCACATTGTGCTGGATCCCGGTCACGGGGGGCTCGATCCGGGGGCTGTGGTGGAAAACTTAGATGGAAATGGCAAAAAGCTCTACGTGGTAGAGGATGAGTATGTATATGATATTGCCCTGCGGGTCCACGTGTTACTGCGTCTCCACGGTGCAGCGGTCACCATGACGTTGCTCAGTCCCAATCACCTGATCCGTCATTCTAATCCCCCAACCCGGACATTCGTAAATGAGAAGAACGAAGTCTACAACAGCTATTCATTCAATAAGCACAACAAGCAGGCGAATTGGCCAAACGGCGGTCGCGATGGGAACCTTTCATGCCGTGTGAATATTGCCCGCAAGGCCTTCAGAAAAGTCCCGAAGAATCGCCGCATGTTCTTGTCTTTTCATGCAGACATCGATCACCTATCTCCTGAAGCCCCTCTGGTCTTATATCACAAGAGCAGAAACGGCAGACGTGTGGACATTCCTTCTAAGAAATTTGCGCAGTCTATTCTTCCGGCCTTAGGAGCCGGTGCCTATGCCCGTGGCCAGAATCTCAGCGTGCTGCGCAATAACCCGGCCCGCGTCAAGGTTATATTGGAACTGCGGAACCTGGCCTATACCGATCACGCCTGGGCCCTCCGTTTTGAGCAATTGCGACAGCGCGATGCTGAAAAGGTGGTCAAAGGTGTCCTGGATTATGTTTCCCAGCAAAGTTGAACGGCATGCAGGGCCGCAGGGTCATCAATCGCTCATACAGGATCAAAGTACATCTATTTCGATCAAACGATACAGGATGCACCCTATTTACTCCTGTTGTGTTTCTTGCTCTACTATAAACCTATAAAGTTCTGAGCATATGTTCAAGCGCTGTAGGTTCGCCAATAACACAATAACCGATGAGAAAAAGGAGAACATTCTTTATGTGTACCATATGTGGTCACTTCGTTAAAAGCGGCAAAATCAAGGCAACGGATATCTATGACATGTTAATAAAGATGAGGCATAGGGGACCGGATTCCCATGGCGCTTATCTGGACGGAAAGTTAATCAGGGGAGAGAAAATCCAAGAACTGAAGGATGAGCTCTCACATAAAAGTCGTATCGCTTTGGGGCATTCAAGGTTAACGATCGTTGGACAAGAAAAAGCGACCCAGCCATATACTTCTTGCGATGGAAAACTGATATTGATTCACAATGGAGAGATTTATAATTATCAAAAACTGAAAACCCTTTTATTGAGGCAACACACGTTTAAGACGAGTAGCGATAGTGAGGTCATCGTTCACCTCTTGGAAGAGATCTATCAAGGGAATCTCCTGGATGCCATGAAAAAAATTGTTGGCATCCTGGATGGGATGTACTCTATAGCCATCACAGACGGTAAATCTATTGTTGTGGCCAGAGATCCAATCGGCAAAAAGCCCCTTTATTACATTGAAAATGAGGATGTCATCTATTTTGCTTCAGAAAAAAAGGCATTGTGGAATGGTAAAGATACGCCTATGAGGTTAAATCCAGGAAATATCCTGAATATAGACAGTACCGGTGTAAAAGAGCATGAGGGCTTTGCTCTTCAACTTCCACAGATTGACATCGTTGATTTTCGTGATGCCGTCGAGGTATACAAAGAAGTGCTGATCACGGCTGTAAAAAAGAGACTTACGGGGCTGATGGAATCACGGATCGGTGTCATATTTTCAGGTGGCATCGATTCTGTGCTCGTTTCAAAACTCCTTCAACGCGAAGGAAAGAATATCACCTGCTACTGTACCGGGACTGCTGATTCAGGTGATATTGTGGCCGCCCGTTCGGTAGCCGAAGATCTGGGTCTTGATCTCAAAACAACCATCATCGGGGAAGACATGGTTGAGGAAATTCTCCCAGAGATTATTCGATCTGTGGAAGAAAGCGGCCTCCTTCAGGTGGAAGTTGCTATTCCCATGTATCTGGCGGCACGGTTGGCCGCCGAAGATGATATTAGGGTGATGTTCATCGGTCAGGCGGCAGATGAGCTCTTTGCAGGATACCCGTGGTATAATGATGTTGTCAGTGATAAAGGGTATCTACGCCTCCATGAGAAGCTCTGGGAGGATTTGACGTTTCTATATACAGACACCCTTGAAAGAGAGGACAAGCTCACAATGGCGCATTCCATAGAGCTCAGGGCCCCCTATCTTGACAGAGACGTCATTCAGATCGCCATGAGGATGTCTCCGAGACTGAAAATCGAAGGGGAAAACGATAATCTCAGAAAAAGGGTCCACAGACAGGCATCCGTCGAGTTGGGGGTGCCGCCTTATCTCGGGTTTAGGGCAAAAGATCCTGCACAATCCGGTTCAGGAATCCACGGAATCATTGAAAAAATCGCCGATAGGCATGTTCACAAGATAGACTCTCATCTTGTGGACGAAAACCTTAGAAGGGATAAGGGGAGCCTTTACCGGTATGGTGACGAGGTGTATGGCGATGATGCCCCGCGATCCTATTTACAGAGGATAGAAGAAGAGATCCAAAAGAAATACATCCCGCCGTTTCTGTCTGAGTAGCATCGGTCGGAATCTGAGGTTCCCCTTTTTCAGGCTGGAGGCCTCGACCAGTATCAGGCCTTCAGTATCAACTTTCATACAAGGATATCAATGGAAGATGACAAAGAAAACAAAGAGAAAAGGGAAGATATGCATTGCACAAATAAATTATAATTCCAAAAACATTCAAAAACATGTTGAACGGATAAAAAATATCATCAGAGACTATAAAACATATGACCTGATCGTTTTCCCGGAACTGATCCTGCATGGTCATCCTTCCTTTGAAAAACCAGAAGGTTTCCTGTACAGAAAGATGAAAGTCATGTACAGCGCCATCTCCAAGGATCTTTATCAGTTTGTGAAGGGTTCAAATGCCAGGGTCATTATCGGGGAACTAAAAAGATGGGGTGAGAGATACTATAATATTGCAACCTACATAGACAAAGATGTGAGGCAAAGCTACGCGAAAACACACGTGCACTGGACTGAAAATTTTGTGCCTGGCAGAGAATTGAAGGTCTTTGATTCGGCATTTGGGAAAATCGGCATCAACATCTGTTTTGATGCGGCCTTTTCAGAAGTATGGCGGGTCCTTTCGCTCAAAGGCGCTGATCTGATTGTCAATATTTCGGCTGTTCCAAGGGCTTTCCCTGTTGATTATATGTGGCGTCGACTCGCCGGAGCGGCCATTTATAACCAGGTCT
>JACNIU010000324.1 GCA_014382905.1 Desulfobacterales bacterium
ATAGTCTCCGTCCACGCGAACAAAACGCCTGACCGCATCATAAGGGTTTACGGCCGCCACAGCGCATTTGAATATGTCTTCAGCCTCTGAGCGCATCTCTTTAATCGTCTTGTTTTCCATGGCATCATCCTTTCTTTATGGTGCCCCAAAAAGGGTTCAAGCATGTAGATAATTGCGGTGGCTTTCGCTGCCGTATCAAAAAAGCTCCCAGCAAGTCGTATTGGAGCAGTCGTACATCAACCCATGGCTGGCCCAAGGATTCGATGAACAGTGATCGGCCTGGAATATCCTTTTACCAAACGGGGCGGTTCCCTATCCATGCGAAAAGGACGTCTTAGTTGTTCAATCGTCTCCTGACTGGCCAAGATGTCACAATCCAATTCCTTGGTCAGATCCTGAATACGCGAGGCAACATTGACCGTGTTCCCGATCAGGGAGTAGGCCGATTGTTCTTCACTCCCCGAATTCCCTGCCAAAACAGTTCCCGAGTGAATCCCGATGCCGTGGGCAAAGACCGGTTTGCCCTGGGCGGACCGCGCCGAATTCAGCTCCTTTAGTGCCTCGCGCATCTCCAGGGCAGCCTTCACCGCAGCATCTGCATGACCTTGAAAATGAACGGGTATACCGAATACCGCCTCTATTTCATCACCCGCAAACTGGATTACCAGCCCCCTGTGCTGGCGTATGGCCCGGTGCATGGCCGTGAAATAGGCCCGCATCCCTGAAATCACTTCCTCGGGGGAATTCCCTTCAACAAAGGGGGTAAAGTCGCGCAAATCGGCGAACATGACCGTACCCTCCCGCCGCTCACCTTCCAACGGGATACGGCCGGAAAGGATCTCATCCCGGATCTCGGGTGTGACATACTTCCCGAAAGTGGTTCTCAACACCTCGCGCTCGGCCAAGCCTTTGATCATGACGTTACCGGCGTCTCCCAATACGCCGATTTCGTCGTTGCCCAGGACACGGATCCGTGTACGATAGTCCCCATCCCGGATCTTAGCCACGACGCCTAACATATTTTCCAGAGGTTCCACAATCGATCTGCTCACCAGCCTGTTAAGTACCCCCGTGCTGATAAGAAAAACGCCGAAAAGGACTGAGGTGAAGATAATGATCCTGCGGCCGTATTCCTCCGACGACATGACCGATGGATCCAGTTCCCACTGAACCGTCACCAGGGTAACCATCAGTATGGTCAAAGGGACCAATGTCCCCAGTCGGTAGAACATCCGTATGCGCCGGGAGATGGACATCCTGGCCGCCCCCTCAAGGTCAGCCAATCGGCCTTTGGGAAAAAAGAAGGGGATTAATTGTCGACGCGAATAGGCCTCGAGCCTGTAGAACACAATGGACGATGCGATCAATCCCACCATGCTGGCCCGGGCTGCAAACACTATTCCCGTCTGCGTGTTCATAAAGTCCGTCATATGGGCGGAGAAAAAGACCAGGGCCGGTGCTACAATCCACATGCCGACATTGAAAACGATAAAGATGAAAGGGAGGTTGACAAGCCGGCGACGTGCCTTTTCAGCCATGCCCGAGGGAGGGTTCTCACCAGCCCGGACGAGGTCCAGGCAACGGGAGATGGGACGTAGGAGTTGACGCATTACCAGGAGTGTGGGGGAACCGATAGCCGCAATAATTACAAACAGCCCTACCAGGCGTTTGAACACCTCCAGCCCATAGTCAAGCCCGGTTTTCTGGGCGAGATCGGCGAACTGGTTCAAGACAAAATCCGTTGGTGTGGCAAAATTGAGCACGAAAACAACAGTGATACCAATCCCCATGGCCGTCACATTGATCACATACAGGCCGCGCAAGGAAATACCGGCGGGATCAGGCCACTGACTGCTCCGGGGTTGGTTCATTTCGATCCTGTTCAGGTCAGAGAAACGTTATTTTTGAATGACACCTTATCACACCTGCACCTCCTTCGCAAACATCCCCTCAGAGCGGCTCTCATACGTAAATAATTCCCACTGATATAAAAAAATCCTTTGACAGGGATGAGATTTTCGGTTAAAATATTAAGTTCTGTTGCAGCCATGCAAGTTGACACAACAATTGGACCTTATCTGAGGCACGAGCCTCGGCGGTGACCAGTTTAAAGCAGGCGTTTCGCCCTGCGTCCCCATCGTCTAGTCAGGTCCAGGACACCGGCCTTTCACGCCGGCAACACCGGTTCGAATCCGGTTGGGGACGCCAGTGCGTCTATTCAAGGACTCATCGAATAATCGATGGGTCCTTTTTTTGCCTTTTCTTCCTCCCCTTCATGTTTCTCTCCCCTCTTCTTTCCTTTGTGCCGGCTGTTGCCACAGCCCCTGTTTTGGTGCTTGTCGGCCTGTTCATGATGCGACCACTCATGGAGATCACCCGGTTGGACTTTGAAGAGGCCCTCCCCGCCTTCATCTGTTTCATGCTCATCCCTTTGACCTTCAGCATCACCCAGGGAGTTATGTGGGGATTCCTGAGCTACACGGTCCTTAAGCTCTGCCAGGGGAAGAGGGACCAGATCCATTGGAGATGGTATATTTGGTAGATGTTTTCATCATCCTTGACCTTTTGGCTCGGTGTGTTGGCACCCAGGGTAATGATCGTATTTCCCCGTTTTGCCAGGGCACCCTATCCCATGTGGACCTGTTACCAAAGCGTTCCCTCAAGAAAAGCCTCTTGACGGTCTTATTTATCTGCTCGATGAGTTGCAGATACAAGAATATCAAGGGCTTCAAGTGAGCCAAAAAGCTGTTAGAGCCATGACATATCTCAACCCTCGATCCGCTCGGCTGAATGATGATATCACAGCTCTTCCGAGACTTGGCCTTATTCAGGCATCTGCAATCATTGTATATCCGAATTTGGTTCGTATCCAAAATACTTTTAGTGATATTTTGATTGAAGATTAATATAGGTAATATAGCATCGAGTCGGACTCAATGAGGCAGAAGGATTGAAACTCCAGTGTTGCATTTTCAGCTGACACCAAGTTGGAAACGGTAGAATTTTTTCACGATCTTCTCAAAATACACCAGCAGATCAAAGGCCGCCTTGTAGATGGGGAGATGTTCATATTGCGCCAAAAAAAAGCCCTCAAAAAAATGTCGCGGACAAAGGGATACCCCCTGTACCCCTCGTTTAAATGATCAAAAAGTCAAATGATCAAATTATCCATCGTTTCGGGAACGCACCGCAAAAGCTCGTGCGGTGCGGGAGTAGTAGCGGTCGTTCCAGAACCTGTGGCCGCCGAGGAAGCTGAAGCCCCAGGCACCCGAGGAACCCTCAGTTTCACCTGACCAAACCGCCCATCCGCTGGTCTTTAAGAGAGGCGTCATATTCCAGTCGCCTGCGCCTTTATTGTAAAGACCTGCCAGTTCATCCATGGTGGGCATCCTCCATCCACCACCGTTGAGATTGAGACTCTGCACCCAGGATTTGGCTTCATCCCAGGTAGTGTCCTTGTCAGGTCCCTCCCACGACCGTTCCAGAGACGGAGCCGTTGAAGGAGTTACTGGAAAGACTGCTGGAACTGTTGTCACAGCCGGTACCCAGGTTTAAACAGGCCAACAGCACCAGAAATGAAAAAAAGATACGACGTTTTATCGCCAAACCATTTCACATAATCCCTCTTTCCATTGATCAAAGCTCGAGTGTATACTTTCAATTCAATAAACGTAAGGTTTTGAGCTCAAATAGACCCATCGTGGCAACTACACATCATTTCTGCGCCGTCACCCAGTAAAGATAGAGGCCTGCAGTCCCCCAAGCAGGATTAAAGTTAAGCCATGTCCAGTTTAGCACAACACCACAGCCCTTATTTTTTCCTCTTATTTCCGCG
>JACNIU010000123.1 GCA_014382905.1 Desulfobacterales bacterium
CCTTATTCTATCTTCAATATGTTCCTGATGTAGTCGCCCTCCTGCCATAACAGAGGATATTGCCGCTCCAGTTCCTCCTGGCTGCGGCCCCCGGCGTCCATGATTTCGGAAAGATCAGTCCGGGTCAACATAAAGCCGTCAAGTATCAAATTCTTATCGCGAAATGCCTTATTCTTGCTCAATGCCTTTACTTGCCCAAAAGCCGCAAACCTGCCCTCATTGCCAGAGATGCCGCCATGATGTAGGCCGTGCGGTTCAAGGAAGCAGACACGAACGGCCTTTCTTTTCCTGTGCTTAACCCACAGGATAAAATCGGGATAGAAACCTGCCCTGCTGAATAACCCTATGCCTACATTCGGCAAATTGCGCAGCAGGAAAATCTCGTACTCCTTGTAATGTTTATCATCCTGGTTTTTCTGCCAGAACCTCCTGATGTCATCTATCAAGCGGGATTCACTTTCAACAATCGCAGGAGGCGTTACAGAAACATGCTTTCGCCATTCCTTGCCACCATCTTTAAGGAGCGGATTGAAAAGATGTCTGTCGAAATGAAGTCTTGGCAGGTGACGTAGTGGGGTTTCCTTGTACACTTCATCCCCCCTGAGCAGTAATGCCTCGATTTGATCCAAAAATGTGCCCGGCTTAACGCTGAGCCTGTAAACACGCGTTACAGCTTTGTCTTTCCAACTGTCCTCAAGCCGTCCCGGACGGGTATATTTGCTCTCTTCTTCCCTGATTTTTTGATTGAGGAAGCGTTCAAAATAGGTCCGCAGAATCTGCATTGCACCATGATTCAGTTGCTGAGGGTTGTGCGCATCATCTTCCTTCAGATAGAGCGTTGAAGATTCCAGGACCTCTTTTAAAACAGGTCGTGGAATAAATACGCCAGGACCTTCCCTGGTCCTTAAGTTTTTGTACTCCACCAGATCCGCATAAAGGGAATCCACATCCAGGAGGTTTAGTGTCTCCGACTTCTTAAAATCCGCAGGGGACCGGTATTCTGCGGAAGATTCCTGAATCGCGGCCGCATATCCATCGGATGTCAATGTCGTAACCCTGGGAGTAAGATCGATTGTAACAAATGGCCGGGTCGCTTTTAAGGTCCAGGTCCGGTCTCTCACATCAAAGGTATCATCCGGCACGGGGATAGGCAATTTGGGCCAGGGGTCCATCAACCTTGTCTCAAGATAAAAATCCTTTCCAGCGTTTTCCTGTTCAATGTAGTCCCTGAAGCGGCCCACAAAATCGGCGTTCCATCCGAAGATATAGAGCGTCTCCAGATGCGCAATTCCTGTGGGTTTGGATGTCACCTCCGGCAATGCCTCTGTCCGTTTGAGGGTCATGTTTTTGCCCTTGAGACGAACTCCCCTGCCAAACAGTTGAATAATTTGAGACCCTTCCCCTTTGCCCACGTTCATCAGTCCCATAGAGGATACACGCCAGCTTGACCATCCCTCGATAAACTTCTTGGCCCCGATGAGGATATTGACACGAGAGTCCGGCATCCGGATTTCCTTAAACTGGGATTTGCTGAAGCTATCAGCCTGCACCTCGATCTCCAATTGTTCTTTAATGAGCTTCTTAAATGACGCAACATCGCCGATGTTGATAACGCCGAAGTATGGACTTTCCTTGCCCCTGACTGTGGAAGAACGCAACGCGAGTTCTCCGTCAACGTTTTTTATTTCCCATACTTCCAGCCCTCCCCCGCCGTGGAAGATATCTTTTCTGATCTCCTTGTATACCTGCCTGGAGCTGCGGCCTAAGATGTGGTGGATATGGGAGGCAAACAAGTCCCCTCCGGTCTCCTGGTCCTTGAATCCGCTGTTGCCGCTGAGGATCAATTCAATGGTATTAGCGGCCCATTCAGGTTCTTCAAGGAAGCGTTTTATGAAGGCTAAAACCCTGACCACATCGGTCCGCTCCACCTTCGCTGCCTTGTTGTTGTCCCTTTCAGCCCCCTTCTTTCTGCTGACACTGGTCCCGAGCAATACCCACAAAGGCTTTTCAATGTTAAAAGGGTGATACTTCCGCCTGTGTTTCATAAAAAGAGAAATTTGATGAAAGTAAGTGAGAAGACCCCCTAACATAAGCTCCTGGGCATGGCTTTCCCGGGCCCTGGAAAGGTTCAGTACCTTGAAGTTTTTTCCATAGCCGTCAGTAAAGAAATGGCTGTAAGAGAAATCGAAAATGATGGATTTTCCGTATTCTTCCAAAAGGGCGGTCCGGGCCTTCTGACTCACGGCGGCAATAGCCTGGGCAAAGGTGGCACTGTATTCAAACAGGAAGCCCTTTTCACTGAGTTTCTGTTGCCGTCCTTTCCAGGTCCTGGCTTCGCTTCCCGTGCCTTTATGCCCTTCGTCCACAAACACCAGATTATAAGGGCCAATCTCATCAATAAGCAGGCTAACCCCGTCTTTGGAGCGCTCTTCCGTTAATTTATGTATCTCAATGACCTTAACCCTGGGTCCAAAAAGGCCTATGCCGTCCCGGTCATCAATAAAGCGCGATGCGTCGATCCCGCTCTCGGAAAAATCTCCAAGGTGTTGTGCAGACAGGCCGTCTCCGGGTGTAATAAGGATGATATTATCGAATTCGGCCCGGCCATCGGCACGCTTTACCAGCGCTTCGGGATGCAGGCCATTTTTGAGATAATAAAATATCTGCCAGAGGTTGATATGAAGTAGCAGGGTCTTCCCGGAACCTGTGGCCATGAAAAATGCAAGACGCCGCAGGTTATCAGTCTCAAAGAAAGGAAACGTCCTCAGAGTGGCGGAGGTTTGCCGCAGATTCTCAACTGTTTTGTTTAATTCCCGAAGCAGGCATTCGGTGTCTTGTGTCAGGCGGTCAAGAAAGATTTCCGTAAAGAGGGCAGCAAGGTATTGAAAATATTTCAGCGTGAACCGGCCCCGCGCTCTCGACAGGCGGGATTCATAGCCCATAACGTTGAAGTCATACCTTTCCAGGTCCTCTCTTTCGATTTTAAGCCCGGTTTGCCCTAGAATGATTCCAAGAAAATAGCTGTGCCCGTCCGGGCCCACGCCCTCATTGCAATTATTCAGCGACGTTTTTAAATCATCAATACTGTCCGCGCCGAGGAGCATATGAAAGTGGCGGTTTAAAACCAGCGAATCTTCCAGTCTCATGGTTAATCCGCCCCCATAAGCCTTTTAAAAAGGCTGTCAAGGGATTGAAAGCCTGGCGTGGCCGTGTCTCCATTTATGAGTTTTTCATCAAACGCGTCTTCCTCTTTCAACATGCCCTCCAAGAATTCCCGTTCTATCTTCGGGTCAAGGTCAGCCATATCCCGCCACACAACAAGAATGCGCTTGCGCCCCTCCCGGTCAGTGGCCTTCACAATGCGATAGTCGCGGCCATCCTTTTCATTTTTCCAGGTCTCCGATCTGCGGACGGAAAGCCCATAGAGAAAGTTGAATGTCTCAACAAGGTCCACTGCCTGCGCGCGGGGGCCATCATCTGTAAGAACTTCGAGAGTATAGTTAAAGGGGTGTTCCAGCCTGGCAAGATTCAACATGGTGTCGCTGGCTTCCAGAGGCAGGTTTAAAAGATAGCGGATACGGTACTCATTTTCGCCCTTCGCTGCCTTGTATGCCTTTTCCTTGGGTTTTATCCGGCTCATTGTTCCGTCCGATGCGAAATTGTGGAGAGCATCCTCATAGGACTCCAGGCGGATGTACTTGAACATATGGCTTATCCCTTCGCGGGAGACGGGTTTGCCGTTTTTCCAGTCTTTAGAATAGATGACCCGCATTACTCTCGGAAGAAGAAGACGATCGAAGTAATCAGCAAGTT
>JACNIU010000466.1 GCA_014382905.1 Desulfobacterales bacterium
CTCGCCTTCAGGCGAAGAAAAGGTTATAGTCTGTCGCTATGCGACGTTACAAACTCGGTGCACATACCAAGACAGATTTGGAAGCCCACCTGATATGGATTCCCAAGTATCGGAAACGTGATGAGGGGTGAGGGGACGTTGTTTCATTGTTGCGTTACTGTGCTGTGAATAGGAGACAGGGGACGGAGGGCGGTTAAATACGCAGTGCATTTAACAGTGGAGAAATGTGTTTCACTGGGATAGCCCCCAAAACATTACTTGACAAAATTACCCTATAAGGTTAATTTGTTATATGGAAAAGCGAAAGCCGCATTACGATCTTCCAACGGTGCAATCCGCTGTTCGTTTACGTGGTGCTGACGCTTTTACTGCAACGGCATTGATCGGCGCCCAGGCAATGGGGCTTGAAATTGCTCAGGCGATAGAATAGCCTATGTCAAGGTTACGTTACGCCATGATGGGTCTATAGTGATCCAGTTCAAGGAGAAATGAGATGAAACGCGACTGCCTGAATTGCGGACAAAAAGAGATGGTGCATACTGTTCAAGATGTGCCATACACCTATAAAGGACATCATACCGTTATTTCCAAGGTCAAGGGATGGCACTGTTTCCATTGCAGGGAAGTTGAATTCGACGTAGGTGAAGGTGTTCGCTTTGCCGAGGCCATCAAACAATTCGCCAAGGAAAGCGATGCAAGGGAAGCGTCTGAACTTGCAAGAATTCGTAAAAAACTCAAGCTGACGCAGCAGGAAGCCGCGTGGCTCACCGGGGGAGGGCGAAACGCATTTTCCCGCTATGAGCGTGGGAAGGCCAAACCCCTGCAATCGGTCACCAACCTGTTTAAACTCTTAGACAAGCACCCCGACCTACTCGATGAAATCACCCCTGCCGGCAGGCCATGAATTCTGTAGAATGGAAAACAATAGGCGCCCCAGTATGATCTTCCGGACCTACCCTGTATCAATACGTTGCGCTGTCCTTCGGAATTGAACAGGGCAGGCCCCGGTTGAATGGCTCGGCTAACGCCGAATTCAACTGGGCACGGCGGGGCAGGCACAGACATTTTATTCAAGCGGACACTTGCGGGCAAAAAGGGTATAGGAGGTAAGAATGCCAAAATTAAGAGAGATAGATGTTGATTATGAACAGATCAAAGGGCTTGCCTGTCAACTGGCTTTTGAAAAAAAGCTGGCTCTTATAAAGGAATTAGTAACGGAGAAAAGCTATAGGGAAAGTTTTTACCGTTATACTGAATCCTTTGTAAAAAAATACAATATCCCTGAAATGAACGAACCTCAATTGGATGATTTTCTGCACTCCTGATTCCAATCCACAGATTACGCAAATTAGCGCAGATTAAATAAATTCTCGCGCAAAGGCGCAAAAGTCGCAAAAGAGAAATGGGCAGGTGCCCTTCGGAATAAGCGGGGTAAGAATTGCTGTGAAGCGTGAAGCGGGACGTCCTTCAGTGCATAATAGGGGTAAACAAAAAGGCGCAAAAAGCCCAAAGAAGCTTGAGGGGTTATAACAGAAAAAACAAGAGATGAGCTGAAGAGGACGAAGGGAATATTGATACTCAAAAAGCCCACTAAACTCAACAAACACAATCGGAGGTTCAGCCTATGCAGACGGGTAATATAAAAGAGGAAGTTCAGGATTTACTAAAAGAAATTCCTGAAGATGCAACTTGGGATGACCTGATGTATAGGATATATGTTCGTCAGGCTATTGAAGCGGGGATAAAAGATAGCGATGCAGGACGGACAATCGATGTGAAAGAGGTACGTGCCAGGTTTGGGCTTGAGAAGTGAGAGTTCACTGGACTGAAAATGCCATAAAGCACCTTACGGACATTCATGCCTATATTTCTGAGAATTCGCGGATTTATGCGGCAAGAATGGTGGACAGGTTGACGAAAAATAGCGAGCAGATTGCCGTATTTCCAAGGTCTGGTCGGATGGTACCTGAATTTCGGGCAGAGGATATTCGCGAGGTGATAGAGAGACCGTATCGTATCATTTACCGAACAAAGCCTGAACAGATAGACGTCTTAGCGGTAATCCATGGTGCGCGCCAAATAGATCCGCATATGATAAATTAAAAGGGTCAATCTCAGCGTACTTTGCCTGCCCCAGATGAACACCCTGGAAAGGGACCCGGTTCAACTGGGTAAAGAGGACGGAGGGGGGGAGAATAACCTAAATCCACAACGAAATGAACATTTAGCTGTTAGGTGCCAGCCTTCTCTGAAAGCCACTCATTTATGAGCGCCTCTTCTGGTTTTCTTAACATTTTTGCCTTGGTTGTGATTTGGGCATACAAGTCCTTATCGATCCCAACGTACCTTTTTTTCTTCAATGAAAATTCAATTTCACTCACCTCCTTGACATCGTGGAATTCCCCAAAGTCGTGTTCATCCCAAAAGTCAGAGGCTTCATAAATGGATATGTCGTCAAAATTCCTATTTTTTCCCATAGCGTCCCCTTTCGCTCCTATTCATACCCCTTACGGTTACTATTAGGGCCTTGTTTCCGAGTTTTCTGATAAAGAAAACGGACAAATAACGCCCGGATTCGGTTCTGCCGAGGGCATTGTACAAATGCTCTCCTTCTACTTTCCCCTTTTCCTTCCGGAATATTCTGCAACCGCCGGACAAGACTTCCTCCACCTCAGATGGCAAAACATTATGCTTCCATGCAAGCTTTTCAACTATTCTGTCCAGCCAGATTATATCTTCTATAATAAACAAAGTTTAACTCATCTTATCAAAACAAGAAAGAAATTAGGTGGAAATGTTTTCCAGGTAATATAGGCAGAATTTGTGGTTCAGGTCAAGCCCCAATTAGTTGAAAGTAGAAGGTCAGAGGTTGAAAGGGAAAAGACAGTGGTCGGGAGTCGGGGATCCGCAGATTACGCAGATTACACGGATTAAATAATGGTGCAGGACGAAAGGACTTACAGAATGATTAGAATTCCTCCGGCCATTTTCTCGCACCGTGCAGAACTCTGAGGATTTGTACCTCATTGGCTACTACACGGTAGGGTACGATATAAGATGTTCCAGTTGCAACCATTTCTCTGGTACCAGGCACACGGCCAGGTTTTCCCATGGCCGGATGATTTGAAAGCATTCGGGTTGTTTCCCAAATTTCCCCAGCAACTTTGGTGGCCGCTTCCGGGTTATCCTGAGCGATATAGTCCATCAGTTCGTCCAAATCAGAAAGAGCCAAGTGCAACCACCTAATCTTTTTGGACATTTACCCCCCATTTCCCAAAAGTCGATCTGATCTCGTCATTTGATGCGAAATTCCCTGCATTGGCCTGCTCCACTCCCTCCTTAATTGCATGGATTTGCCATGCCTGTTCTTTCACATAGGCACGTACCGCTTCAGAAATGAGAAAAGACTTGGAACGTGCTGTGGATTTAGCAAGCAGGTCCAACTTTTCCTTTGTTTCGGGATCTAAACGCGCAGTTACATTTGCATTTCCCATAGATGCCTCCTTGTCGTTGAGCGTATAATTCATTTGTATACATTTAAATCAATATAATAATTTAATAGAAATAAATCAACTGAAAAGACAAATCCGCACCAGAGGGCGCAGAGAGATGGAGGACGGAGGTCAGAGGTCGGAGGGGCTGGGGGGTGAAGACAGGAGGCGGACGTCTGATATTCAAAGGAGACCTTTGCAAAACGCCCCCTTTTGCCCGATTTCTGCGTCAGGCTCAAATTTTAATCCTCGAAATACTCAATGTATTCCTGTGGTTAAAATATTCGCCTTCCTTGAACTCGAACAAAATTGAGCAT
>JACNIU010000184.1:0-17501 GCA_014382905.1 Desulfobacterales bacterium
AAGCCTATTCCTCTGGGGTGGTTAAAATATTCGCCTTCCCCGCCGGGGCGTAGGCCCTCTGGGCCGGAGGCTTGAACTCGAACAAAATTGAGCATTTTTCAAAGGTCTCCTTTGATAAATGAAGCGGATTTAAAAGATCTCATAGAACGATGATTTTACCCCGCACGTAATCCCCTAACTCCAAGACACCGATACTGTGAGTCCCGGAGGAGGTGTACCCGGTTGCCGTTCCCGGATTAAAGAAAAGGACCCCATCTCTTGTGTGATTCGAAGCGATGTGGGAATGCCCGTAAACGATGACATCCACGTTATGAAACAGGGGCAGGATGCGATCCTCTAAATCGTCAGAACGACCCCACCCATGAATAATCCCGAGCCTGTAACCCTCTAAATTTATAACCCTTTTTTCTGGTAGAAGCTCCTTTACTTCCAGGGTATCCATGTTGCCGTGAACACCGTAGAAATCCTTGGCTTTCAGAAAGTCTATGATCTCAGGTGAAACAACATCGCCTGCATGGAGAATCAGATCTTTATCATACAGATATTCATCATAAATGTGGGCGAATTCATTGGTCAACTGATGCAGATGTGTATCTGAAAGCACTCCAACCTTCATTACATTATCCAATACGGTCCGGTTCACAAGAGGGTAGATAATCTTCAGTATGCGAGTATACCAAACCTAAAAAAAAAGACAAGGCATAATCTTCGGTAACCGGAAAAATCGTTTGACAAGAGTGAGACAACGTCGTTATCTTAAACACCGAGCCCTAAGGACTGGAGGTGGAGCAATGCCCATATACGAATTCTATTGTCCGAAATGCCACATGATATTCAATTTCTTCTCACGGTCAGTAAACACCGAGAAAAGACCTGTGTGCCCCAAGTGCCAAAAGACCGAACTTGATCGCCGGATGTCGGTCTTTGCCAGCCCCCGAAACCAGGGGGAGGATTCCGATGTGCCGCTTCCCGACATAGATGAGAGCAAGATGGAAAGGGCCATGAGCCTTCTTGCAAAAGAGGCGGAACATATGGATGAAAATGATCCAAAGCAGGCCGCTAATCTAATGCGCAGGCTGACGGATATGACCGGGCTGAATTTGGGGTCTGGGATGGAGGAGGCATTTTGGAGGATGGAGGCGGGGGAAGACCCCGAAACCATAGAAGCGGAAATGGGTGACCTCTTGGAAGGGGAGGAGCCCTTCGCCCTTGAACAGAAACCTGTCAAGGGCGCCAAATACCGGCCCCCCGATGTGGATGACACGTTGTATGAGCTTTGATGGTAACCGTTTAGAGGTTCAAGGATTGATGGTCTTGTAAAAAGTCTGAGATCAAATTTTTCTGGCTTATAACCCTTTGATTTTATTACATGCCAATTTGATTTCTTGTGACTTTTGCGCCTTTTTGCGGCTTTATCAAGGATCAGAGCTGTTTTTTTGTTTGTTTAATGTAGCCAATCCGCTCTCATAGTTCTACCAGCTCAATGTCTCCCCAGGTGGCCATGGTGTCTCCTACGATAACGAGGCCGCCTAAGATGCCCTGGATCTGATCTGCCCATTTGGCTACTTGCTCAAGGTCCTTTTTTTTCTTCACCCTGTTTCCGAGGGCGGTCGCAGCACCATCGGCTAAGGCCGCCGATGACGACAGGGCGCAAACCACGTCTGTGATCCCCTGGCTCAGGGAGTGGCCTACGGTCGCCGACGAAGAACACACCCCTAAGGGCATCTGGCGTATTGGAATCAACAGGCCAAACCTCCCGCTCAGAGAGGAAGCCCCTGCGAAAACCGATACAGTTAAGGGCCGATTGGCCTTCAGAAAGATGTCTCCCCCGTTTTCCACGATTACCTGGTCGGCCAGATCAAGAAGACCCTCTGCTACGTACTGGGCAATAGCGCCTGCCACAGCCGCCATAGGACCAACGTTGACTTTCCTTGCTGCGGAAAGCATCTCCTTTACAACCGGAGGCGCATAGGGGTCCTCCCTCAGGGGCAGGAGGGAGTTTGCAAACTCCGGGTAAGATCCAATGTAGGTTTCAACCTGGTGCCTGGAATCAAATATCAGGTCCCTGGTCGTTTTTTCCAGGTTTTTGTCCGCACAGACCCACAGGTCCGTTTCTTTGACAACCACACGAAAACAGGATAGGTCTCGGGCGCTAACCCTTTTGCGGTAAGTTCGTTCGGTGTATTGGGGCATCAGATGGCTTTTAAAGAGAGGTCTGTTTTGAGAGAGGCGGTAACAAAAATAGGCTTCCCAAGATGCCGTTATTTTTCCCCTTATTAATCTTCCCTCCTAAGTGGTTTAAGATCACGGGAAAAAAGATGCACGTACATCCGAGAAGCCTAACTGAAGAGCTTCAAAATTCTTTAAGCTACCTAAACCAACTCCGTTAATGGGATTTTATTTAATGCTATATAAAACTATGCAAAATTCCTGCCATATCATCATTTTGAATGAATTAGCATAAATTCTATATGGTTAGACGAACTATGCAGAAAGTCACAGCAAAAAAGTGTATCAAAAAAACCACATTGTGTGAAATTAAACGACACCCAAGGGCGTTCCTCTGATGGCAGCTACTCTCCCATAAGTTCGGGTTCCACCGAGTGCCCACGAAATCGGTAAGTTGATAAGTTGACAACGTCCCGCATTACACATTACGCATTATTGGTTTTCACCCACAAATCAATTTTACAAAATGTAAATAACATTGACAATTTGCAAAAACCTCTCTAATATTCCTACATGATTAGGAGAAAACTTTCTTCAAAATTAGAGGAGCTTTCCAAGCAGTACCCAGTCGTAACCGTTACCGGCCCAAGGCAGTCGGGAAAAACAACCCTGGTAAAGGCAGTTTTTCCTGAACGGACATACGTGTCTCTTGAAGAACCGGATATTCGGGAATATGCCTTAAGCGATCCCCGCGGATTTATTGCCGCCTATCCTGAAGGCGCAATCCTGGATGAAGCCCAGCGCGCGCCTGATCTTTTTTCCTATATTCAAGCGCACGTGGATAGAATCGGCAAAGAAGGCGTTTACGTTCTAACAGGTTCGTTTAATTTTGGCTTGATGGAAGGGATCAGTCAGTCTTTGGCGGGAAGGGCGGCTATTTTAGAACTTCTTCCGCTTTCATTTTCCGAACTGGATCAGGCAAGAATAGTGCCCGGCTCAATAGAATCTCTCATGTTTACAGGTTCATATCCAAGGATTTATGACAGAAACTTGGAGCCTCAACAGTGGTATGCCAACTATGTCACAACTTACCTCGAAAGAGATGTGAGGCAGGTAAAAAACATTACCGACCTTTCGGTTTTTCAAAGGTTTTTAAAGATGTGCGCTGCACGTTCAGGACAGATCCTCAACCTTTCAGCACTCGGGGATGACTGCGGGATCACGCACAACACTGCAAAATCATGGCTGTCCATTCTCGAAGCCGGGTATATTGTATATCTTCTGAAACCGCATTATAAAAATTTTAACAAGCGGCTGATCAAAAGCCCGAAGATCTATTTCTACGATTCAGGGCTTCTCTCATACTTACTCGGAATCTCTTCTCCGGATATTCTGAGCACACACGCATCCAGGGGGAATATTTTTGAGACATGGGTTGTTTCAGAGCTTCTGAAGGGCAGGTTGAACAGAGGGTTGAAGGAAAATATATATTTCTGGAGGGACAATACCGGTCATGAAATTGATTGTATTGTAGATCAGGGTGATCTTCTCATCCCCCTTGAAATAAAATCCGGAAAGACTGTTTCACAGGATTTTTTCAAGGGATTCAGGTTCTGGTCTAAAATCTCCGGAACTGAAGGAAAACAGATGTACCTTGTTTATGCAGGCTTGATGGATCAGACGAGGAAAGAAGGAAATGTTCTTTCCTGGAAGTCTTTTGGTAACACAATCCCGTTAGAAATATGAGTGTGCACTATCGGGACGTCCATAAAATTATAAAAATCCCATGCTAAACAAAAAGGGAAAGCCCATAAGCTTGGTAAATGCTAAAGGGAAAGTTGCAATGTTATGATTTTATGTCCCCCTCTCATAAATTGGAATCATTGCAAAAAGGAGCCGTAGAGACTAAAATCTTAATATGAGCAATACACTCAAACGGATTATCGAACTTGTTGAACGCCAAGATACTAAAATATCTGATCATGGTTATGATGAATTGGCTGAAGATGGTATCTTTGTTAGGGAGGTTTTGCTCGGTATTAAGGAAGCAATAGTAATTGAAGATTATCCCGACTACACAAAAGGACCATGTGTATTGGTGTTACAGAAAGATTCTGAGATTAATCCGATCCATGTAGTATGGGGAATTCCCAAAGGCGCTAGGTCGCCGGCTGTTTTGGTTACCGCATACAGGCCGGATCCAGCCAAATGGTCAAATGATTTCATAAGGAGAATGCCATGAGGAAGAGACAACATAAAAAATTAGTACATGAAGGGCAATATGTGGCCGAAGTTGAAATCGAACTGATCGATACTGATGAAGGTTGGTCGCCTTATTTGTCCCTTGATGATGCATTGAAGCTTGACGATGTGCGAGATGCTCTTCGTAGAGGGGATTTGCACAAAGCAGATCGCCTCGCTCGTGTTTTTACTTTGACCCCTCTCGCACTTGATACCGCCGGAGAACAAGGCACTGCACCTGACCGCCAACAGCTCGGCGATTTTTGAAATGCTCTGCCCTGCGTCAAAGCAAGTGGTTTTTGCGTCGTATGTTATTCATCTCAAAGACGGGAGAAACGCATAAAATCATAGACTCCCCTTTTTTCACCTTTTTGGTCCATACCCGGCTCGAAACACCGAGGTAGGTAGGCGGTTATATATAAGGCGATTTCAAACAGAGATTACAGTTTTAAATCGAATGGGAAAGCTTTGAATATAATCGGTAAGTTTATAAGTTGACAACGTCCTGCATTACACGCATTAACACATTTTAGGAGGTGAAGATCAATGCCAACTCTACAAGAAGCAGAGGGCCTTATTTCTTCGATGACAGCAGGCGAAAAAGCACAATTGCTTCGATGGATAGCGCGGGATTTCGATGGCGCTTTTCCTGGGATAGAAAGCGATCCCGTGGTAGCAGGTGGAGAGCCCTGCATTCTGCGCACCCGCATCCCAGTATGGGTGCTTGTGCAAGCACGGAAATTGGGGGCCAGCGAAGCTGAATTGCTAAAAAATTATCCGACCCTACGGGCTGAAGATTTGGTTAATGCCTGGGGCTATTATCGACTACACAGAGATGAAATCGATCAACAGATCGTTGAGAACGAGGAAGATTAACAAATGAGCCGCCTTTTGGCTGGTGAGAATTTCCCCCTGCCTGTGATAGAAGAATTACGGTGACTTGGACATGACGTGCTCACGGTTCAAGAAGCAGGGAGAGCTAATCAACAATTTCCCGACAATGAGGTCTTAAGTCTTGCGAGCGCAGGAGAAAGGGCTGTCATGACGCTCAATCGCAAGCATTTTGTGCGTTTGCATCAAGTGTCTATAAAACACGCAGGTATCATTGTCTGTACCGTGGATCTTGATTATGATGGACAAGCTCATCGAATACATCAGGCCATTAAATCATGCGCTACCTTGGAAGGGCTGTTGATTCGAGTTAATCGACCAGATTGACATTCAAATTCCAATCTGGAAATTCCAGAAATTCCAGTGGTGAAAGGATTTCCGAAATAGGAGGGATCGGTTGTTTTGTAAACGTTCACGCGTCCAGAAGTTCTGAACCCTCTCTTGACAGGTAGGAGACACCCGGAAATCAGTTGACATTTTCTAATGGGTAATGGTATCAATTTATTCCTCCCTAAAAAGACTCTTTATTGTGCGGAATAGTAGTACGAAATGCCTTTCTCTATGATTTATAAAGCGGAGGGAAGTCAAATGGCCGATAAAACGGAAAAGAAGAAACTCACCTTCAAATACATACATCCAGACAATCTTCGAGACCTATATGTAACGGGTGCATGGGGAGGGCTTACGGCGCGAAAAGGAGTTCATATGCACTTTTATTCCGAGAGGCCACCCATCCCTAAATCTATCACCCACGAACTCAAAGAGGATCAAACGATAGGAAAACCTATCAAACAAGAAACCGGCGGTGACATTGTGCGCCTAATCCAAGCGTCAATAGTAATGGATTTCAATACTGCTATAGCTGTAAGAAATTGGCTTACCAGGATGATTGAATCGACCGAAAAGGAGAAAGACCATGGGTAACGGTGTCGACAAAGCAGTATCTGTGATTTTTGGATCTACCGGTCCGTTCTTGGTAGGATCGGGGGCTGAGAGGGCTGAGGCTTCTACAACTATGTACATAGATCCGATTGCCTTGATTGAGGGGGAATATTCCACTGAGGTAGCAACGGCGACAATTTATGAAGATTTTTATGGTAAAAAAATAAATGAACGTCTGTCTGCAATAGAAGAAGATTTAAGGGAGCTAAGGGAAATGATTCAAGAAAATCTCAGAAACAAAGATGTTTCTCTTAAACTCCGAGAGGTTCCTTTAGGTCAAGCAATGGCTCTGTCTATTATATCGACACAGATCCGCGACTTACCATCGGAAAAATATGAGTTGAAAGCACCGGTGGATGTAATTCTGGAAATATATACCGATGAAGTCCTGGCGTTATTGCCTGAATTAACTTTGTGTGGTGAAGGGAAAAATGAATTAGAAGCGATTAATGATTTGAAAGCGGACATTATTGACCTCCTGGAAGACCTTGAAGACATGCCGCAATCTGATTTAGGGACAAAACCCAAACTTTGGAAACGGAGTCTTGAGCTAATGGTGAAAAGATGTCAATAAATCAATATGAAGAGAAGGAGATACGGAAGAGCATACTCAACAAAATTGATCCGAAAATAAAGGCAGGCAGCAGGAGTAAGCACGACAAAGGGTATATAGTTCTTGATGGTACAGTGGTGGGCAAAGTGAAAATACCTAACAACCACGACACGATTATGAAGAAAAAAAAGTCTCAATATATAGCCCAGGATTTAAAATTAGAAGACGATGAATTCAATGACTTAATAGACTGCTCTTTAACTGGCCCACAGTATTACGACCTACTAAGAAAACGTCCTTGAGCGCCATTCACCTTAAATAACCCACGTCCTTTAAGCCTTTGGGAAGGGAGCGCATCCCCTTCGTCAACCACCGGCCAGGAGACCCCCTGGTGCAGGGACGCCTCATAAGAATTGCCGGAGAGGACGCTCTGAGCGCACAGGGGTAAAGCATTTCAGCACCCCTGGAAAGTTCGGTTAAATTGTGGTAAAAACATACGCCTTGAGTTGAGAAAGTCGATTGTTGTTGTTCTCAAACTCATGTGTTAAGGGGTATTTTTTCCAGTGCGCGGCATCGGAGGTATTATGAAAAAGTCTATGGTAGCCATTTTTGGAATTGGGATTCTGCTTTATCCTCTAATATGTTTTTCATCGTATATTATCCATCTCAAAGACGGGAGAAACGCATAATTCCATGACCTTGAAATCCATATGAAAACGTTTGAACATCATTAGTAAGTTGTTTATAAGGTAGACAACGTCCCGCATTCGCACACAGGAGGTAACAATGAATTTAAATGCTGTTTCCATATTCGACCTGAGTCCACCAGAGAAGCTACAACTGGTGGAAGATCTCTGGGACGATCTGGCGGCTACCCCGTCAGAGGTTCCTGTGCATGAATGGCAAAAGGAGGAGTTGGCTCGTCGAAAGGCCAACTTGATGAGAAATCCGGCTTCGGGGCTTTCGTGGGACGAGGTAAAACGCAGGGCTCGAAGTCGCTATGGCCGCTGAACTAATATTCGCGCCAGAAACACAACAGGACATCGATGAGGCATATTGTTGGTACGAAGATCGTCGGCCTGGTTTGGGGGAAGAGTTTCTCGGCTGTGTGGACGCCTGTATCCAAGCAATTTGTCGCATGCCCGAACTCCACGCGAAAATCCACGAGGAATATCGTCGGGCGTTGCTGAGGCGATTTCCGTACGCCATCTTTTACGAGTACGCCGGTGGGAAGGTGACAGTCTACTGCATCTTCCATACATCCCGGGATCCAAAGAAGTGGCACAGTCGCTTGGTGTGACTTGCCAAGCATCGCCGAACCAGTCAGTCCACCTGACCGGTGTTCCGCTACGCTTCACACACCGGCAGGTGACTTTATCGTTCGACATTGGTTTTTTTCACGCCTTGGCGTGATTGGATGTTCGACCTGCCCGCAATGCCTTTGGGTGATCTTGCCGGCATCTCCTCGTGTTTCGGCCCGGTGACAATGATCATACCACTATCGTTTGTGATGCATGGCAGGCGGGTGTTCATCTTTTGATAACCATCCCTCTGAACCCATAAAAGGAACATCTATGAAAAAGCTACTGACAGCGATCGCCGCGGCCGTTTTTGTGATATGCCCCTGTGTCTGTTTTTCATCCCATATTATTCATCTCAAATACGGGAGAAACGCATAATTTCATGGACGTCCCCCTAAGAATATATTATCCATCTTAAAGACGGGAGAAACGCATAATTTCATGTCCGTCCCTCTCTGTCACTGCCATCATTGCCATTATGCTCGTAATGGAATTTCCGCTTGACATATTACGCCTTGCGTAATACATTTTAAGTATGATTAGATCATTTACCTGTCGGGATACTGAAAAACTATTTAATGATCAACGGGTACGCCGCTTTCAAACCTTTGAAAGGCAGGCAAGAAAACGCTTAATGGTTCTTCATGCCGCCCCCAGCATAGAAGCGCTGATGCTTAACCCAGGAAACAAATTCCATGCCCTTTCAGGAGATCGAAAAGGGCAGTGTGCTATCAGTATCAATAAGCAGTGGCGCGTATGTTTCGAATGGAATGACGGTAATGCGTACCATGTTGAAATTACGGACTATCACTGAGGTGTCCCTATGAGTACAAAAAAAAATCTTGATCCAATAAAACCGGGTGAAATCCTTCGTGAGGATTTTCTAGAGCCATTAGACATCAGCATTAACCAGCTTTCTCGGGATCTTTCAGTTCCCCCCAATAGGGTAAGTGAAATTGTGAATGGAAAAAGGTCCATTACTGCTGACACAGCCTTGAGGCTACAGCGGTATTTTGGGGTTGAAGCTCAGTTTTGGCTAAATCTGCAAACTGAATATGATCTGCGAATGATGAAGCATAAAATTTGGGCGGATATTGAACGACGAATTATCCCTATTAAAGATGCCGGCAATAGTTTACAGCCACAAATGCGAGCAGTAAAGGAAGGGCTGAGCTTGTGAAGCAATCCATTGAAGAGTTTGAGGAACAACTTGTATATGGGCTTTACTATAGGAATATTGCATGGAAATAAGCGAATTTCAATGGGACGACAACAACATAGAACATATTGCAAGGCATGAAGTCACGCCAGGCGATGTTGAAGATGTCGCGTTTGATGATGACCCCTGGATAAGAAAAGGCCGAAAAGGAACCCGGCATATGCTTGGTTATACAATTGCAGGCCGGTATCTTTTCGTTGTATATGTTTTAAAAAGTAAAGGGGCTGCAAGGGTTATTACGGCGATGGATATGGATGATAAAACAAGAAGGCTCTACAGAAAGAAAAATAAGAGGTGACTAATGAAACTACCTGATTTCAAATCTGAAAAGGATGAGTCGCAATTTTGGGAAGAACATTCAATCGCAGATTATTGGGAGGACCTCAAAGAATCCGACGATACTTTCAACAGGCCGGCGTTAACTCCTGTAACGATTAGATTCGATCCTGTGGTTCTAAAAAAAATAAAGATGCTCGCAAGAAAAAGAGGGCTTTCATATAACGCATATACACGGTACCTGCTTGCAAAGAGCGTTGAACTTGAACTGACCCACAAGCCATCAGCATAAAGTCCAGTTTGTTAGACATCACCCGATAAATCGGGCTTGTCCTCCCAACGTGGAACAAAAACCCCTGAACCCATAAAAGGAAGGCCTATGAAAAAGATACTGACCGCAATCGCCGTAGCCGTTTTTGTGATATACCCCTCTGTCTCTTTTTCATCCCATATTATTCATCTCAAATACGGGAGAAACGCATAATTTCATGGACGTCCCCCTAAGCGCACACGGGCAATATACGGAGGAAGGGGAGCAGATAAAGTTTAAACGATATGGCGGGGTTATCGGGATTCAAAAGGATCTTGTAAGGGGGATTGAAGAGATAAAGGATATGCCGTACGAACACGAGGTGATGGCCAAGCAAACAGCATCTCTTGCTGCAAAAAAAGGCTCCGTGACGAGAAAACATTCAAGGATAAGTTTGATCGACTTAATGCCCTAATCAAGATGTGACACCAATTCTCTCGCATTACGTTATCGTGCGTCCAGCACTCTTAGGCATTACCTATCAGCAAATATTGGAGGCACCTATTGGAGAATCCTGAGAAATTCACAGTTGAGTGGTCCGGTTACCTCAGGTACCGAGCTGACTTAAGGGGGTTTGAGCTTGCGAAGATTGAAAAAATATTGCGGTATTCTGTAGAAAGATATTTTGACACCATAACAAGACGCATGATAGCGGTTGGCAGGCATGATGATCGCCTGGTCATGGTGCCGTATGAGGAAAAGGAAGACACCATCACTCCGGTCACGATTCATGTAACAACACACCAACAGATTAATTTCCGTCTCAAAACCGGGAGGTTTATAACATGAATAAGACACGGATGACATACTTCAAAGATGAAGATGTTTTGCACCTTGCTGTATCCGATGCGAAAGAGGCTGGCAGCGTGGAACTGAGTCCAAATGTCACGGCGGAGCTGAACGACGAAGGTGAATTGATAGGTATTGAGATCTTGGAGGCAAGCTCGTTCATAAGGGATTCAATATTAGAAGCTGCGCAGGCCAGGATGTTGGATCTTTCCGTGCCCCATAAGGCGCTTGCAGCCGATCACTAACTGCCATGGCCCGACTTCTCATACAACGCAGAATACGGCCTCCGGCCCTTAGGGGCCTACGCACCGGAGGGAACACGGAAAACAACCTCTGAACTCTTGAACTTCGACCTTGGACTTTGGACATTGGACCTCGGACCATGACCTTGGAACCTCTGAACCCTTGAACTCATAAAAGGAACATCTATGAAAAAGCTACCGACAGCCATCGCCGCGGCCGTTTTTGTCATATACCCCTGTGTCTGTTTTTCATCCCATATTATTCATCTCAAATACGGGAGAAACGCATAATTTCATGGACGTCCCCCTAAGGTTCTGGACGTCCCCCTAAGGTTTCTTGGGCGCAAGTTTGTGACCGGGCAATATACGGAGGAAGGGGATCAGATAAAGTTTAAACGATAAAACGATATGGCGGGGTTATCGGGATTCAAAAAGATCTTGTAAAGGGATTGAAGAGATAAAGGATATGCCGTACGAACACGAGGTGATGGCCAAGGCAAACATCAGGTTCGTGGATATTGAGTCGTTTCTTGTTTCTCTTGGCGGCAAGGTGAGCGAAGGAGCTGGCTCACGCATATCGGTCACTGTTTCCGGGAAGACGGCGCATTTCCATCGTCCGCATCCGGGCAAAGAAGCGAAAAAGTACCAAGTGGAGAATGCCCGTGAATTTCTGCAGCAATTAGGAGTAATACCATGAAAAATATACTTTTCTACAAAGGTTTTACTGCCCGCGTTGAGTTTGATGCCGATGACAACATTTTTGTAGGCCGGGTGCTTGGCGTCCGGAGCATTATTGGTTTTCACGGTGAAACGGTGTCTGAACTGACATCAGATTTTCATAATGCTATTGACCATTACCTTAACGTGTGTCGGGAACGCGGAGAGACTTCACAAAAGTCCTATTCCGGAAATATGACGCTACGGGTCCCACCGGAGATTCATGCGGCTGCGGCTATGGCTGCCGAAGCCCACGGTAAAAGTCTGAACCAGTGGGCAACTAAAGTGTTGAAGGATGCTGCGGACACACGTTAATAAAAACTCCGGTACAACGACAGAATTCAGATGGGGATAATCTCTGGGCCTACCACGGAACGTATGGTTGCGGGGCTAAGCTCTCTGTGCCACTGCTGATTCACTGCGAACCTCTCGTATGAACCTTGAACTTCGGACATTGGACTTTGGACTTAGGACATCGGACTTTCGAATGAAAAAGCTACTGACAGCAATCGCCGCGGCCGTTTTCCTCGTATGCCCCTCGCTCTGTTTTTCCTCGTATATTATTCATCTCAAAGATGGGAGAGAGTTTGCCACTGATCGATACTATGAAGAAGGGGATCAGATAAAGTTTAAAAGATATGGCGGAGTCATCGGGATTCAAAAAGACCTTGTAAGAGAGATAGAAGTGATAGAAGAGGCAGAGGATATCCCTGAAAAGGAAGAGGCGGCCAAGCCAGAGACCCCCGTCAAAACAGATGTACCTGCTGCCGAGGGGGAAACGGGTAAGCAAAGGGCGAGCAAGGATGCGGCAAAAGGGGAGGCCACAAAGCAGAATGGTGCTGACGGACAAGAAAAGGGAAAGGAAAAGGATCAGGTTAAAGAACAAAAGACGGCAGAAGAGGGCGCTGAAGAGGGAAAGAAAAACCTCATTGATAAATATACGAAGGAATTCAATTTAATTAATGAAAAGTTCAAAGACGTCCAAATGATGACAAAAGAAGATCTTTATAAATTAGTAGATGAACTAAGCACATTTAGGAAAGGTGTGCTTTCGAACCGCTTGGCCGGTATTTTCTCAAAACATCTGGTCGAAATATATTCAATGCTCGACGCGATTGAGGCAAGTCTGAAGTTCAGAGGTGACTAACTGAGTTTATCGGACCAGCTTATAGTTTTCATCGTCTGGCCGCCCAGAGCATCCTCTATCATACAACTATCATATCTAATATCCAAGCCCCCGTTGATATCAATGGTCTGATTCGCTAAAACAGCGCCAAGGATGTTTATTCCCGCGCCTCCACCATTGAAGGTAAGTTCACCAGTAACCAGGATAAGACCGTTCCAGTTGAAGCCACCTCCCAATGTTAGGTCCCCTTCCACCAAGAGCAGCCCATAGCCAGTGACATTTGATAATTTTAAGCCATTTACATTGTAGGGATTGGAGGTGTCGGAGTAACAAGTAACAAAACTGCTAGCATTACCGTAGGAGGTGCCATTTTGATCGCTTGTTATTGTTATTGTAGCTGACTCTTTCGTGCTGTTTACATAACCTGTAATATCAATGTCAATTGGACCAGTTTGTGCGGCTGCCGGAGTTCCGGTGTAATTGGGTACCGCATTTTCAACTATTGTTGCCGGCTGCAGTGCATAAGCTGGCCCTATATCTGTCCCGCCGCAATTATCTTCACCAAAAACATTCTGAGCACCGCCACCGTTAAAAGTCATGTCCTCCCTGCTGTACACCGTAGCTGTTATTGGAGGAGGGGTTGGTCGTACAACTCCGATCTCTATTGTCTTCGAGGCATTACCGCTCTTTCCATAGGCCGTTACAATCTCTACAGGTCTGGCTCCTGCCACAGCCCCTCCAGTAAATTGGACGAGTGTCGTAGGTTGAGCCGGATTCCCGTAGCCATAATAGATGATATTTCCCGGGGAGGCCTGAGTGTTTGTGGTCGGATCGCCGTCACCATCGTAATAGTGCGGTGTCGCTACAGTATGCCCCGCCTCCTCTGCGTCGAACTCTCTCTTGTGCCTAATCTTTACTAAATATGATATGTCTGTCTGAAGGCTGTTGACTGCAAGACCTGTGCTGGTATGATCAGCCGCAGTCGGGATATAGTTTCTATAATTACCATCGTAATTTGGGTCATCAGAAGGCGGAAACGAAGTAGAAGTCAGAATATATGCAGACCACCAGGGGTCTGGAGATGCCGCTGGATCTCCTGCGTAATTGGCTGCTGTTTTGGAGCCTGCGAGCCGGGCTCTAGCCTCCTCCGTACCTGCCTGTGCCACATTATCAGCCTGTACGCTGATCTTATAATTGGCGCCGATCTGCATATCTGTTGTTGTCATCACAACAGCGGTGGACCCTAACATTGCCAAAATAGCAATGAACATAAGCCCAATAACGAGCGCAGCGCCGTTTTCATTTTTGCACACAGATCGTATGCGAGATAAACGCAATTTTGTTCCCGATGATAGTTTCATAATACTGAAACCTCCCATCTAAAGGTCGAGATTTGGGGGAGTTACACGCGAGGTTAAGGTGTATCTTCTGTAGCCGCTGTTTTGCCCATAGTTAGGGTCAGGTTTTGAAGTCTGGGCGGTTATTGTTATTTCGATCTGACGGATATCGGCGGCTGTGGTGGTGGCATTGCCGGCACTGTCATAGTATGCGATAGTAAATGCCTGGATGTTTTCAGCAAGTTGTTGGGCCCCGCCCCCGGTATTTGTATTCCTGCGAATTATCTCTTCACCTGTGGCCTTCGAATACGTTATGTGGTCTTTCGATCCTGTTGAGGTAGTAATGCTCCCATCTCCATCAATGTCTGCGTATATATCGACTGTGGACGTATCAGAATTGTATGGGAGGGAGAAACTCCCTGAGCCCGTAGGATCATACCCGGCCATCTTGAGTTCTCGGCTGATCATATCCATGGCTGCCCTTGCATTTTGAATCATCTCGCTAACCTGCTCTTGGGCGGCATAGATTTTGCGTTGGCTGATGAAAGCACTGGATAAAGATGTTATCAGAACCAGCGCGAGTGCCATGGCAATGAGCAGCTCTATCAGGGTAAACCCTCGTTCCTTCTTTTCTGCGGAAAAACGCATCGAATCCCTCTTATTGGGCAAGGATGGTTTTCAGCTCGACCGAATGGGCGTCTGAGGCCCCCCAATAAGCCTTTACAATCACCGTTTTCATGCCGGTTGCCGGGCTGTTGTCGGTAACTGTTACCTCTCGCTTATATTCGGCATAAGGTGATGAAAGCGCGGCCTTTGTTTCGCTTGTAACACTTGCGTAACTGGTTCTTCGAATATCTTCCATCTTGTCCTGGGCTAAAGTCGTAGCGGTCGTGAGATCATTGCTGAACTTGTTGGCATGAATGATCCCTACTGTCAGAGAGGCCATACCTAACAGCCCGATGGAGAGGATAACCATCGCCACCAGGACCTCAACCAAGGTGAAACCACTGTTTTTTGTGTCTGATCGTAAATTGCTCATATTCCTATGATCATACATCCTCTATCTTAACACGCCCAGTAATAAGAACCACTACCTTCTTTTGTTTGCTTTCGGAATTGGTCAGAGTTATTGTGCCCCAACTATTAGCAGTGCCTCTGGGGGAAAAACTTGGGTTTACGTTAGAACTAAAACTCACATCGTGATAATTAGTCTGGATGTTTCTATTCTCAACGTCACCCTCTCCATCATATACCGTCGTGCCGGAGTCAGCATCATCATTGCATATTTTATATTGAATGCCCCCGCTGTCAAAAAAGACTTGTGTATTCTTGTTCAGCTTTACCGCCTTCATCCTCGCGGCCATCAGATCCCCCATCACCTGCCGGGCGGCCCCGTTCAGGCGTATTCCGGGGAGAAGGGACATAAAGTTCGGGATGGCGATGGAGGTGATTATAACGAGGATTCCGATCACAACCATCATTTCAATCAGTGTGAATCCCAATTCTCCTTTGCCTGACTTTTTAAATGTTTTCATTTCCCTGCCCAATAGCCTCCTTGGGTCGCCCATCCGGATACACGCCAATTTATTAACTCTATAGATCAGCAAGTTTTGTGCCATCATTTGGCGATGTGACGTATCCTATTGTTAATAAAGCGGAAAGCCGTTTAACAACTCAATTTATATTTGTTTCATATGATAATTTTTTGTTCAGCCTCTTGTCAACTGTAAAAAAATTTTACAGTAAGGGTCTCGCGCAGAGAAGGATAGTGAATTTGGATAAATTTGGGGTCAAGTCTACGATTGACCTTTGAGAATATCCCCTTCAATGTGTTCAAGGCGGTTTCTAAACTGTTTATCTTTCAGCAGCCCTTCCCATTGTGAGATAGGCCATCTCCTGTATCGTAACCGTTCACAGGTCGAGGACATTATGAATAATGGGATCAGTACCTGCTGGTGGAGGGGTTAGCCCGAAGCTGATAACGGAGTGATTTCTTTTTCGATTTTGGATTCCAACTCATCTTGAGCGAGATCCAGATCGTAGTCCATTTGGAGGCCGAGCCAAAACTGGGGAGACACACCAAAATAGTGCGATAGCCGAAGTGCGGTATCAGCCGTAACACGCCGTTTTCCCAAAACAATCTCGTTGATCCGTCGTGCAGGTACACGAAGGGCCAGAGCAAGCCTGTTCTGGCTCAAACCGATTGGCTCCAGGAATTCCTTATTCAATATTTCCCCTGGATGAACCGGGGCCATTTTTTTCTGTTTCATGATTTACCCCCTGTGATAGTCAACGATTTCCACATCAAATGCGTCCTCGTTTCGCCAGACAAAGCAAATTCAGCATTCGCAACTTTCTGAGGGCCGCGCGTTGAAGATTATCCGGTAACTTACGTGACAGTTCTCTCTTGAAGATTTTTTCGGTCTCTTTGTCCTTAAATGATCTTATCATATTGAAAGATTAAACCCTTTAACGTTAAACGTCAAGCGGGAATATTCAATGCTGGCCTTATACAGTTGCAGCAAATCCTGGTAGATGGTACAATAAGTCATGTCGTCATTTTCAAAGTTTACTGTTTGATTTCTTTTCCCTTCAGGGTTGAAAATTGCATACAGATCGTCTTGCCTACCAACAATTTGTAAACAATAATTCTCACATTGACATTCACACCATTTATGACTACCATTTATGACTACCATCTTGATTTAAAAGAGGGTGAAATGAAAAAAACGGCAAAAAAAACGATTCGCCGCAGCATTGCGCTTCCAAGTGAACTGGTTGAAGAATTGCGTGCTGCAGCCCCCCCTGAGCTCCACGACAACTTCAATCGACTGGTTACCTCCATCTTGGTCGATTTCACAAAACGTCAAAAAAAATATCAATTTGAAACAGCCATGGCTGAAATGGCCAAGGATCCTGCGATACAGGAATCCTGTTCTGGTCTCTCCGAGGAGTTTATGACAGCCGAAGACGATGGCCTGTGAATCATGATCAAGCGCGGTGGGATTTATCTGGTAAACTTGAACCCGATTAAGGGCCGAGAGCAGGCAGGCCGCAGACCTGTTCTCGTGATATCAAGCGATGCCATAAACAGGCAGCCGCTCGTTGTTTCAGTTGTTGTGGGGACAGATGCCCGGAACGTTTCGACAGATTACCCCACAAATGTTCGAGTGCCAGCAGATGAGACCGGCCTTCCCAGGGATACCGTATTTCTCTGTTTCCAAATCCGCTCCCTTGATCCGAAAAGATTTTACGATCCAGAAAAAAAACAACCTCAGTTGATTGGAACCATGCCGGCACACCGGATGGAAGAGGTCGTTGAAGCCCTTAAGCGGGTACTCGAGATCGAATAGGTCAAATCCTCAACGACAACTTTAGGCACTTCCAA
>JACNIU010000184.1:18196-19862 GCA_014382905.1 Desulfobacterales bacterium
ATTGACGATTGTCTATTGAAAAAGCCCGAACACTGAAACTTGATATAGCCGCAACCAAAAAGGTCTCGCGCCAAGACGCCAAGACGCCAAGTTTTTAAAAAACAGTTTTTTCTGACAGGCTTCAAGGTAGTGCCCAACGGTGCTAAAAAGTGGACGGCTATTGAATGTCGGCGAAGCCAAATGACAACAAATGACTATAAATGACGAGCTGTTTATTCATAAACAGATCATTATTCGGCCAAAACCTCTTTCCAACTGAGGATGGTGAGGGCATGGTTGTCGGTTTGACTTTCGGTCGCGGTGCTGCAATAGTTAATATCCACGTTCCCTGTAAGAACATCGCCGTCGGCCGATTCTCCTGTAATCACCGCACCCATAATATTATTCCCGGCGCCACCACCGGTAAAACGCAAAGCTCCTGTCACAATAATTGTGCCATACCACTTGAAGCCGCCGGTGATATTCAAATCTCCCTCAACCACAAGAATGCCACACCCCGAAATGCTGCCGCTGAAACTTATGGCTGTGTTATTGGTATCGTAATGTACAATATTGCAGCTACTGCATGTGGGCGGGACAGCAGCAAAATCGGGAGTCCCCCAGCCGTCTCCCGGGCCCGGAATGGTAGTTGCACTGTAGGAGGTGGCACTGTTTACGCTGTAAGAAAAGTCAGCCGACTTCTTGATGAGATCTGCCATTGACTGGACAACCAAAGCTGGGTCCTCGGCATATTTGACGTTGGTGGGATCTCCATATTCCGGATCTCCCGTCGACTCGGCGCTGCCGATGAACGAAACCGGGGAGGAGGATAACGTGGGGGTGGCTATTCCGGGTTTGGGTGACCCTCCGCAGCTATCCTTTCCGTCTATAGCCACGCTCCCCTTAATGGTCGATGACGTCCCAGAATACAATGCACCCTTCACCGTTATGGGCGGAAGCCTGGTTACCTCTAACTGGACGGTTTTAGTAGAGCCTTCGGCGGTCCCATAACTCGTGATCAGGTAGATGTTCATATTTTTTTCACTCACAGTGGTGGTACGTTCAAAAACACCATCTTCATTACCATCCTCGTTAACATCGCCCCAGTACAAAACATTGCCCCCATCGGTCTGATCATCGGTCTGATGTGTTATTACCACCGTGTAATCCATGCCGGTTTGAAGGCTGTCAACTATGTGGTGGTTTGTATCGCTTTCGTTATAACCCTTTGCCTTGCAGTTTTCTATAGTCCCGATATCTGTTTTGATATATGTTTTCCACAGTGCGTTGCCAGTATTGCCGTTATCAGATATCGATGGTGTCAGTCCTCTGAGCCGTTGCCTCGCCTCCTGGGCCCCGGCCTCGGCCACATAGAGCGCCTTTCCGCTGGCCTTGTAGTTGGCGCCGATCTTTGTGTCTGTCGTGGTGATCAGGGTAGCCGTCGCCCCCACAAGCGCCAGAATCCCCACAAATATTAGCGCGACGGTAAGGATAGCCCCATCCTCGTCCGGGAGTGGGGAACGTATTACGTTTAAGAATTTGTGTTCTCGTCTTGAGTCCATATATTAGTACCTCGAAGGCTACAGACCCAGATTTACCGGGGTCACCCTGGAAGTCAGGGTGAACGTCCTGTAACCGTTGTTTGTTGAATAATCAGGGTCCGGCTCGGATGTCCGTACGACTATTT
>JACNIU010000467.1:0-1636 GCA_014382905.1 Desulfobacterales bacterium
TATGGTGTAAGGTTTTAGAACAAAGGCGACTGAACGATCTCGGCGAGGTCCATTACCCGGATCTGATCTTCCAGTTCCTCTACCTTTACAGCGTCTTCTAACATCTTGGCGCAGTTGGGGCATGCCACGGCCAGGATCTGGGCCCCGGTATCCGCAGCTTCGCGGACCCTTGCGCGGGCCGGGCTGTCAGGGCCGCTTCCCAAAAGATCTGTAAAAAAGTTGCCCCCGCCCCCACCGCAGCAGAGGGCGTTTTCCTTAGACCGGTCCATCTCCACCAGATGAATACCTCGAAGCGCCGTCAGGACCTTTCTGGGGGCGCGGTACTCCTTGTTATGCCGTCCAAGATAACAGGGGTCGTGGAAGGTCACGCGAAACGGAGTTTCCTTGGGCTGGAGCGGTATCTTTCTGACCAGATTCTCAAGGACCTGGCTGTAATGAAACACCTGAAGATCGCTGCCAAATTTCGGGTATTCGTTTTTTATGGCATGATAGGCGTGTGGCGAGAGGGTGACGATTTTTTTGATGTTCAGGCTTTGAAATTTTCGCAAATTTTCCCGAGCCATCCTTTCAAAGAGAGCGCTTTCGCCTAATGACAGGATCTCGTTTCCATCGCTGCGCTCTTCAACGCCAAGGATCCCGAAAGAGAGCCCCCCGTCTTTAAAAAGGCCTGCCACAGACCGGGCCATCTTCCGGCCCCTTTCGTCATAAGCCCCCTCACACCCCACATAAAAGAGGTACTCCTGCCCGGAAAAAGTCTCTAAACCGAGGCCATCGGCCCATTTTCCTCGGTCGGCTTCAGGCAACTTGTAGGGATTTCCATGGATCTGCATCGCCTTGAAATAGTCCCTCACTGCGGGTGGCACACGCCCTTCATTTACGAGCGCTTCCCTGCCGGCAAGAAAGGCGTTGAGGATATCTTCCTTGAACTTGGGAAAGACACAGTGCGCTACACAGTTCGCACAGGTGGCGCATGAGAACATGATCTCGGCAAAGCGGGGGGTGGTCTTGATCTCCCCATTGAGCCACGCCCTGAGCAGCCACATTCGGCCACCCGGCGAAAAGGTCTCAAATCGAAATTTCAGATACGAAGGGCAGTTCAAGCCCGTATAGTCGTCAGGCAGTTTGCAGTAGCCGCAACGAAAACAGCGGTGAAGGATCTCGGCATATTCCATTATTCCACCTCCCAGTTGCCGGGATTCATGATTCCCCCGGGATCAAGGACCGCCCGTAGACGGTTCATGAGATCAAACGTATTGGGGTCCATCTTCTGGATAATCTGCCGCTGGGCCGGGGCCTCGGCCTTCCACGGGACACCGCCCATGTCGAGGACCACTTCGTTGGTTTCTTCCAGTGCCCCCTGTGCCCGTTTGACATCCGACTGATCGGCGCGGTTAAACGGATACGCAAAATAGAACATCATGCAGTGGCCCACACCGATGACCCTCGCCCCTGTCGAATAAGTCGTCCCGTGCCGCTCGGCAATCTCGATGCCTGCGTGGTAGGCCTTTGGAAAAAGGTCAACCGGCATGATGGCCCCCACGTATTCAAATCCTCCTCCCTTTTTTAAATCGGCAAAGGTCGTGAGATTTGTCATGGGTGCCTCAAGAAAGAGCTTTTTCATATTGGGCGGAATCGG
>JACNIU010000467.1:1927-3796 GCA_014382905.1 Desulfobacterales bacterium
CGACATCATTAAGGGGCCGGTTTGGAAAAAGCTTGATGGCCAGTCGTGTCACAACACCCGTCGTTCCGGCCCATCCTACGAAAAGACCCGCCAGATCCGGGAGGGGCGCGCGTGAAAACCAGTAGGGAGAGGTGGCGCAGGAACCGACACGCACAACCTCGCCCGTGGGAAGAACCACCTCCAACCCATTGAGCATGTCGGAATGAAAACCTGCTGCGTGCGAGAGGTGGCCCGAACCGTGAATCAGAACATTTCCTGCCAGAGTGGCAATGGGAGGGGCATCGGGGATCGAGTGCTTGAGCCGGGGATGGTTTTTCTTCAGGTAGGCCTGGAGCATCCCCTGGGACGTCCCGGCCTCTACAACCGCATAGCGGCCTGTCTCGTTCACCTCCAGAATACGGTTCATCCGTTTCATATCCATGACGATGCCCCCTCTAAGAGGCCTGGTGAGGCCTGAAAGGACCAGCCCTCCCCCCATCGGCACGATCGGCACGCCTTCCTGGTTGGCCAGAAGGACGATCTTCTGAACCTCCTCGGTGGTGTCCGGCATCACAACGAAATCCGGGTCACACGGCTCCATGGTCCCCATGTCCCTGGAATAGATAAACCGTTCCTCTGGCTGATTTGAGACGTACCCGGCCCCGACAATATCCGTGAGTTGTGCGTAGATCCCTTCCATGCCATCATCCCCCGATCATCTTGCCTTCACCCAGAGCGAATTGACAGAGTTCACTCATAAGGAGCGGCATCATTCCCTGCTGGGCCACCGCTTCCCCTAAGGTGAAAAAGCAAAAAGGACAGTTGAACACACATACGTTCGCCCCGGCAGCTTTCATATCTTCGAGGTTTCTTTTTTGAAGGTCATCGGCGAGATCGTCGCGCTGCTGGGCCCTCAGAACCGCACCGCAGCAGAGGGCGTTTTCACCATCGTATTGCCGTTCAACACGTTCCACCCCTACCCTTTTGAAGATATCATCCACCCAGTGCCGGGTCTCCGGAATCAGCCGGTTTGAGCAGGGTCTCTGGTAGGCTGCCTTCATGCCCAACGGCCGGATCTGATCCTCTAATTCATCGAGCCTTCTGGTCAGGTACTCAAACAGGTGCACCGGTTTAAAGGGGACCTCGATGCCGAAGGCCGGTGCCAGGTGGGTATAGGTGCCGTAGCATTCATCGTGAAAGCAGATCAGCTCTTCTACCTGGCTGTCCCTCAGATAATAGTTCCAGATATTCTCGATTACCTGAGGAACCCGCTCCTTGATTGCCGAGTTCTTGGCAAAGTGAAGCCACATGATGTTGCAGAAGATATCACTTCCGACAATGGTGGCGCACCCCTCGAAGAGCTTACCCCGGACACATTCTAACAGCATGGGGAAGTAACACATATTGACGATAGGGGGCTTTACCTTCTCGGGGGTGATCTTTCCCTTGGGTGCCATCATGATGAGCTGCTGCTTGGTCAACGGGATGGGAACCGGCCAGACCCCTTTTTGTTCCTGCCGCTCTACGATCAGGTAAAAGGGGTGATTCCCATAGGGACAGTACTCCTCGCAGGCATAACAGGTGAGGCACTCCCTGAGCACGCGCGAGTCCTCTCCCTGGACTATTTTTTGTCTCTCTGTTTTTGCCGCGTCCAGATCCAGATTTATATGCTGGCATCTGGTCAGGCAATCCAGGGTTTCGCACGTATCACAAATTCCTTTATCGTAGCTGAGTTCGTACATGACTCCCTGCCCCTTCTTTGACCGGTTTAATCACCGGAGAGGTGAACACTGGTCATATCTAAATTAAATTAATGATAAATTATTGGCATTGATGAACAGTTAATATTGAATATGCTTATACTGTCAAGCAAAATTTCTCTTAGAACCC
>JACNIU010000181.1 GCA_014382905.1 Desulfobacterales bacterium
GGGTGGCCGGTTGTCTTTTTTTCCCGCCCCCCCCTGTTCCCCTCCACCAGCAACTGGCACTTGCAGCCCCCCCCCCCCCCTCGCCCCACTTCCCCCACGCGAACCCCCCTTTCCCTCCCGGGATGGCCCCCACCGCACATCTTTCGATAGTGGTCGATGGCAAGATTTGAGGGGGGATCCTTTCCGTAAAGATCCCCGACGCCAATGGCCCTCACGACATTGGGGGCACCATTTGCCTTTTTTGAGTTGAGCCATTGCTCCTGGATAACCCCGATAATCCCCCTGTTTGTGGCCATGACACTATTCTTTACCCGGGCCACAATATCCGAATGGCAACCCCCTTTCCCGCACGTTCTATCCACCACGCGGAGATCCCCGGGGTTTCGAACCATGGTAAAATGAGCCCTGTCTCTATCCAATGAATATCTGTTCCCCAGGTGACAGATATAACATCCAAAGACCGAAACCGGATGGGATGGGTCCGGATCTTTGACATCACCATGGCACGATACGCACCCATCCTGGAGCGGTTCAGACGGACGCTTTATCCGACTCTCCTTAATCAACAGCGCCGCCGCGACAAGAATAAGTAAAATGATGATGAAATTCTTCTTCATTGATCTCTAAAAGGAAAACTCAAGCCTGATAGTCCCATTATGCACTTCAACCATGTATAAGTCCACTTCTGATTGTCTCGTTCCTGCCCGGATCCTTAACAGCTTTGCTTTATCTACAGCTTGACAAACAGAACCGGTGCCTTGTAATCTTAAGACTCAGCAAAGGGACTGGTTGAGGCATTTGTCTCTGGCCTGGCCCTGAGGACAAGGTTTTCCAGGTTAGAATAAATCCGTATGGGCTCAAATTTAGTTGTTTTCTCTCATTAAGCCGTCTATAAAAGGGAAGATCTACGCTAAGTTTTTATCCAGTATCCAGCATTCAGGACCAAGGATCCAACATCCAGCACCAAGGACCCAGCATCTTCAGAGAGGACAAGACATTGAGAAAGAAAGGTCGTTTCGTTACCTTATTGATTTTCACGGGAATTTTGCTTCTCAGTTCAGGCCTTTTCACTGGCGCCGGGGCACAAACAGGGGTAAAGGCGCCCGCGGCACCCATGAGCGGAGCAGATGATGCGGTGCAAGGACCCACCACAGGCATTGATGTCTCAGATCTGACAGACGTGCAGGCCCTCGGGTTCTTGTCAGTTGAAGAGGTAAAGCCATGGGGAAAGCTGTTTGCAGATGAGACAGAAAAGCTATTGCTGGCAAAGGGCGATACGGTTTATGTTGCCTTTGAGAAGGGACACCATATAAAGCCGGGAGACCTTTTTACCGTTTACAGGAGCTCTCAAGAACTGGATCACCCGCTTACCGGGAGCGATATGGGATATGTCATCTCCTTTTTGGGGAGACTCGTCCTGGAAAAAGAAGTTAAAACCGATCTATTCAAGGCAGAAATTGTTGAAAGCTACGAACCGATACGTGTGGGAGACCCTGTCCTTCCTTTTGCGCCCGTATCGCCCTGTGTTCAGCCTTCCAGCCCCCAATGGGAAAGGCTGAAAGACATAGATGGCGCCAAGCTCCCAATCGTGGCTACCAAAAATTTAAATGAGATCGCGGGCCAGTTTTCCGTCGTCTACATGAACCACGGTCACAAACACGGCATCCGCAGGGGAAATTTTTTCGAGATAGTGAGCAAGGGGGAATCAGATCAACCAAAGGAACCGGCCCTGCCTGATCAGGTGCTAGGCTATCTCCTTGTCCTGGAAGCGAAGCCAAACACTTCGACAGGAATCGTCATTACTGCAAGCAGAGAATTTTCCAGCGGCACCATGCTCAAAACAATTGATTTGACCGAGGCACTCAAGAAGGTCCTAACCCTTTATGGAGTCGACCGAAAAGACTCAGACATTGAAAACAACCCGTTACAGATCCTGGACAGGCTAGTCAAGGAAACCGATGCCAAGCTCGATCTGCCGGATGCCCTTCGTCTCCTGATAAAGATGCCGCAATGTCAGATAAAATAAGCCATCTGAGCTATTGACACGTCTACGCCATGTTGACACACCATGAACACGCCGCAAGATAGATTAGCCTGGTTGGCTTTATACATGATTCCTGGCTTAGGGAACGCCGTACTCAAGAAGCTGATTAAAAAGCTTGGTGATCCTGAAGCGGTTTTCGAGGCAAGCCTGACAGAGCTTATGACCGTTGAGGGAATGCGTGAGGATATTGCAAAAAAGATCAAGAACCGGTCGCTTGACACGGAGGCTGCAGACGAATTAAGAAAGGCGGAAAGATATAATGCCAGGATTATTGCTTACACGGACCCCTCTTACCCGGCATTGTTGAGGGAAATCCACAATCCTCCAATGATATTATATGTCAAGGGGAAAGAGATCCCCTTGAAGCAAACGTTTATTAGCGTTGTTGGATCGAGAAACCCAACCCACTACGGTCGCAAGGCTGCTGAAATACTCGGGGCAGGGCTTGCGAAAAGGGGAGCGGGTGTCGTAAGCGGTCTGGCGAGGGGGATAGATTCTGCTGCTCACCGGGGATGTCTGATGGGGAATGGCTTCACCATAGCGGTTATAGGCACCGGCATAGATGTTGTCTATCCCGCATCAAACAAGACACTTTTTAAACAGATAGAGGAGGACGGCGCCATTGTCTCGGAATTCCCGACAGCAACTCCTCCTGAGCCCAAAAATTTTCCCATACGCAACCGGATCATAAGCGGATTGAGCAGGGGAACGGCGGTCGTGGAAGCCACGAGGAACAGCGGTTCCTTGATTACCGCTTCGTTTGCGCTGGATCAGGGGCGCGAAGTGTTCGCAGTTCCGGGCAGCATTGATTCATTTAAGAGCAGGGGAACGCATTTCCTGATCAAACAGGGGGCAAAACTGATTGAGAATGCGGACGATATATTGGAGGAATTCGGGTTTGTCGGAAGAGGACCATTAGGCAAGGGGGTCCAGAGAGACGCGAGCGGTACGCCACCGGGTATGCACGAATCTGATAAAAAGATTTATGAGATCATCGGAGACTATCCCATTCATATGGACGACATCATAAGACTTGGAAAGATGGATGCCGGGAAGGTAGCGGGTATCCTTATGAAAATGGAATTAGAGGGAATCGTAAGACAACTTCCGGGCAAGATGTTTGTGCGGTAATCAAGTGATCAATGTCCAAAGTGCAATGTCCAATGTGCAAAGTCCAATGACTAATGACCAATGACTAATGACCAATGACTAATGACGGATAACAAGGATGCCAAAGAAACTACTTATTATTGAATCGCCGGCCAAGGCCAGGACCATCAGAAAATACTTAGGACCCGACTTTAAGATTGTCGCCTCGGTAGGGCACGTGAAAGATCTTCCCGTCAGCAAATTAGGGGTTGACATTGAAGGCGGTTTCAAACCCGAGTATGTCACGATTAAAGGAAAAGGTAAGATTCTAAGAGAGTTAAAGGCCGCTGGAAATAGCGCCGACGAAATCTATTTAGCACCTGACCCTGACAGGGAAGGAGAAGCCATTGCCTGGCATATTGCTGGGGAACTTAAAAAAAGAGGGAAGGATAAAGATAGCAAAATGTTCCGGGTCCTCTTTAACGAACTGACCGCAAAGGCCATCCGGGACGCAGTATCCTCACCTCAGCCGCTTGACAGGGATAAGTTCGAGTCCCAGCAGGCCAGGAGGGTCCTGGACCGGCTTGTCGGGTACCAGATATCCCCAATCCTCTGGAAAAAAGTGAAGGGGGGCTTAAGCGCCGGGCGGGTTCAGTCTGTTGCGGTCAAAATGATTTGTGACAGGGAGCGTGAAATCCAGGCATTCGATCCCCAGGAGTACTGGTCCCTGACGGCCCACCTGAAATCTACGGAGCCGCCACCTTTTGAGGCCAAATTCTTCAAATACGCTGGCAAAAAGACCGACCTTAAGAATGAAGACCAGACGCTCAAGATCATTTCAGAAATAGAAGGCCTGCCATTTAAGGTCTCGGAGGTCTCGCAAAAAAAGACGAGGAAAAATCCACCACCCCCCTTTATCACCAGTCTCCTTCAGCAGGAGGCCTTTCGTAGGTTGAGGTTCCCCGCTAAAAAGACCATGTTCGTTGCGCAGACGCTTTACGAGGGGGTGGATCTGGGAAATCGGGGTCTGGTAGGGCTCATTACATATATGAGAACAGATTCTTTCCGGCTCTCGGACGATGCCATTTCTGAAGCGCGGGGGTTTATTCAAAAGGCTTTTGGTAAGGATTACCTCCCGGAAAAGCCCAACAGGTTCAAAAGTCGCAAGGGCGCGCAAGAGGCTCATGAGGCGATTCGACCGACCTCCGCGGAACTTGAACCAAAAGCAGTTTCTCCCCACCTTACGGAAGATCAGTTGGCCCTTTATACCCTTATCTGGAAACGGTTTATTGCATGTCAAATGAGCCCGGCCATACTGAACAAAACTCAGGTTGAGATCACCGCGGGTAAGACGGGCTTCAGAGCAGCCGGTTCCGTGGTTCTATTTAATGGATATACGTCGCTCTATGAAGAAGCCAACCCTTCCGCACCTGAGAAAGACCAGGAAAACCAGCTTCCCCCGTTACGAAAAGATCAGACCCTGACCCTCATCAAACTGGACCCGGCCCAGCATTTTACACAGCCCCCGCCCAGGTTTACAGAGGCCACTCTGATCAAGGCCTTAGAGGAAAACGGAATCGGCCGCCCATCAACCTACGTGGCGATCCTGGCCAACATCAGTGGAAGGGAGTATGTATCCATAGAAAAAAGAAATTTCAGACCCACTGAACTCGGGTTCCTGGTGACCGATCTCCTGGTAGCAAGTTTTCCCGGCGTCATGGACACCGCGTTTACCGCCCAGATGGAAAACAACCTGGACAAAATAGAGCGGGGAGAGGCAAAGTGGACAGATATCTTAAAGCAGTTCTACGGGCCATTTGAGAAGGACCTGGAAAGGGCAAGGGATCAGATGAAGGGAGAGGTCTTGACCGGCATCTCCTGTCCAAAATGCAACCGACCTATGGCTATCAAGTCGGGTCGAAACGGTATTTTCTTAGCATGTACCGGCTACCCCGAATGCAGGAGTACCACCAATTTCAACCGGGATGAAAAGGGGCGGATCATCGTTGAGGGCCCTGCCAAGGGAGGTAGGGAGGAGGGTATATGCGAGAAATGCGGTCAGCCCATGGTGGCCAAGAATGGGAAGTACGGATCCTTTGTGGCCTGTTCCGGATATCCGAAATGTAAAAATATCTGGACACCGGAGCCAGCGAGCACCGGCGTCCCGTGTCCTGAGAAAGACTGTCAAGGCTTTTTGGTGGAGAAGACCTCCAAGAAAGGGAAGAAATTTTACTCCTGCAACCAGTATCCAAAGTGCAGCTTTGCCACCTGGGACCCGCCATTTGATGACATCTGCCCCGAATGCGGAACCAGAGTCCTGAGCATAAAGGAACGGAAGAACGCCAAACAGGTCCTGGTCTGCCGGAAAAAGGGGTGCGGTTATAAAAGGGTCCTCTGACCACCGACCACCGACCACTGACCAGCCCTAAATTATCCCATGCCCCTTTTCCCCTTTCTCATCTTTCTTGCCGCCTCCTTCCAACCCTTCTGCTTTTTCCCCTTTGCCCTCCTGAAGGGATCAGGGTCTCTTGAGGGATCCAGGATAAACGTCCCCGGCGTACGAAACGACGGGCCTTTCGCAGTTTTCTCTGCTGGTTTGCCCTTTTCTTTTCCGCGCTCTAACGCCTCCTTAGGCACTGGAGGCCCGGCAATAAATCTGACAGGTATCTCGGGACTCAGGAAAAGGTCCCCAAACGAAAAGATCAGGACACCCTGATCTCTGGCAGCGTCAGCCAGCACCTCCAATACCACCGGGGCCTGATCACGGCGAAGGCCGATCCTCAATGCCATATCCTTGACCGGAGACAGAACCAGGTACTTTCCCGCGGCCCCCTTCAAACCCTTTTCCATCACCACAGGGTGGGCCGTTCGCCTTACGGTCGTAAAAAGCAGCTTTGGCAGGGCTCGGGAAGGATTATGGAGATCCAGCTCCCACCGCCGTTCTACCGATCTGATACGCTCATCTACAGACTGAAGGTGTGATCTGTCTCCGCTCAACATGACTTCATTGATATGGGATCGCCTCACATAACGCCATTCGTCTTCTTCATGAATGGCCTGCACCAGGTCCTTGTAGGTTACAAAGCCCTCGCTGTCAGGAACAAGGCCGAATTCATCCGGTCTGTGGCCAAGCATATAACCGAGCAGCCGCCCCAGGCTGTCTGTTCTTATCTGATGGTGTCGTTTACCCAGGATTAGGCCTCTCAATTCTCGCTTTTTTAGCTGTCCGACCACAATTCGAAATCAGGCCGGGGAGCGGTTCTCATGGCTCTTGCTCAGGGAGCGGATGGCCTCCACGATTTTCTGGTATCCGCTGCATCTGCACAGATTCCCGGAAATGGCGTCCCTTATCTCCCCTTCATCTGCCTCCGGGTTTGATTCAAGCAGGTTCTTTCCTGTAAGTATCATGCCCGGACTGCAGAATCCGCACTGAATAGCGCCCTTCTCCACAAAGGCTTCCTGCAAGGGGTGCAGACTCTGATCGGTCTCGATCCCTTCGATGGTCGTAATATGACTCCCATCGGCCTGAACCGCCAGTACAAGACAGGAATTGACGGGCCTTCCATCCATAATAACCGTGCAGGCCCCACAATCCCCCTGACCACATCCTATCTTTGTCCCGGTGAGCCCCAACTCCTGTCTGATGACCTCAACCAGTGTACGGTTGGTCGCAACGGTTAATCCGTGGGTCTGATTATTTACAGTGAGCGTGATCGTTTTTCTCATCCCATCTCTCCAGAGTGTTGGACATTAGGTCATCAAAGGCGATATGAAGACTCCTTTGCGTAAGGATCTTTACCATGTCGCGCCGGTATCCCGCAGAACCCCTGAAGTCGTCTATGGGCTTGCTCTCCTCTGAGGCGGCCTCCCCTGCTTTGATAAAAAGTTCCTCATCCGGTTTTTCCCCGATGAGAATCTTTTCAGCGGACCAGGCCCTTATCGGTGTAGGGGCAACCGCACCCAAAACCACCCTCGCCGATCGAATCTTCCCGCTTTCCCTGTCAAGCGAAATGAAAGATGCCGCATTGACAATGGAAATCTCCAGAGCTTTCCTTACGCCTAACTTGATGTAGCCGGAACCTGAATTGGAAGGCGGTTCCGGCAATAGAATTTCCGTCAAGATCTCATCTTTCCCGATGGCTGTAAGGCCAGGACCATGAAAGAACTCTTGAAGGGGAACCTCCCTTTTCCCTGATACGCTTCTGAATAGCAGACGGGCACCCAGGGCCATGAGGGGGGGAGGCAGATCCGCAGCAGGCCTGCCGGTGACAAGATTTCCACCGATGGTCGCAAGATTCCGGATAAGGGGAGAGCCGAGACTGCCTGCACCCAGCCTTAGGGCATTATACCGTGAGCTGACAGGTTTTGATCGGACCAGATCCGAAACCTTCAGACACGCCCCGACCCTTGTAAGCCCGCCAGAATGATCGATTTTGTTGAGTTCTTCGATTCTCCCCAGTGAAACCACGTTCTTAGGGGATATGAGCCCTTTCCTCATATTCACGATAAGGTCTGTTCCTCCGGCAAGAGGCCTCCCATCTTCACCAAGTTGAGCCATGAGTTGACAGGCCTCATTCAGCGTTGCAGGCACGTGATACAGGAATTCCGGCAAGGGCATCTTTATTATCTCCCGAGACCTTTGAAAAATGTTCAATTTCGCTCAAGATCAAGGCGCGCGAGGATTTTAACCGCAGGAATATATTGAATATTTCGAGGATTAAAATCCGAACGCAACACAGAGATTGAGGGAAAGGGGGCGTTTTTCAAAGGTCTCCTCCCGTCTATTTGAGGCCGTCTTCCATCTTGGCATCCTCTTTCTTGAGCCCGCCAATACGGGGGTGAGGCCTGCCACAATCAGTGACCACCAAGGCAACCACGATTTCGTCTCCCTTTGGGGCGTCATCGATCCTTACGGCCATGGCATCAAAATGAGAACGGACAAAGGCCGCATCTTTGAAGTTTATGGGTACGTCTATTTCCGTCCCCATGCCCCCCACTTTTTTAGCAGAGGGGATCAGTGATTTTCCGCCACCCACCGAGTCACGGAAGGGTTTGCCTAACTTGGGATGGAGAATGGCCGCTGCGTGTTCGCGCTCCCCGTTCTCACCTACAATGGCTGCCTTTCCATAGCTTTCAGCGTTTTCGGGTGTAATACCCAGGGCATCTACTGCCATTTTCCCGAGTATCCCACCCAATTCTTCTCCAATGTCCATTAACAGCGTCAGGTCGTCCACAAATCTCCCTGCAAAAGGATTCTTGATCACGGCAACCGCGGCAGCCCTCTTACCCGGGGGGTCCATTTTGCGACCGCCATCCATGAGAATCTCCTCCAGGATCGTAACATATTTTCGAACTTCCACAGAAAACACCTCCTCTCCTTAATACAAAATTTGTAACATCTTAGCCGTTTGCAACAAAGCGTTGGACCATGAGGGTCTCTCTCCCAAAGGACGTAAATACGGGGATCGTTTCATAGGAACGGCAGCGAGGCCTTAGAATTCGTCACTGGACAGCCCCAGAAAAAGGTATTCATTTAACCGCTCATCGCCTCTGCCTGCCCGGAATCTGTATTGAACATCAAGGGGGCGTTCTATACGCTCCGGAAAGTTTTTGTTACGTCCTTTGGGAGAGAGACCCTCATGGTCCCAGGCCTGCCCGCCTATGCCTTTCGCCGTGCATTGCTGGTTCAACTCTTCAGGAGGTATGGCACCTCCCATATTGGTAACACGTCCAACAGAGGCGATGGCAGGCGGGCAACAAACGAATGATTGTTTCAAGACGCTAAAGTGATACCAAAACTTATCATCAAACTGGAGACCTAACCAAACACTCCTCAAAAAACCGGGTCATGGCATATTCTCCCTGAACCGCCACGAATGCGCCGAAGATAACATTTTTTCGCACAAGGGTCTCGGCCCTGTTCAAGGCACTGGTGAGTGCTTCGGATTTCTTGTCTTCACTTAGACGTCCGACCCTGACGGTCACCGGGAGTCCGGGGATGTCTGTGTCAGGATCAATCTCATCCGCCATTACCTGGATCACCTGAGCGTCTTCCACAAAACTGGCATTGGCGATGGCCGTAGCAGCCGCATCGGCCAAAGCGGCCCTGCGGGCAATTGCAGTAACCACGGAAGCTACCCCCCTTGTGAGGCTTCTCCCTCCCAATCCGCTGGAAGCAACACCCCAGGAAGGCAAACCGGAATTCAAGGATATGACATGAGAGGGCGCCCGCTGGCTGATCTCTGACCGTATCCCGACGGTTATAGACCTCTCCATTTTCTCACCGGCGGGCTGGAGCCTGACCGCCACATCGCCACCATTGTCCACCACCACCTTAGTCATGCCACGGTCAACCAAAAAATCGGCTACTGCATCTGCGATAACACCGGCTACCGCGGCCATGGGGGTAAGGTCTCTGTCACCAACGGCCGATACGCTCTCAACCATATGGCGGGCCAACAGGTCCTCCAGCTCACCTGAAATGTCATGATGCCGTTGCCCCAAGACATCCCTCAAACGGGCGATCCTTTCCAGATATTCAAACGACTCTTGGGCGGCGCGAACAGCCGTCTCCTGCTGGGGCACCTCTCCCACAGACCCGGAGATCACGAGCCTCATAGGCCCGCATTCAGCCATCACGGCCCCCCCGGGGAGCGGGCTGATTATCTTCTGATATGGCATATCTTCCCTTAATCCACTGGAGACACCGGCTCCTGGGAAGAGAACGGCTTCATTGCCTGCATATGCCCCCCCATCTCCTCATAGTCTATCAATTCCATGGTGTACTCGATGGGGCATATGGTGGCCGGTGTTGGAGACCAATAAAAGGAACCTCTCTTCACCCGCCCCACATCCACCATAAAATTGATCCCACCGCCAGGTAAGAGGTAAACAGGCGCTCCGCCTACGGTCAGATTGGCCCTCCCCGCATGCACGGCACGGGTCAGCTTCACCGGATAAAGGGACACACCGGCCCTGGCACTCCCCCCGGCGCCGCCCACATAGAGGGCTGAAACCATAGAGGGTTCACAACTTGAAGAAATGGCCTTCAATGCCCTCTCCACGTTTGCAGTGGCCGGGATCTCCCGGAGACGGCCGTCTTTTCCAAGCTCAAAGAGGATCGCCTTCTGGCCTGTGGTCTCGGTAATGAGGATACGCATCCCCGGTCTGGCCACCTTTGGGTCGATCCCGGCGATGATCTCCCCCGGGTCGGTGATAGAGGTCCCTCCCCAGCCGTCCCCATGGTCCCCGAAATAGCGCCCCGGGGTACTCATCCTGTATTTCAACCTGACACCCGAAGGATGTGTCCCTGCAAAACGGCCGGCCGCATGCTCACTCATCAGACCTGTAATGTGGGAGTCCAACACGATCACTTCATCCGCCGATTCCTTCAGGAGGGGAGCAAAAAGACCTAAGGTGGCACTCCCGCAGCCGACTCTCATGTTATCGGGCTTCCGGCCATTGATGACAGGTGCTTCTCCTATCTGAAACTCAAGTTTGCTCCCCCCCTCTATTCTCAATTTGACAGGCTTCCTGTTGGCGATATCTGTTATCGTCTTTGCCACTAAAAGCCCATCCTTCCCGGTAAGGAGATTTACCCCGCCGATGGAGAGCATCTTGGAGCCATACTGCTCGGTCGTTACCAGACCGACCTTCCGCTTCCCTTTCATCACCGGGGCCCCTTCATCACCCACAGGGAGATCCGTGTCTATCTTGACCATAATGGAACTGTAGCTCAACGGGGCCTCTGTAACCACAGTAACCACATCCACATCCCGTTGTCTCCCTTTGACGATAAAGGGGGCCGGTTTGCAATCCGGGTAGGTTGTCCCCGCCCCTATGCCGGTAATCAAGGGCCGCCTTATGGCCCCTGCCGGCTCAGGCCCGACGATCTCCTCCACCTGGTCAAAGGGATGGAGAGGCGTGATGCGGACCAGCTCGCCCCCTTCATTCCGGTAGCGGTGGCATGCCCCGGGAAATCCGTCCCTGATCAGACACACGATCGGGCAGGCATCGCATTGGATCCCCTTATACGGCGGGACCACCTCCAATGCCATTGCCCCTTCAGGACAGATCCTCACACAGGCCCCGCACCGGGTACATGAATCTTCCACAAAAGGCCGCTTATCCCGGAACCGGATGGACCCCAAAGGGCAATCCTGGACACAGATCCCGCAGCTGTTACATTTTTTTAGGTCTATTTCCATTTTCGTAATAGTTCAGCCACTAAGGCACCAAGACACCAAGATTATAATATAATTCTCTTGATACCGTTTTTAATCAGCAATAGATTCTTCTCTTTTTGATAGGGGTTTAAAATTCATGTCCTTCCTTTGAGCCTTTGTGCCTTAGTGGCTGAACTGTTACCCATTTTCAAGTTTAGGGCTTCACGTGAATGACTGAGGGCTCCCTTACGGCGGGGGGTGTGTTCCGGCTCTTGGTAACCACGATCTCCCCATCCACCAGGACCATGGCCACCCCGGGGATATCCCCTGCCTGGATAGCGTCCAGGGCATCTTTTCCGATCGATCCCATGGGCGTATCCATGATCACCAAATCTGCTTCTCTTCCCGCCTCAATAATACCGCGGTTGAGTTTGTGCACCTTAGCCGTATTCCCGGTGGCCATGCAGATGGCCTCCTCAGGGGTTACCGGGGTTAAACTTGCTAAATGATTAATGACCCTGAGCACTCCCAATGGAACGACACCGGTCCCGGAAGGCGCATCATTTCCGATGATACCCCGGTGAATGGCCTTATGTTGCACCATCAGGCGGGCGGCCTCCACCGCCACCTTGGGATTGCCGCAATGAACAAACTCCAGGGCCAAATCGGTTTGAGTAATGAGCTTTTCCGCTTCCTCCATGGAAACGGCCGTGGGGCCGCCATTGAGATGCGAAACAATGTCAGGGCCGGTTCTGATCACCTGCTCTGCTGTCACCGTGCTGCTCCCGGGAATGGACGTGCCCCCTGTATGCATCATCACCGTCATCCCGTACTTCTTGGCCCATTGCACCATTGGCGCGGCATCTTCAGGATCTTTGACCGATCCGAGACCTATCTCTCCCACTATGTGAACCCCTTCCCCGGCCATCTCCCGGAAGTCTTCCTCGGTGAGGCCTTTCTCAAGGATGAGGGCGCCCCCTTCCACCTTTAGTCCGCCCGGCCGGAAGTTGGCAAAGGATTTCGCCGCCAAAATGGCCAATGCCTTTGTACCCGCAGGGTCTGTCGGCCTCCCCGGGAGATGGACCTCTCCTGCGGAGATGACGGTTGTAACACCCCCATGGAGTTCGCTGTCCAGGAACCCGAACTGTTTCTGTCTCGGTGTAAAGTCCCCGAGGACCGGGTGGCAATGGGAATCGATCAACCCCGGCGTGACCGTCATCCCCTTACAATCGATAATTATCCCAGCCCCTTTTTCGTCCATATCGTGGACGTGGCCCACCCTCTTTATTATCCCGTCCTCGATCCAGATGGCGGTTGCTTTCAGGATCGGCTCCTCGATATTCCCGCTTACTAAAGTCCCGATATTCTTAAGAAGCACCTGAGACATGGTCATCCCTCCCTATTGAGTGACTAAAATGAACTAAAGTGCCTAAAATGCCTGAAGTGAACTGAAGTTGGATTTTATCTCCCCAATCCCCAGACCCTTTCCGGGTTGGCCGGCAGTTTGAAGACCCGTTTCCCTAACGCATCCGCAATGGCATTGATCACGGCCGGAGCTGTGGGGATGAGCGCTGGCTCTCCCACCCCTTTCGCGCCAAAAGGTCCGGTAGGTTCTGGGTCCTCCACAATGACAGATATAATCTCCGGCATATCCCTTGCGGTGGGGATGCGGTAGTCAGCCATGGAAAAGGTAGCCCCCGGAACGAATTCTTCCATCAGGGCAAAACCAAGCCCCATGGCGACCCCACCATGAATCTGCCCTTCCACATTGAGCGGGTTGATCGCCCTTCCCACGTCGTGGGCCGCAACGATCTTTGACACACGCACCCCTCCTGTCTGGCTATCTACGGTTACGAAGGCCAAGTGACAGGCAAAGGCGTAGGTGGCATAGGGATTCCCCAAGCCGGTATCCGGATCAAGTGGTGTGGTCACAGGATCAAAGTGACCCTGGCAACTAAGCGCCGTTCCGCTGAGGTCTGCCTCCCGGGCCAGCTCGCTTAAAGAGGCTTTTCTGTCAACATCCCTTGAATCCTTGACAAAGCCCTCTTTCAGGGAAAGGAACGTCTTTGGCGTTTCAAGGAGTTCCGATGCCAGTGTCAGCAGGATATCCGCCAGGTTTTCCGCTGCCGCTTTTACTGCATTTCCGGAGATGTATGTCTGACGGCTGGCAGAGGTGGCCCCAGCATTGGCAGTAAATTTAGTATCCGCCACCACGAGCCTGATATCAACCGGCTCAATCCCCAAGACCTCAGAAACGATCTGGGTAAGCGCCGTTGTAGATCCCTGGCCGATGTCGGCGGCCCCCGTACAGAGCGTCACCCTTCCTTCGGTATCCATCTGAACCCTGGCGCTGGAGGGGTTTTTAACACCGGTATTTCCGATCCCGAAATACATGGCACCGAGCCCCATCCCCCGTTTCATGTGACTTAAAGGGGAATTCCCCAACCACTGCTCCTTCCCCTGGCGGTAGTAGGGCGCTATGGCATCCAGGGTCTTTAAGATTCCTACGCTCTCCGTCAATTTCTGCCCCGTGGCAGTAAGAGACCCGGGTCTGAGGGCATTGATCTTCCGGATCTCTAAAGGATCCAGGTCCAATTCATCGGCTAAGATATCCATCTGGGACTCGTGGGCAACGGCCACCTGGGGGACACCAAAGCCCCGCATGGCACCTGCCACAGGATTGTTTGTGCAGACGCAGAGGCACTCCACCTCCACGTTTTCCACCTCATAGGGTCCTGTGACGTGAACCGCGGCCCGTGTTGCCACTGCCATCCCATAGGAGGCGTAAGCACCCGTATCGCAGATCATCCTCACCCGCACGGCGATAAGTTTGCCATCTTTCCCTGCTCCGCTTTCCATACGGATGATGAAAGGATGCCGTTTGCTGGTAGTAAGATAGGACTCTTCACGGGTAAATGTCAGGCGTACCGGCCTTTGAAAATGGTAGAGCGCCAGCCCGATGAATCCCTGGACCGTCAGATCCAGCTTTGAGCCGAATCCGCCCCCTGTGGCCGCCTGAATGATCCTGACCTTTTCCGGGTCAAGGCCAAGGATCTGAGAGACCTCCTCGTGATCGTAATGGGGATTCTGGGTAGATGCATATATCACCAGTGTGCCGTCATCGTCCACATATCCGGCGCCGGCATCCGGTTCAAGATAGGTATGTTCCAGGTGGGGGGTGTGATAACTCCTCTTTACGACCACGTAGCTTCTAAGAAGGCCCTCTGCCACACTCCCCTTTTTAAGGGTTCTTCGAAAGAGCAGATTCCCTTTATCATGGATAGGCGGGGCATCTTTATCCAAGGCCCTTTCCGGGTCGAGGACAGGCGTGAGCTCCTGATAACCGACCTGGATGGCGTTGATGGCCTCCTGGGCCGCCTGTTCATTTTCAGCGGCAACAAGTGCGATTGCCTCGCCTTCAAAGCGAACCCTGTCCTGTGCCAGGAGCGGCTGGTCTTTCTGGATGAGGCCGAATAAATTCTTTCCCGGGATATCTGCAGCCGTCAGGACCCCGACTACCCCGGGGATCTGACCGGCCTTTTCCACGTCAAGGGTCACAATCCTGGCATGGGGCCTTTTGCTCCTGAAAACCCGAAGGATTAAAGGGTTGTTCATCGGGATATCATCACTGAAAAGAGTGCGGCCCCGCGCCAAATCCGCGGCCCCGATTCTCGAAATACCCCTGTTAACTTGCTCAAACGCCGTTGCCAAGCTTTACCTCTGGCCCGAACTGCTCGATTCCTAAAGGCCTTTTATCTTCTCAATGTCCAGTTCCTTGAGAATGGTTATCCCCTTGGCCTTCATCTCTTCTAACGCCTTTTTGGATGTTTCGGGTGCGACGCCCCGGCAGAGGTCTTCCACCACGATCACCTTGTACCCGGCGTCCGCCGCATCAATGGCCGTGGCCTTAACGCAATAGTCCGTGGCAATCCCATAAACCACCACTTTCCGGACCGTGTTCCGCTTCAGGATTTTGTCCATCTCGGTCTTGGCCCCGCCGTCGTCCTGGAATCCGGAATAGCTGTCATATTTTGGATCCTGCCCCTTCTTTACGACGGCTCGGAAGAGGTTGTTGTCTACTAAGACCCTGGCGTTTTCCGTCCCCTGGACACAGTGAGGGGGCCAGAGTACCTGGGATCTTCCATCGATCTTGATCAGGTCAAACGGTTTTTTCCCTTCATGATTGGTAAAAAAGGAGACGTGATTCGCGGGATGCCAGTCCTGCGTGGCAAAAATGATAAACCCTTTCCCACTGAGATCCTTAGTTGCCTTTCCCACCTTCTTTATAAACGCCTGGTCCGCCCCGTTCACAGCAAGGGAGCCCTTCTTCGCAGTGGTGAAGTCTCCCTGGACATCCACCACAATCACCCCTGTATTTCCCTCCGCTGAGCACTCGGGACAAGCCATCGTAAGAAGCGGGACCATCAGAAATCCAAAAAGACAAAAAATTACAGCAATAAAATCCCCCTGTTTCATGGTCGAACCTCCTTTTCTCTCTCTGTTAGCGTCTTAGATTATAACTCGTGTGATGCTGGATGCTGGTTCCTCCTGAAACCCGAAACCTGAACACTGCACACTGACCACTGTCCCAGTCACACCTTGTCCTGCTGAAAAAAATTTATACCCAGCGGGTAACAACGGTTTTTTCATCCATGAACATTCGCATGGAGGCGATCCTTGATTTGGCCGTCCCCACAAAAGATTCTCTCCGGGATCCTAACGGGAAAAAGGCGTAGGGCTGGGCAACCCCTAAGTTCACAGCAACGTTCCCGACATTGGCCTCGCGGATGAATTTCCGCGCATTTTTGCCGCTCGCGGTCATGATGGCTGCCGAATGCCCGAGGTTGGTCTTGGTATTGATCCACTCGATGGCCTGTTCCAGGCTCTCACCCTTGATCAGGGCCGCAACCGCACCGAAGGCCTCCTCCTTGGCCGTCGGCATATCCACGTTTACGTCCTCAAGAATGGTGGGTGCCAGAAAATGGCCGTCGGGGTAGTCTTCCACTTTCACCGTCCTTCCGTCCAGGACCATCTTTGCGCCGTCTCCCAAAGACCGCTCGATCCATTCAAGGACATTATCCTTCACGCCCCGGGTGGCATAAGGACCGAGTGTAGTGGCCTCGTCAAGGCCGTAACCGAGCTTCATCTCTTGAGTGGCTGCCCTGAATTTTGTCTTGATTTCATCATATATGTCACCCACTACCACCACATTGTCCACACCGAGACAACGCTGGCCGGTCATCCCGAAACAGGCCCTCAAGAGCCATCGAACCGATTCGTCGATGTCCGCATCGGGCATGATCACCAGCATGTTCTTGCCGTTTCCATTGATGGAAGAGGTCTTTTTGAGTTTGCCGCAGAGCGCGAAAAGCTCGTGCCCCGCCCGGTTGGATCCGATGAATCCTACCCCTTTGATCTCCGGTTGGGAGAGGATCTCTTTGTTTATCTGTCGGCCCCCGTGGACAACGTTGATCACACCGGGCGGGAAACCCGCCTCCTGGGCCACCCTGGAAATGGTTTCCGCGGCCACCGGATCCTGCCTGCTGGGGCTCACCACCACCGTACACCCGGCGGCCATGGCATACGGGACAAAGGAGGACCAGGCGTGCATGGGGATGTTCCCGGGAGTGATGATCAGAAACGCCCCTAACGGTTCCCACACCAGGTACTGGTCGATCCCGTTGGCCAATTGATCCAGGTGTTCGTTCTGCTTGACCTGGCCGTAGAGCGCTGAACAGGCCGATTCTATATTTTCAATAACGCGGCTCACGGATCCCCTGGATTCGCCGATGGTCCTTCCGTGATCCTGGGTCAGGATGCGACACATCTCTTCGTAGTGTTCTTCAAACTTGGCATGCATGCCGAAGAGCAGACGGGCCCGATCCCTCATGGGGACGTCCTTCCAGGTCTGAAAGGCATCATGGGCCGCCCTCACCGCCAGGAGTGCCTCCTCCTTTGTAGCCGTGGGGTATTGTGCAATCGCCTCCCCGGTCGCAGGGTTGGTTGTTTCCTGAATGTCTGTCGATTTGGAATCGACCCATTCTCCGTTGATAAGAAATTTCAGTTTTCCGTAATGTTTTTTTACTTCCGGCAACAACGCCATTCGTGTACCTCCTAAAATTGGATTCGTATTTGATCGAATTACAGATCCCAAGGTCATGCCCGGACAGGGGTTAAACCACGATGCCGGACGTCGAAAGACCTCCCGGCTACCTCGTCATCATACCCGGCAAGAAGAGGGCGATCTTGGGGAATATGGTAATCAGCACCACAACGGCAAAAATGGCAAAAAGAAATGGTGCCACACCGCGAAAAATGGTCTCCACCGGTACGTCCTTTGCCACCCCTGCAACCGTAAATATGTTCAGGCCCATGGGCGGTGTGATCAAACCCGCCTCCATCATCAATACGGCGATCACCCCGAACCAGATGGGATCGAAACCGAGGGCAAGGATCACAGGATAAATGACCGGCATGGTCAGGACCATCATGGAGATGGCGTCCAGAAAGCACCCGAGAAAGAGATAGATCACGATCACAATGGAGTGGATGAGATACGGAGAAACCTTAAGGGAAGCTGCCCACTCGGCTACCTGCATCGGTATGGTTGACAGGGCAAGGAAATAGCTGAACACATTAGCGCCGGCCACTAAAAAAAGCACCATGACGGAGATGCGTACCGCCTCTTGGAGGGCCGCTATCAAATTGCTCCAGTTCAGTTTCTTTTTTAAAAAAGCGATGATGAACAGGACCGTGGCCCCTATGGCACCTGCTTCCGTGGGGGTGAAAAACCCACCATAAATACCTCCCATAACCAACAAGAAGACCGCTAATGGTTCCCAGACACCTAAGAGCGAAGAGAATTTTTCCCTCCACGGCACAGATGCCGGACTTACGGGCGCCAGTGTCGGGTCGAGCTTTACCAAGGCGATCACGATAACGATATATGCAAGGGCCAGGGTCAAACCCGGGAGTATCCCGGCGACCAGGAGCCTTCCGATGGACTGCTCGGTCAGCATGCCGTATACAATGAATCCGATGCTGGGAGGTATCAGGAAGCCAAGGGTCCCGCCGGCGGCGATAGTCCCTGTTGCGAGCCTGGGATGATAGTTGAACCGTTGCATTTCAGGAAACGCTACGGTACCCATGGTCGCCGCCGTTGCCACAGAAGAACCTGAGACTGCGGCAAAGGCGGCGCAGGCGCCGATGGTCGCAACGCCAAGGCCCCCAGGCAGCCTCCGGAGCCATTTGTCAAAGGTATTGTAAAGTGCCTTCGTCATCCCGGAGCTTGCCGCAAACCCCCCCATCACAATAAAAAGGGGGATTACCGTATAGGGGAAATAGGCCGAAACCTCGTAAACCGTCCGCGCCGTCATGGGAAAGGCTGCCTCAAAACTGGCCAGATAGGCCACCCCGGCAAAGCCCACAAACATCATCGCATAAGCGATGTGCATCCCCAAAAAAAGCAAGAAAAAAACCAGGGCTGTACCGATGACACCTGTGGTTACAGGATCCACTATTACCTCCTGCCATATCAGTTTAGTTTGAAAACAGTCATGATGAAATTCCCGGACCAGCTTTGTTTCAAACCGCTAAGGTGTTACCTCCTGACCAGTTTTTTCAAGGAATCCGTCAGATCCAGCAGCAGTTCCAGGCAGAGAAAAAGGCCCGCCACGGAAACGAGCAACCTGAAAGGAAACTGGGGTATTCTGAGCATATCCGAAACCGTTCGCTCCTCCATACCGACCACCCAGCCCTGCCACGCCATGATGGCGATGATAAAAAGACTCAAAAGGTCGGTGATGACCTCCAGAGTCAACGTGGCCCATTCCGGTAGCCTGGATACGAGCATGGTGACGCGAACATGCCCCTTCACTTGATGGGTATACGCGACCCCAAGAAGGATAAAGACGGCCAGCATGTAACTTGAAAGTTCCATGGAACCCGGGATAGGCCAGGACCATATGGCCCGGCCTATCACCTCCCCGCTTGTCAGGAGCATCATCGGGATCAGGAAAAACATGCCGACGTAGCTTAGATAGAGGGTAATGCTCTGTATGACCTTCCGGATCATCTTCTATAACCCCACCACATGCGTAGTTCCCGACAGGAGTCCCCCTACTTCTTCCATTCGGGTGGCATTGCCACACAGGTAACGCCAGCGTCCGCTGCGGCGTTGTTGTATATCAGGACCGTCTCTTTGGCCGGAAGGCCCTTGGCTTCCAGGCCGGCGACCCATGTCTTGGTCACATCCTGGAACCGGGCAAACCACTCCTTCTCCTGTTCCGGTGTCAGGGTGTACAGTTTGACGCCCTTGGCCTCGATCTCCTTCATCATGGTTTTATAGACGTCACGGTTCAGGCCGCCCGTAGTGCGAAATGGGTTACTGCACACCTCTTCGATGATCACCTTCAAATCATCCGGAGTGTTCTCCCAGCTTTTCAAGTTCATGACAACGCCTTCGGAAACACAACCGAATGTTGC
>JACNIU010000170.1 GCA_014382905.1 Desulfobacterales bacterium
TCGAGGTTTTATAGGGATTGCAAACTCTTAGAGATTGGAGAAGGCACCTCCCAAATTCACAGGAACACAATAGCCAGAAGCATCGGGCTCTAAAGAGGAGGGATCAGATGAGCGATGAAAAGATGATAGCGGCAAGACTTCACGAGGTCAAGGTCCCATTGGTTATCGAGGAGGTCGACATCCCGAAACCAGGACCATCAGAGGCGCTTATCCAGATGAAGGCATGCGGAATCTGCGCAACGGATGTGCACACCGCATTGGAAGGGACGGTGTCGACTGCATATACCCCCATAACCCTGGGACATGAACCTTCGGGCGTCATCAGCGATTTGGGGCAAGGAGTCCGGGGATGGAAAAAGGGGGACAGGGTGGCCGTCTACCCCCAGGTCACCTGCGGTATATGTCCCCAGTGCAGGGAGGGGCGTGACGGGATTTGCATTAATACAAGAGTTCTGGGAATGCACCGGGATGGGGCATTTGCGGATTACATTGTGATGCCCGTCAAGAATCTGGTAAGGATACCGGACAATGTCTCTTTCAGGGAGGCGGCAATTATGACAGATGCCGGTGCGACCCCTTTTCACGCAGTGACGAAAAGAGGTCGAGTGAGGCCGGGTGAGACTGTTGCAATCTTCGGGTGCGGCGGACTGGGAATGAATGCCATCCAGCTCTGCAGATTGGCAGGGGCGGCAAGAATTATTGCCGTGGACACATCTGATCATGCCCTCAAAAGGGCCCTTAAGGTGGGTGCGGACATCGCGGTAAATGCTGGTGCCGAGAAACCGTACAAGGAGGTGATCTCCGTCAACGGTGGGTACGGTGTGGATGTGGCCTTCGAATTCGTAGGGGTGAACGCGGCTATTGATCAGGCAGTGAGATCGCTGCGAAGGGGCGGGCGGGCCGTAACTATCGGTATAGGGCCTGAACGAATCAATATAGTCGCCCCATTTTTCTTTGTGTACAATGATTTGGCATTAATTGGTTCCTTTGGAAGCGATATTGGTGACTTAGAAAAACTTATGGGAATTGCGGCCGCCGGGAAACTGGATTTCAGTGAATCGGTGAGTTCGGTTATCCCATTAGGTGATGTAAATCAGGGGATTTCAGATCTTGAGAAGAAGGTGGGCAATCCGGTTCGTATCGTTGTCAGCATGGAGTAATCGGCGGCTTATCTTTAATAGGAGGTGAAATGGAACTAAAAACCTTGATTTATGAAAAATCAGATGCGGTCGGGACCATTACTTTTAATAGGCCCGAGCGAATGAATGCGGTTACACCGCAAGTGTGCATGGACCTGAAAGAGATCCTCGAAGTTATCGAAGCCGATGATGAGGTGCGTTGCGTAGTGTTGACAGGGGCAGGGCGCGCTTTTTCCGCCGGTGGAGACATGGACACTATCAAGGAATTCCAGATTATGGGACCACCGGCCAGTAGAAAGCGACTTCAACGGAGTACACGGCCGATGCAGCAGCTCTATATGCTGGAAAAGGTGACCATCGCCAAGGTAAATGGCGATGCCATCGGCGGGGGTGCTTCTCTGGCATTAGCGTGCGATTTTGTTGTTGCGGCGGAAAAGGCACGCTTTGGGTTTGTCTTCTCAAATATAGGGATTATCCCTGACATGGGATGCATGTATTTTCTGCCGAGAATTGTTGGCCTGCGCATGGCAAAGAAACTTGTTTTCGAAGGGAATATCTTTTCTGCCGAAGAGGCCCTGAAATTGGGCATTGTGTCGGAAATGGTTGCTACCGAAGATCTCGATTCAGCAGTGAATAGCTTGGCTGAAAGAATGGCTGGGAAACCAAAGGACAGCATGGGCCTAATGAAGAGTATCATGCAAAAGGGCATGGAAATGGATTTGGTAGCTTTAATTGAAAGGGAAGTCGAGGCCCAGTCACTTCTTTGGAAGACAGAGGACCACAAGGAAGGTCTTCAGGCACTCCTGGAAAGGAGGAGGCCCAACTTTAACCTTAAAGATTAAGAAAGGAGGGGAGTATGGACGGCAGAAATCGAATGAAGAGATTGGTGGTTTGTATTGCAGCTTTCTTGGTGTTTGGTGTGGTCCCCGTTTTTGGCGGCGAAAAAGGCGTTACGGAGGACACGGTCAAAGTCGGTGCAACCTTAGACATGACCGGCCCCATCGCCTTCGTAGGAAAGGCTATGACCGACGGGATGAATGTCTATTTTTCCTCGATTAACGATGAGGGAGGTATCCACGGGCGAAAGATCACGCAGATTGTAGAAGACCACGGATATAAGCCTTCGAGGGCGGTCGCTGCAGTGGTCAAACTGAATGACCGGGATCAGGTCTTTGCCATCGTAGGCGCCATGGGAGCCCCAACGACCTTAGCTATGATACCTGCTCTGGATAAATCGGGACTCCCCTTGGTCGGGATAGGTTCGTTTTCCCCCACGTTTGCCTATCCTCCCAAGAAGCTCGTTTTTCAACTCTTGACCTTATATGACGACCAGATGAGGATTACACTCGACTACATTGTCAAGGATCTGGGTGTCAGAAAGCCAAAATTAGGAATGATCTACCAAGATGACGATTTTGGTGGGGACTGTCTCAAGGGACTTGAAAAGCAGGCAAAGATGTACGGAATTCCTATCATCGGTACGGTAGGTTATAAAAGAGGGACCCTGGATTTTAATCCCCAGGTAGTGAGAATGATGAAAGCCGGGATTGAGTACTGTTTTCTCGCGACCGTCTACAGGGAAACTGCCGCTGTACTCAAGGAAGCGGCGAAACTGGGCTGGAAGCCCACTTTTATCGTCTCCGCTGCAGCAGCAGATGCGATTACCTTAAAGCTTTCGGGTCCTGCAGCAGATGGGCTATTAGGGGTAGCCTGTGGTGAGCTTCCAGACTCCCAGCGCCCAGGATGGAAGAAGTATTTAGACAGAACAAAGCAATATGGGAAGGTAACACCTGGCTTCTATCACAGTGTCGGATATCTCTGCGCTGAGGTATTCGTTGAAGGCCTCAGACTTACCGGGCAAGATCTGACTCGTGAGAAATTCGTAAAAGCAATGGATGGAGTTAAAGATTTTAACACCGGTGTGGGGCCCAATATAACCTTTGGGCCCAATTTAAGGGCCGGCGCCCACTCGGCATTCATTGTAAAGGCTAACGCCCAAAAAGGGCAGTTTGAAAAGCTCACCGACTGGCGGAAACCCCTTGAAAAACCATAATACACAGAAAGAGCCTCCGTATTATCGTGCCCTCTCCGGCTGCCGGGGGCTCTTTTGTCAAGGGAGAAGATCCCGGATAATACCGGTCATATGAAAGATTTTCTGGGAACCACGTTAGGAAGTTGAGATGGGTGATGCTTTCTCAAGGAATTCAGAAACCGGTCGGCATGAGATAGGTGAGGCCGCCCTCGATACTGTTCCCAAACTCTTCTTCCATCGTGTGGAAAAATATAAAGATCGCATTGCCCTGAGGAAAAAAGAGCTGGGCATATGGAACAAGATAAGCTGGAGGCGATACGGTGAGCAGGTCCGGCGGGTGGGGATGGGTCTTGTCGCCTTTGGCCTGGAGCCTAAAGACCGTGCGGCAATAATCGGGGACAGTCGGCCGGAGTGGCTGTATGCGGATCTGGGCAATCTCTCTGTAAACGGGATCTCAGTGGGAGTATATGCCACCTGCTCGGCCGAAGAGGTCAAATACCACCTTTCACATTCGGAGGCTAGGGTCTTCTTCGTCGAGGATGAAGAGCAGTTGGACAATGCCCTTGAGCTCAGGGATCGGCTCCCAACAGCCGAGAAGACCATTGTGATGGACAG
>JACNIU010000306.1 GCA_014382905.1 Desulfobacterales bacterium
TGATTGTTGATTGAGAAACAGCAAAAGATAGAGGCGCTTAGGGGCTGGAGAAAAAATGGAAAGCGATATTAAGTGGATAAAGACACACTGCGCACGAATGGACCATGGGGGATGCGCCCTACTGGTAGGCGTACAGGGCAACACCATTGTCAGGGTAAAAGGTGACCCGGACGGTTTCCTAAACAAAGGATATGTCTGCCCCAAGGGTCTGGCGTCACCTGACCGCCTCACCCACCCTGACAGGCTTAAACATCCCCTGAAACGGGTGGGGGCGCGGGGCGCGGGACAATGGGAGCGGATTTCGTGGCCGGAGGCAATCGAAACGATCAGTGACCATCTCCTGAAGATCAAGGAACAATACGGGGCCAGGAGTGTAGCCTTCTGCCAGGGGATGCCCAAAGGGATGGAGCATTTTGTGCTGATCCGTTTAGCCAATATGTTCGGGTCTCCCAATGTCGTGTCTGTCCAGGACGTGTGCCATGCGCCACGGGAGGTTACCGGGCTTCATACATGCGGTTTCTATCCGGTGATCGATTCTCATTACAAGAGCAAGGTCGTGGTGGTTTGGGGGAGCAACCTGACCAGCACCAATGAGGAGGGTGAGATTTGCAGCCTTCTCCTGGAGCAAATCAAGAGTGGCACAGAATTGATTGTGGTTGACCCCAGACAAACAGAATTGGGCAAAAAGTCGAAATTGTGGCTTCAATTAAAGCCTGGGACTGATAATGCGTTGGCTTTAGCCATATTAAACGTTATTATAGAAGATAAGCTTTTTGATATTGATTTTGTTGAAAACTGGACGTCCGGGTTTGAGGAACTCGCCCGGCACGTCAAGGATTACACCCCCGAAAGGATGTCGGAAATTACCTGGGTGGCGCCGGATCTTATCCGCGAGGCCGCACGATTTTATGCCCGATCCCGGCCGGCCGCAATACAGTGGGGTAATGCAATAGAGCAAAACATCAACACCTTTGACACGGCAAGGGCGCTTGTCTCCCTCATGGCCATATGCGGCAACTTAGATGTCCCGGGGGGCAACATCGAGGCAAACGAGCCCAAGATCCTTTCATTGGGTAAATTCGTCAGGGCCGATCTCCTTCCTTCCAAACGAAAGGAGATGATCCATGCCCATCATGGCACTATTCCCAAACTTATGACCGTACCCCCTGCGTTTCTGAGAAAGGCGATTCTTGAAGAATTTCCCTATCCGGTCCGGGGGGCCTATGTTCAGTGCTCGAACCCTCTTCTTGCCTACGCGGACAGCCGCATGACGTTTAAGGCATTAAAAAAACTCGATTTTCTGGTCGTCGCCGATATTTTCATGACCCCCACTGCCGCACTGGCAGACATCGTCCTACCGGCTGCCACCCATTTTGAGTTCAACGACATCGGCCATTACGGGCTGGGTCACGGCTATATCTTGGCGCGGCCAAAAGTGGTGGATCCGCCGGAGGAATGCTGGCCAGATATCAAGATTCTCAATGAATTGGGCCGTGCCATGACGCCGGAGGAATACTGGTCTGCTGACTATGAAGACCTGATAGAGGCCATACTGAAGCCGAGCAGTCTTGACTTTAACCGGTTCGCTGAATTGGGATACCTGAAAGGAGAGGCTAAGTTTAAAAAACACGAGTCGGACGGCTTCAAAACCCCGACCGGAAAGGTGGAGCTTTACCTGAGCACCTCAGAAAAGTTTGGTCTCCGGCCCCTGCCGGAATACACGCAACCGCCCCGGGACGATCCAGCGTATCCCCTGATATTGACAAGCGCCAAAAACCCTTACTATATGCACTCATCCTACAGATGGATTGAAAAACTGAGAAAAAAAAGCCCCGAGCCGATCGCTGAAATCCACCCGGAAACCGCCTCAAGACTGAATATTAAGGAAGGGGACCCTCTAATCATTGCCACAAAGCAGGGCGAGATCACCCAGACGGCGCATCTAACTGAGCGAGTACATCCGGCCGTGATAAATGCCTCATACGGCTGGTGGTTCCCGGAAGAAGATATAACCTCTCAGGATAATTGGACAAAATCCAATCTCAACATCCTTACATCCGTGGATACGCTGGGAAAGGAATTCGGCACCCCCAATCTCAAAGGGATCGCTTGCAACATAAAACCGGCCTTTTGAATTCAGTTCCCCGGTCATCAGTGCTTCCCCGGCGCCAGCGGCACGCCGCGCCGTTCATAGGTCATGTAGGAGAGGAGAGCGGTCATTTTGGGATCTTCGGGAGGGAGGGGGTCTCCCTCCAATGGGTTCTGGATACACCAGTTGACCATCTCAAAAAGCGCAACGACTCTCCCGATCTGCTGCTGGAACTTGGGATACGTCTCCGGGTGCGTGTTGGCCCCGTTGGGGTGACACTGGTCACAGGACACCTTGTTCTTTCCCAGAGCGCTGTGAAACAGCTTTTCACCCTTCATCACAACGGTCATGAACTCCTTGTCCCATCGCTTTAAATCTTCCTGAGTGAACTCACCCGCCTGTATGGAAAAAGAGATTGCCACCAGGACAGAAACCATCAAAACGACAAAAGAAACGCCGAAAACCTTTCTACTTTTTCGCATAAGACACCTCCTTGAACCGCCTAAAAGTGGACCTAAAAGTGGGTTTGCGGCGGAATTCGGCTGTTGTAATCCTGGTAATCCACATCTTGAGGCTTACCGACCTTGGAATTAAAGACAACCGTACGGTTTTTGTTGTCGGGCAACTGGTAGTGCATGCCAACTTTCCCATTGTGCACGTTTATGAATTGCCAGCCCGTGGCATCCCTCTCGAAGAAAGGATCGGCCCGGTTCATGTGCACCGTCAGCTTGGGAAGGCAACTGGCCGCCTGGGAGTAAGACTCGGGGTAGGGCCAGGGCCAGGCCGTGGCCATCACCGCGTGAAAGGTGATATTTCCAATCTGATTATACTCGATCTGGTGTACATGGCCATAAATCACGGTTGCCTGTTCAAAGGGCTTCAGCAGCGCCTGTATCTTTTCTGCATCCTGGGTCCAGAAATTCCAGGGTTTGAAAATCTTTTGTATCGGGGAATGGGAGAATACAACAACAGGAGTGCTCCGGCTGACTTTCTCCAGGTCCTTTTTCAGCCATGTCAACTGTTCCTCGCCCACCATGAACGGCGATCCGTTGGGATTGTCGAGCCGCGCCATGGCTAACATCCGGTCCATGGGGAACCCCCACTTCTTGTGAATCCAACTGTCATAGGTGAGGATACTGTTGAGGGTGACAAAATGAATCCCCTTGTGATCAAAGCTGTACCGCAGTGGCCCGATCTTGGACTGCCAGTATTCTCCGAGATCGAGGTAGTAATCGTGTTCCCCGATCACGTAGTAAACCTTGCCGCGGAGTCCGGACATAATCTCCAGACCGTGATCCAGTTCTTCCTTCATACCCAATTGCGCCAAGTCACCGCCAAACATAAAAAAGTCGGGTTGCGGTGTGAGTAAATTGGCCTCCCGAACCGCCCGAATGAGCCCCTTATCCCAGTTGCGTACGAACGCGTTCCCCCCGATGTGCTGGATGTGCGCATCGGAAATGTATCCAAAAGTAAAGTCCTGCGCAGGGCCATCACCGCCAAAGGCAATCTTCACCAAGCTCACCGGAAAAGCGGACGCCATCAAACCCGCGCCGGCTGTCTTGAGAAATGCACGTCGGTTCATGTTCATCGCATCTTCCTCCTTTGAATCTTTGTAACACTTTAGAGGTTTGAAACAATCGTTCGTAGGTTGCAGGACTGTGAGGGTCTCTTTCCCAAAGGACGTAACAAAAATTC
>JACNIU010000284.1 GCA_014382905.1 Desulfobacterales bacterium
CGGAGGGCATTTCCGGCCTCAAGGCCAAGCAGCCCGCCGCCAATAAGAACAACGTCTTCAATCTTCCCGGCATAGGCCGAAATGTCACGCGCGTCTTTGATCGTGCGAAGGGCAAAGACGCCTTTTTTTTCAGATCCTTTTATCGGCGGGATAAACGAATGGCTCCCGGTGGCAATTAAAAGACGATCATAAGAGAGTGTCCGGTTATTTTCCGTAATGATGACTTTTTCCTGATGTTCCGCCCTTACTATTCGAGTCATGAGCTCAAGATTGATATTCTGATCCCTATGCCAGTCTTCTTTTTTGGCAACTAAATCATCTTCCTCTATCTCTCCTGAGATGTATTCATTTAACCTTATCCTGTAATAAAAGGGGAGATCCTCGCCGGTCACTATCGTAATATTCCCTTCTTTGTCTATCTTGCGGATATTTTCTGCAGCGGTTGTCCCCGCGACCCCATTCCCTATAACCAAATAATTAGACATACGCCAACCCCCCTTTCCGGAACTGACAGTGTATCGTGGACCACATAATATCCATTTGTCTTTCTTCCATTCCTGATGCGTTTCCGTTCTTGCTCTTTAATCTACCAGCAAAACTGATGTTGAACGCTCTGACTGGAGTATTTTCAGTGGGACACTTCATAAAGAATGGAGCGCGGTCAGGCCTTGACTTGTGACAGCTCTCTCATGATCTACTGAACACCCTTCATGATTTTGCTGTCCTTTTCCAACCCGAAAACCCTGGTTATATCCTCGGAATTTTCTTTCAACACGAATTCCTTATAAAGCCTTATCCCGGTACTTTTATCTTTGGAAAAACACCGAAGCGATGTAATCACCCTTATCTGTATAAATCTCTTCGCGCCGTTGCTCCCGGTTCATCAAATGATACCATGCGTCAGGGTATTGGATTCTTAACGGTCTCGACATGGCGATATCCTATTGGGTCTTCAATTAGGAGTCAAGCAAAGACCCCTTGGCCTCACTTTCACTTGTCAAATTTTGTCTGTCAATTTTGACGTTCAGCCATTGTGGATTCATGCATAAAGTACTTGAAAGAGTCAAGCGTAGATTTGACCCATTTATAGGTATTTTTCTGCATTTTTACCTACTTAGATCTGGAATAACTAAAAAGTTTTCTTTTTTTGAAAATATTGCTAATGTGGACAGCAGTGTGGGAGAAGAGCGAATCACATAGCGAGGTGATCAAATATATTATTTTCCGGGTTTTTGTAAAGGACTGGAGGGGAATATGGATATTAACGGTCTAATGGAAGTCCTTGGACTTGATGAAGAACCCATGGGCATGTATTACACGGATGAGGCGCCTGGAGATGGGTTTTCGCCAAAGCCCGGGCAACTGCCGTCAGCAGAAGCGGAAAGAAAAGGAGAGGTGGACTGGAATTCCATCTTCGGCAATTTTTCATGTGTCATGCGGCATATCTGGCTGGCCAGAAAAAAGAACGCTATGGCCGTTTTTGAACGGGAGAAATTCGGTTGTCTGGGAGGCGCGTTCTATCTGGGTTTTTTGAAACCCCAGCTCGATTTTATTGCCCATTATATTTCTTCCGGCATACCGGGCACCCTGGAAGGAGAGCACTATCTTGAATCCGCCCAGGCTTCGCAGAAATTCTTCGAAACCATCGACCCTCGACCTGCCCCGGCACGATTTTGCGTGTTTAAGCCCTTGGGGCAATTCCAAGGAGATGAAAAACCTGAGGTCGTTATCTTCTTTGCTCGTCCGGAGGTCATCTCCGGGCTGAATCAGCTCGCTACCTTTGTGACGAATGATTTTGAGGCAGTCCTGTCTCCCTTCGGGGCAGGATGTTCAAACATTGTAACCTGGCCACTTCACTATCTTGAAAGCGGTAAGCTTAAAGCAGTACTTGGGGGGTGGGACCCTTCAGCACGAAAATATTTCAAAACAGACGAAATCACATTTGCCGTACCATATGAGATGTATGTCCGTATGGCTACGCGTTGGCCCGAATCCTTCCTCACCACCGGGACCTGGAAAACGGTACTAAAGAAGGTAAACAGAAGCAGAAAGGCATGGGGAGAATCTAAAAGAGGAGGGTGATTCGATGTTTACTCTGGGGGAAATCATAGATGTAGCCATTCGGATCGAAAAGAACGGAAGAAATACCTACAGAAAAGCACAGGGTGAGGTCTCAAGTTCTTCACTTGCATCAATGCTTCAGTGGTTGGCGGATGATGAGGCTGAACACGAGGAATGGTTTTCCGGGCTGAAAGAAAAAGTGGGGATCAAGGTAGAAGACCCAAAATTGGAGGAAATGGGAAGGGCGATTCTTCAAAACGTGCTGGGAGACCGGGCCTTTTCAATAACCGATGCCGATTTTTCCAAGATAGAGAACGTAAAAAGCCTTCTTGAATTATCTATTGAGTTTGAAAAGGATACAATCATTTTCTACGAAATGCTCAGATCGTTCATGGATGACATCGAGGTTTTGAGCGGCCTTGACAAAATTATCGAAGAAGAAAGCCGGCATGTAAAAGAGCTTGAGAATTTGGTTGTAAGAGGGGAGGCTTTGCCGTTAACCACGTTTTAATGGTATCAATCTTCAACAAGGCCAGGACGGACTTTCAGGACTGACTCTTTTCTAATCTCTACAGTACCCGGCTTTGCCCCTCTGGGCTTGGTCACGTATCTGGCCTTTGTACATGTGACCGGCACTATTCCGCCGTTTCTTGCCTTGCTGTGAAAGGCGGCCACGGCTGCGGCCTGCTTAAGCGTCTCGCGGTCAGGATCTTCACTGGGTTTTGCCCTGAGGATAACATGACTTCCAGGCATACCGCGGACATGGAACCAGTAATCATTTGGTTTTGCCATTTTAAGGCTCAGATAGTCGTTGTCCGCTTCGCTCTTGCCCGCGAGCACCTTCCAGCCTCCCGGGAGCTCATACTCATATATATCGCGCTTTGTTAAATCCATACCATTTCATCTCAGGGTATATCTTTCTCATGTGAGCAATAAATGATGGATGACCCCCCTCCACATTGAACACTTCGGAGGCCTCATGCAAGAGCTCAATAAAGGCGATGTAATCACTCTTATCTATATAGATCTCTTCGCGCCGTCGCCCCCGGTTCATCAAATGATACCATGCGTCAGGGTATTGGATTCTTAACGGTCTCGACAGGGCGATATCCTATTGGGTCTTCAATTAAGAGTCAAGCAAAGACCCCTAAAGTGCGTTACCTCTTGATCTGGTTGACGATCTGGGCGAAATAGCTATTCACATACGGATCGGAATTCGCCTGCATGGGCATTTTCCCGTTCGCATGATTCCGCATAAAGGAATTGAACCTGAAAAAAAGGGAATCGTTCAGTTGGGCCACGTCCAGTAGTAGACCGGAAAGGAAGGAGATATCCAAAGTGTGCGGGATGACCGGATGCTTCACCGGATAATTCGTTCTGATGTGAAAGGTCGTTTTCATCTTGTCCACACCTCTCTCGGCATCAAAAAGCTCATCGGGTATGTCATCCGTAAAGGCGGGCAGATGGTCGCCGAAATAGAGAAAGATGGTCGGCCGGCGTCTGGTCATGACGTAGCGGGTGAGGGCCTCAACAGCCACGTCCGTCTTTTTGAGACGTTCCAGGTAATCATTCAATTGCCGGGCCATCTTTCGGGGCAGTTTCGCCGGCAGGCAATAGGGCGTTTCATCGTGGTTCTTCGATTTCGGGGACGTCCATAAGAAACTAAATAAGAGCACCAAGAGAAAATCAAGAGAAAAGATTGACTTTTTTTAGGCAAAAC
>JACNIU010000251.1 GCA_014382905.1 Desulfobacterales bacterium
TCGTCTCTGCCTGCCCGGAATCTGTATTGAACGTCAAGGGGGCGTTCTATACGCTGTGGACTACTTTTGTTACGTCCTTTGGGAAAGAGACCCTCATGGTCCCAGGCCTGCCCGCCTATGCCTTTCGCCGTGCATTGCTGGTTCAACTCTTCAGGAGGTATGGCACCTCCCATATTGGTAACACGTCCAACAGAGGCGATGGCAGGCGGGCAACAAACGAATGATCGTTTCAAGACACTAAAGTGATACAAAATGTGAAGTTATTTTTGCACGGGCCCTTAGTGTCGCAGGAGGGGGAGCAACCGGAAGAGGTTGTCTCCTGCAAATAGGTGGGCTAAGTAAAACATGGGGCCGATCAATATCCGGCTGATGATCCCGGTATGGGCAAAATTGTCGAGCATTACAATTCCTATGAGGATAAATGGACCGTATCGTCCGACATCCCGGTACTTCTGCGCCGCGGCCGGCGGAAGGATATTCTCCAGGACATGCGAGCCATCAAGGGGGGGAAGGGGCAACAGGTTGAAGAGGCCAAGCCCGATGTTTAAAAGTATCAGCCAGAGCAACGCCTGCAGATATACCTCAAGAGGGAAAACAAAGATGCGAATCAACACCCCGGCCAAAAACGCAATAGCTATGTTGGCGAGCGGTCCGGCAAGTGACATGATGATGACATCTCTGCGGGTGTTCTTAAAATACCTGATATCCACAGGCACGGGTTTGGCCCACCCGAAATTGAAGAGAAAGAGGCAGATCGCTCCCAAGATGTCGATGTGGCACACGGGATTAAACGAAAGCCTCCCCATATTCTTTGCTGTAGGGTCCCCCAACCAGAGTGCTGCCTTGCCGTGGGCATATTCATGGATAGTGATTGCGAAAAGTAAAACAGGTATCTTGACAATCCACTGGATAATATCAAAAGGCATAAGAGACCCCTTTCTATGATTTCAACTTCTGATCGCGTTACATATCAATAAACGGGGTCTACGGCAAGAGGGAAACGTATCCTTTTCCGTAAATATTCAATCTTCAATTGTCAATCTACAATATAACAGGGGGTGATCTTCTTGAAGGTTAGGAGAGCGGATCTTGCAGGATCCTGGTATCCCGGGGGGGAGTCCGATTGCATCCGGACCATTGAAGGGTTCATAGACCCTCAAATTCCCTCCCCTGGCCCGGGCGATATCGTGGGAGGAATCGTCCCCCATGCGGGATGGTTTTTTTCTGGAAAAATAGCGTTTAATGTTATCAAATGCCTCAAGGTTCAGGGTGGACCGGATACTTGCATTATCTTTGGCCGTCATCTTCATTCCGCAAGTGACAACTTTATCATGAAAGAAGGGCAATGGGAGACACCGATCGGGAAGTTGGAGATTGACAGGGAGTTTGCCACAAACCTAACCGAGGAATTTTCGTTTAATATTGAAACAACTTCTCGGTATGAACACGATAATACCATTGAGGTACAATTGCCGTTTATCAAATACTGCTTTCCCGAGATCAAGATTGTTCCGATTGGGCTACCTCCAAATCATTATTCCCTTAAAATTGCAGCGAGGGTAGTTGAGCTATCGAGAAGCTTGGGGAGGAAAACGGTTGTCCTCGGATCTACGGATTTGACCCATTATGGCCACAATTACGGGTTTATACCCGAAGGTACCGGCGAGGCGGCGGTTGAATGGGTGAAGAACGTTAATGATAAAATCGCGGTTGACTTAATGGTAAATATGGATGAAAAAGCGGTGATGGATAAATCATTTGAGAATCACAATATCTGTTGTCCCGGGGCAGCAGCCGCAGCAATCGTAGCGGCTAAGGAGTTGGGCGCTGTAAAAGGGGAGCAAATTTTATATTCAACCAGCTATGATTTGAGACCGGACAGCAGTTTTGTCGGTTATGTGGGAATTATTTTTGAAATTGATCGAAGTTTAAGGGGGGACTCTCCAAATTGATTTTTGCCAAGGGAATTGATAGATTGAAGAAGATCAAAAAGGATCGGCGGAACGGTGTCACAAGCATACATCAGACAGGATCTGAATCAGTAACCATGCCGGAATCGATTGACAATCACCAGGGAAGAAAAGGACATTCGCCTACCGGACGGGAAAGGATTAAGCTTGACCTCCTGATTCACGATCTCAAGGTGCCTCTCGCAGTCATAGAAGCTGGACTCCTTTCGTTGATGAATAAGCGCGAGAAGTACGGCCCGGTTACGGAGAAACAGGAGAGGGTTTTTGAGCGGGCACTTAGGAATACCAAGGTCCTGAAGACACTGGTCAATGATGCCCTGGAGTTGGGAAAATCCGAAGAAGGGATGGTTAATTACTCAAAGTTCGCATTGTCAGCGCTGATCGAACAGGCCCTTGAGGAGTTGTTTGATCTTACCGATACCAACGCCTCCGAAGAGATCAAGTGTTGCGCCAAGCTTGCCACACTCAGGGAGGTGCTGAAGAATAGAGGCATTCTCTTGCTTGTGGAGGAGGAACTCTGGTGTGAGCAGATCTGTCAGGACCACGCAAAGGTAAAGCAGATTTTGAGAAACCTCCTTAACAATGCGCTAAAATATCGAAAAAGCCTGATCGAGTTGAGAATTGACAGGACCAATACTTCCGTTGTTTTTTCTGTTAAAGATGACGGAGAGGGGATTCCGGTAGCCTTTCACAAGAAGATCTTTAAGTGTTATTTCCAGATGGACCCTGACGCCAGGAGTTCTTGCAGCGTCAGGGGACATGGGTTGGGGCTGGCTGGGGTTATGGTGCTTGTGGAGGACTTGGGCGGCAAACTCTTTCTCGATAGCGATGAGGGCCTCGGCACAAGATTTTTAGTGAAGCTACCCTTGATAAGCAGGACATGATATCCGTCAGGGCGGGTTGGCCCTCAACGTGCTTCTAAATCATGTCTTCGATTTCCTCTCGGCTGGGCCGGTACTTTCGATCAAAAACCTTCCAGAACTCTTTGTCCTTATCTTTCCATCCCTCTCCGAATTTTTGGTCAAAATAGGGTTCGAGTCTTTCAAACCATTTTGCCCTCTTTTCCGCTCCGGCTTTTCCGCGCGATTTCAGTATGTCCCCGATATAGAGGGCGATTTCAGATATTTTGTCTTTGGGCACATAGGATTGGGCCCCGCCCTTGATAGATTTTATCAGGTTGTCAGGGCTCATTGCATGGGCAGTAAGCATGAGTGCCGGGACGTTTCTTTCGTTTGCCAATTGCAGGAGGTCGTAACCCCTGACTCCCATGATATCAAGAATTGCCAGATCATACACGTTCTTGTTAAGGAACTTCTTCGCGGTTTCAAAATTGGGAGCAGTATCGACAAGACACATGTCAAGAATTTCAACCAGGGTTTCCAATACATCAGGCTCATCATCAACGATCAGTATCTTTTTGCCGTTAAGAACATCCTCCATATTTGACCCTCCTTATTCAAGACCTCAAGATTGAGTAACACTTCAGCGCTTTGAAACAATCATTCGTAGGTTGCCGGCTCTGTAAAAGGTCCATCTGTCCCGACCCAAACGATGGTCTTTTACAGGGGCATCAAGGTTTGGGTCGAATATTAACCTCACAAACCACTGCCAGTCAATACTTTTGTCGGTTCGGACCCGGCCCTGTTCGGGATATTCCAAATTTCATTGACATCCCGGGCCATATTCTTTAACGTGATAACAGATATCAACCCGTAGGGTCAGCGATATAGTTCGTGGAGGGTAAAATATGGATTTCATTGAAAAGGCAAAGATAAGATTAGAACACTGGAAAAGCCACAATGACCATCATCATGAGGAATATCAGATTTTTGCCGACCACCTTGAAGATGCAGGAAAAACGAGGAGCGCGGCTTATGTCAGGGAAATGAGCGATCTGACAGCGAAGATTAGCGATTGCCTGGACAATGCATTAAAAGATTTGGACGAATGAGCTTGTATGTGCCAGGAAAAGGGGATTTTGTGAGCAAAGGGGAGGTGGGAGATGTGTGAAGCCCATGCGTATGTCTTGACAGGTGATAAAGAAAAAAGGATCCTGGAAAGTGTTGACGAGGTGGTATTTGAGGGTGATGAGGTAAATCTGGTCAACATTTTCGGCGAGCAGAAGACGCTGAGGGCGCGACTTACCCGGTATGACAGCAGAGAGGGAAAGCTCTTTTTTGAAGCGGTCCAACGGTTTGTTTCAGACGGCTAAAGTGTTACTCCGCTTTAAACATTCGAGGTGAAGTTTGACAGACAAGGAAAAACAGGGTGATGGAGAAACTGGTAGAGCAGGCTGCTGGTGTCATAATTGAATCGCGAATGACGGTTGCGCTGACAGGTGCCGGGATTTCCGTGGAATCTGGGATTCCCGATTTCCGTAGCGCAGGCGGGCTGTGGTCAAAATATGACCCGGCCGAATATGCCACAATTAGCGCTTTCAGAGCCAACCCAAAGAAGGTGTGGAAGATGCTGTGGGAAATGGGTGAAGTTGTCGGTCAAGCCAGACCGAACAAGGCGCATCTCGCCATGGGAGAGCTTGAATCTATCGGTTTGCTGCATTGCATTATAACGCAGAATGTGGATAACCTGCATCAGGCCGGCGGATCGAGAAATGTTATTGAGTACCACGGAAATTCAAGTACGCTTTCGTGCCTGTGGTGCGGGAAGAGATATAGGGTCGAAGAGAAAAGGGATGAAAACCCTCCGCGATGTGAGTGTCAGAACGTGTTGAAGCCGGACGTCATCTTTTTCGGCGAAGCCATTCCGGAAGACGCGATGCGGCGATCCTTTGAGTTTGCCTCATCGGCTCAGGCCCTGTTGGTGGTAGGGACCTCTGCAGTTGTCTCACCCGTTAATACCATACCCTCTATTGCCAAACGAAGCGGCGCAAAGATTATTGAGATCAACAGGGAAAGGACTCACCTGACCGATAGCCTAACAGATATTTTTTTTCAGGGTAGCGCCGGAGAGATCATGCCACAAATCGTCGAGGCAGCAAAAAGGAAGAGAGGAAAGCCCTTACCTTGAGTTGATATAGTCATTCAGGTTTATGACCTTTTCCCCCTTTCTTACCGCCCCCCTCACGCCTGCCCAGGATGTCCTTACCTTGGCCTTGCGTATTTCATTGATCATCGTCTGAAGTTCAGGATTGTTTTCTATAAGCCCCTGAATTTGAAGGTTGAGTTTTTTCCATTCTGCTTCAATCTCTCGGGTATCCAGTTCAAAGCCCCCGATAAATGAAAGCAAAGCGCCTAAATGGGCTAAAAGACCGAAGTGAACTGTGCCCTCAAGGTAGTATGGGCAATGGCACCAAATGCTCAGGGCCCGGAGATTCCTCTTTTGAGCCTCCGCGTGTATTGTGGAATGGATAGCGCCGGGTCCCTGATAGTTGATCGGTGTCACCTGTTTCTGTTTCAGCTTGGTGAGGAGATCGGCATCTGAGGCTATCCCCGAAAAAATCCTGTCGGAATGGAGGACATTATCGTACATGCTCCCGACGGTGATGATAAATTCGACACCCAAATCGTGGCAAAGGGAGAACAGGTTATCCACAAATTGCCCCCACCTGAGGTGGGGTTCTTCGGATTTCAGGATGATGACATCCCTGCCTGCTGATACGGCCTCTGCAGCGTGGAAAGAGCCCCCCGGGGGAGAGATTTCCTTTAACATCCCTTCCTCAATGTTGGCAAAGGGGCGGCTTTTATCGTAGCGATAAAAGAGGTCGGGGTTCACTCTGGCAAAGCATCTGGCATTCAGTTTCCGGATAAGGAGAGTAACCATACCCCCTGAGACGTTAAGAGCATTCCCCCAGCCCTCAAAACCCGCGATAAGCAACGGGGCATTCAGCGCCGGCATTTCATCAATATGGATTCCTTGCTCAAACATAATCTCGATCTTGGCACTCGGTGGAAGGATTGTCAAGCGGTTCATTTTTATTGACATCATTAAAAAAAGAAAGTATCACAATCCAGTCTGGAAGCACTCTGCCTTCTCTCCGTGATCAACTGTTAACCGGATGAGTGGTAAGAGGGCGTTAAAATTGAGGAATGAGAATTGGCCATTCAGATAAACAAAGAGGCATTGGAAAAGGCGTGCAAAGAGATTATCGACACCATACTGATCTGTTTACCGAACGCCTTTAAAGGTACCGTCTACCGAATAGGCCGACCTCCGGAGATGATCGCCAAACGGATTACATCCGGCGTCATTGATGAAGAGAGGTCAAACATAGCATGGGGATTGCCGGAAAAGTCAGACTATAACCCGCCAGGGAAACCGTTTAAAGAGTACAGAGATGAACCGGGTCGACCTCTGGAGGCGATGGCATGGTGTGTGGAGAGACAGGAGAGCTGGACTGCGGAAGATCCCAAAAACGATGCCCGAAGCATCCGCCTTCAGGTAGAAGGGGTTTGGGCTGATTTCCACCACATGGAACCCGTATTGATCCGAAAGAGCGATCTATATTTCGGAAATGGTCCGCACCTGGAATACCCCAGGAACTACAACAACCAGCTCCTGTGGGAAAACAGCGATTATATTGTAGCAGCGGTGATAAAAATTCATTTTCGCCCTTATACCATCAAGATAGGCGGGCCGGAAACAAGGGTCGTCAAAAAGCTGTCCCGCGCATTGGGCACGGAGCTTCTTTCGTATCAGTTAAGCCAGCACTCCCTTGAGGCCATTCAGCATTTGGCGGAGGACAGGCTTAATTCCTGCAATATCCTTGCGGACTCCTTGCGGAACGTCATAACGAAGTACGGTTTGATTTTCTCTCTTATCAAGTTGGAATTAGGTTTTCTGAGAGATCAATGGGAAAGGGTCGTCTTGGAGAGATCTGATCAAAAGGAGATGCGAGGTAACGCGATTCATGCCCTCAATGAGGCAGCCAGGGGGATCACTGGCTCCAGCGATGGACCGGGAGGAGACCTGATCAATATCCAGAACAGGTTTCTGGACCTCCACCTGCCCCCGGAGCAGGGCGCAAAATGGCTACGAATGCAGATCGAGGAGAAGTGGAACACGCTTATCCATGAGGGCCGTCTTGAAGCAGAAGCAGCAGAAGCGGTTCGCCATGAAATAGATAACCTGAAGAGGTCGCTTTACCTGGGAAAGGACCCGGAGCTTCTCGCAGCTTACAACATGATTCCCGAGGATATAAAAACAGAGTGGGTTGAGCTACTCTATAAAGATACAGATACAGATACATTTGATTTGCAACTGCTTGATCGACTGGTGCATATTCTCGATGATTCGTATCTTAATCTGCCATATAAGGATAAGTCGAGAAAGAGCCTCATCCGTCTGAAGGCTGTCGCTGAGATCATAAGGCAGATGGAAGAGAAAACCAATGTCGTCCTGCGGGAAGTACTGAACGGGCACCATGAAGAAACGATCCCTACGGTGTCTGTCAGAAAACCCGTGTGACCCTTGTGGCCCAGAAAATGCTCAATTTGCGCCTGTAGCTCAGTTGGATAGAGCAGCGGACTTCTAATCCGCAGGCCGGGAGTTCGAATCTCTCCAGGCGCGCCATGTAATTTCTCAGATCATAATTGCCCTCTTGAGTAGCATCAGTTGCCTTCACCTGATCGGATACCCCCCCCTGGCCTTTTCAATGAGATCATCGCCAATAGTCTCCCGATGAGAAGGCCCCTGGCCCCAAAATATGCCTGAGATCAATTCCGGTTCCTGGGGAGGACTTAGGGCTCGCCAATTCTGGGAACTTATTTTTGCGCGAGCCCTTAGCCGTTTTTGGGTCCGTTAATCCACCAGTCTGCCCTCTTGTCGAACCACCAGGAGTCCCTTTCCGATGTGAGTATCTCCTGGCCCAGCTTTCTACCACTATCGGTAAGCAACCGCTTCAAGGCAAATGGTATCCACTCTTTTGCATGGGGGTTCCCTAAGTCGAGCTGTTCCTTCAGCTCAAGGATCAGATCAAGTTGGTCCGCATCCTTTGAGAGGTTGGCCTCAAAGGTTTCCCCTCGGTTAAATTCGTGGGCTAAGCTTATGATTTCATCACCGAAAATCAGATCGTGCACCTGATCACGTATTGCTTTTTCCTCGTCCACGGTGACATATTTTTTGTTAACATAATTATGGTCGCCGGTCCTGGCCTCGGGAAAGTCGTGAAAAAGGCACATCAGGATAACCTTGGTGCGGTCCGCATCGGGCTCCATGGATGCGAGGACATATCCTATGACCGCCGTTCGGAAGGAATGGTCTGCTACAGATTCCCCGCCGGATCCGAGGAACTGGTAACCGGTACGGGGACTCCTTTTTAGCATCCCTACTTCAAAGAGAAACTCTACAACTCGCTTTATCATGCCCCTTGATAGGCAGGGAATATGGAAAAGTCAAGCATATAGATCTGAAGGAGATCGCTTTTGTCAGAGAGCCTGCTTGATTTATTTTGGTGCAATGTTATAGTATTGAAACTGATGGGGGCACTGGGTTTAATCCCGGTGAACCTGTTAGACTCGAAAAAATGGGGTAATTGATGAAACCCGGCATAAAGGAGATGAAGATATACACGTATCCGGATCCGGTCTTGAAGACTCAGGCCGGGCCGGTGAAGGTGATAGATGAAGAACTTCAGGACCTGATTGACGACATGATTCACGTCATGTATTCAGCTCCCGGAGTCGGCCTCGCTGCCAATCAGGTGGGCGTGCTGAAAAGGGTGATTGTCTTCGACCGCCATCCGAGAGAGAAAGGGAGAGATCCCACTGTGTTGATTAATCCCGAAATCGTCTTGGGCGAGGATGAGATAAAGAGTGAGGAGGCATGTCTGAGCGTGATTGATTTCTCTGCAGAAGTTGTCCGAAGCTCCCGGGTAAAGGTGCAGGGTCTTGACCGGCATGGGAATTCGTTGGATATAGAGGCCGAAGATCTGTTGGCCATCTGCCTGCAGCATGAGATCGACCATTTGGACGGAACCCTCTTTATCGATCACATAAGTAGTCTTAAGCGTGCGTTATATAAGAAAAAGCTGAGAAAAATGCTAAAAGAAACATAATCCCGGTGGAATCCATGAATAATTGCCCGAAAGATGGATTGCCTGCCAATCCCAAAATCATTTTTATGGGCACTCCTGATTATGCCGTACCTTCGCTTGAGAAACTGATTGAACATGGTCACGTACTCCTGGCGGTGGTGACGCAACCGGATCGGCCAAAAGGGCGAAGCAAAAAACGGGTTTTTCCGCCGGTGAAGCAGGCTGCAAAACGGTTCAACCTTGAGGTTTTTCAACCGGAAAAGGCCTCTGACAGAGAGTTCTGCGAGGTAATCCGTGAACTTGGGCCAGATCTCCTGGTCGTTGTAGCTTTTGGGCAGGTCTTAAGGAGAGAGCTCCTTGAGATTCCCCGATGGGGAGGCCTCAATATCCACGCTTCTCTGCTGCCCAAATATCGAGGGGCGGCTCCCATCCAATGGGCCATTATCAATGACGAAGCCAAGACCGGTCTTAGTGCAATGCGCATGGATCATGGCCTTGACACCGGACCGGTTCTTCTTCAGGAAGAGGTTCGTATCGGCCCTGAGGAAACAGCCGGTGAGCTCCATGATAGACTGGCATCCCTTTCAGGGGATTTTCTCTTGAGAACAATGGAGGGGCTGACAACAAATCGGCTGACTCCAATACCCCAGAACAATGCCCAGGCCACATATGCCCCAAAAATCGACAGAAGTATCTCATTGATAAAGTGGGATCGATCTGCTCAGACCCTATCTGCACTTATCCGCGCCTTGGATCCTTGGCCAGGCGCTACTACAGTTGTTGGAGGGAAGGAGATAAAGCTGTTTTCATCCAAGGTTGCTGATCGAAAACGCCTTGACCTGACGCCAGGGAGGATAGCAGGCCATTCTGAGGACGGTCTTTTGGTGGAGACAGGGGAGGGGACCGTACTTATCAGGGAATTACAGGCTCCCGGTAAAAGAAGGCTTAACGCTTCTGATTTTCTGAGGGGTTTTCCTTTAAGCGATGGAACCTTCCTGGGGAGATGAAGCGAAAGGATTGAGGAAGATGGAGAAGGTCCAGCAGAGAAATATAATACCCGTAACCGCCGACAGGGAAAAGAGTGATTCCAACAGTCCGGAACGGCCCAGAAAAAGAATTTTCATCTTTCTCCTGTTAGTTGTATGCTTTGTCATGGTGGGTTTTGCCTTCTTGCTTTGGTGGGTCCCCTACGTGGGCCTCAGCAATATTCATCCGAGCCTCCCGTTGTTATTAGCCATTGCCTTCGGTTGTATGGTTCTTTTTGGTTTAGGCGGTGCCCTGACCCTCATCTTTACCATTATCCGAGGGAAAAATCTCTTCTTTAACAGGCGTATCCGCGGGGTTGTCATACGGGTATTGTTCCCGTTGTTAGTTGGGGTTGGCAGGTGTTTCGGCATCAGCAAGGATGAGATACGCCGGTCATTTGTAGCCATTAACAATAAGCTGGTCCTTGCTGAGGCCAAAAAGGTGAAGCCGAATGAGCTTCTTATCCTTCTCCCCCATTGTCTTCAGAACCATGACTGTGAAGTCAGGATTACAGGGAATGTAGAGAACTGCAAGGCCTGCGGCAAGTGCAGGATAAAGGATTTGGTGGGCCTGTCTGAGAAATACCATGTGCCCGCTGCGGTTGCTACCGGTGGGACGTTGGCACGAAGGATTGTGGTGGAAAAGAAGCCCAAAATTATTATCGGTGTCGCATGCGAGCGCGATCTGACGAGCGGCATACAGGATAGTTATCCCATCCCGGTCTTTGGGATTTTCAATCAGAGACCGTTTGGTCCCTGTTACGATACCGATGTAAATCTTGAACTTGTGGAGAAGGGGATAAGAACCTTTCTGGGTTATTAGCCGGCGATGCCGAGGGACCTTGCATTAACTGTACTCAATAGCCTGGATTATTCACCGGGTTTCCAGGAGCGGTATTTGGAAACCGTGTTTGAAGAGAATCCGGGCCTTGACGAAAGGGACCGGGCCTTCATTGTTCATTTGGTTCAGGGGGTTCTGCGGTGGCGGATCAGACTTGACTGGATTATCACGCAGACGGTTCGTTTTCCTTTCGATAATATTGAGCCTCCCATCCTGAATATTCTTCGACTGGCCCTTTACCAGATATTTTTCATGGATCGAGTCCCTGAGCACGCGGCTGTTAACGAGGCGGTCAGGCAGGCGAGACGTGCAGGCAACAAACACGTGCCAGGATTTGTCAATGGGATACTGAGGCATGTCTGCAGAGGGAAAGGTCGCATCTTTTCCCCCGATCCAAGCATGGAGCGTGACCTGTATCTCTCAGTATCGTATGCCTATCCCCTCTGGCTCATAAAAAAGTGGACGAAGGAATTAGGCCCTGAGGCTGCGGAGCGTCTTCTGGATGCAGGAAATCGCATTCCTGAGACGGTCATCAGGGTCAATACCTTAAAGATTGGCCGCAAGGGGCTCATTCAGCGTCTAACTGATGAAGGAGTGAACGGGGTGGCACCATCCTATTCACCCGAAGGGGTTAACCTCTACGGATTCAAAGGATCTGTAAGCCGGTTGAAGACCTTCCAGGAAGGTCTGTTTCAGGTACAGGGTGAGGCGGCCCAGGTTTGTTCCCATCTTCTTGTTCCCCGGTCAGGGGAACTTGTGTTTGATGTCTGCGCAGGGTTGGGGGGAAAATCGACGCATCTCGCTGCGCTCATGAATGATCGAGGACTCGTCCTCGCCCTTGACCGGAGCCATGTTAGACTGAAGGGCCTTTTGCAAAACTCCGTGCGTCTCGGAACTGGTTCTGTTCTGCCAGTGGTTGCGGATGCGAGCGGCCAGCTCTTCTGGGTTCTAAGGTATTCCTTTGACAAGATCCTTGTTGATGGACCCTGTTCTGGCCTCGGTGTTATCTCGAGGCATCCTGATACCAAACTGACCAAAACCGAGGAAGATATTGAACGGTTAGCGCTTCTGCAGAAAACAATCTTGAATCAGGCGGTTCAGCTCCTGAGAAAGAACGGCAGGATACTGTATGTTACCTGCACGATCTCAAGGGAAGAAAATGAGGACGTCGTGGAGGATTTTTTAGAAAAGAACGATGATATGGCCCTTGAGGACCTGAAACGCTCGATCCCCGAATGGGGTTCTGACCTCATTGATGACAATGGCTTCTATAGGACATTCCCGCATGTTCATGGGATAGAAGGTTTCTTTGGGGCCTTGTTCAGGAAAAATTAGGGACGATAATAGCTAAGGAGGAGTTGGCATGGGAAAGATAGCACCCTCGATTTTATCAGCGGATTTTACCCGCCTGGGTGAAGAGATCAAGGCGGTGGAACAAGGAGGGGCAGATTACATCCATATTGATGTCATGGATGGACATTTTGTGCCCAATATTACGATTGGACCGATGATCGTAAAGGCGGTCAAACGCGTAACAGAGTTGCCCCTTGACGTCCATCTCATGATTTCCCATCCGGACGCTTATATACAGAACTTCGCCGAAGCTGGAGCGAGCATCATTACGGTCCACGCGGAGACAGTAGATCATCTTCACAGAACCATCCAACTCATCCGGGATAAAGGGGTAAAGCCGAGCGTGGCCCTGAATCCAGCTACCCCGTTAGGTGTACTGGAATATGTCCTGGATGAGCTTGACATGGTGCTGTTGATGTCAGTGAACCCAGGTTTTGAGGCCCAGAAATTTATCCCGGGAGTCATCCCAAAGATAAAAAAATTGAGGGAAATGGTGAGTAATCTCGGCCTTGACCTGGAAATAGAGGTTGATGGAGGGATCGATCCCGAGAACATCGGACGGGTTTCATCAGCAGGCGCCGACGTATTTGTGGCAGGCTCGGCGATCTATTACAGTAAGGACTACGCGAAGACAATCCGTTTGATGCGGGAGAGAATGTAAAGAAGTGTCTAAAGAAACCTGATAACCCTTTCTCTTTTTAAAACTATGGTGACGAGGGCGTACCACAACTTTAGGCACTTCAAACTTTAGGCACTTTAGGCACTTCTATCCAGGGGCTAATTAGCCTTGCGGTAATAGTTCAGCCACTAAGGCACCAAGACACCAAGATTACTGGTACCGTTTTTAATCAGCAATAGATTCTTCTCTTTTTGATAGGGGTTTAAAATTCATGTCCTTCCTTTGAGCCTTTGTGCCTTAGTGGCTGAACTGTTACGCCTTGCGCAGCCGCGGTGGTAGAACAACGACCTTCCGTAGCCCTTCTTTCAAGGATATCGCTTCTTCGGGACAGAAACGCGCACAAATGCCGCAGCCAAAACAGGCGCTTTCGTCGCGTTCAGCCTTTTCCTCCTCGTTCAGTCTTATTGCCTCGGTAGGGCATCGCTCTGCGCAGATCCCGCAGCCAGAGCAGGCTTCCTGATCGATCACGGAGAGGTAGTAGGTGGAATTAATTAAAGGGAATGCGCCATCCCGCCAGAGGTGAAGCGTGTCGCAGCAGTCCTTACAGCAGTTACAGATGCTTGTTTCCGGTCGTGACACATTTGATCCAGGGTGGAAGGCCTTGTGAACAAGGCCGGCCTCTGCAGCTTCCTTCATTATCCTGCGTGCCTCTTCTTTTGTGACCATTCGGGTAAATCCCTGGGCTGCTGTATGACGCGCGGATTTGCCAAATGTGAAGCAGTTTATCACCGGAGCGTCTGTTACGCAGGGTTCTCCGAGGACCTTTCGCCGCTGGCGGCAGAAGCAGTGGCCCACCGCAATCTCTTCGAACTTGTCGATGATCTCATCCACTGACTGGCTGGGCAGGACGAACTCTTCAGGAACCTCGATATGCCTGTCAACAGGAATGATCTTGATCGACGTCCCATCTTCATGGAACTGCGTGGGAACGGTCCGGTCAACGGGTGGGGCAGACTTGAGCATCGGCACAAGATTGTCATAATTCGCCTGAACCTGGTCCCTGACTTCATCCAAGAGTTTTTGGAATAACATCGCCAGCTCTTGTTCTTTCTCATCCCCTTTAAGCTCACCCATGAACTTGTACTCCATCAAACCGACCGTCATAAGGGGAAGCAGCCGGTAGACCATTAACCCGGCAGAATTGGGCTGGTTAAAGATCAGTCCTTTTTTGGCAAGGCTTGTGGCTAAGCGGTCGATCTTGTCTTCAGACAACCCGCTTGATAACTTCAACTCCTCCATGGTCTGAGAGGCCTTCTGATTGAACGCACAGATAAAATCCAGTTCATCCCCCTCATCTTCCACCACGTGTTTGAGGATGGACATTGTGGTGTCGTTCACAGGGAAGGGAAACATCCCCTGTTTGCACACAACCCCGGCCGCTGATTTGTATTTTTCCTGTAATGAAATATCCGTCATGATCTTCTGACCTCCCTTTTTAGTAATAGTTCAGCCACTAAGGCACCAAGACACCAGGATCATAATATAATTCTCTTGATACCGTTCATATACAATTGGGATATCAACTTGCCTTTGATATCTTAACCCTCGTTTGGATAGCTCATGCTTGCTTTGAGCCTTTGTGCCTTAGTGGCTGAACTGTTACCCTTTTTATAAAATAGGCTGAGAATATGCCCGCTGGGTTACCGGCAGCAATCTAATGAGATGCAACATAGTATGCGCCGTCCCTGACAACACGGCCTTCTCTGATAAGCTTTTCCAGGTGCTTCTTCATATGGGACCGTTCACCAAACTCAAAAAAAGCCTTCGGTTCCCGTGGTCTGCCATAAATGATCCACGCCCCAACGATCTCATCCATGGTTCGTGAGGTACTTAGCAGATCAATGAGCTTTCTTTCCCTCTCTATGATGACAGCCAGATATTGATCCCATTTGTCCCCGGGCGCTTCCTCAAATATGCCATTCTCGTGGGACGCGATCCATGCCCTGGCAGGGACCTCTCTCAAACGTTCAACCGACTTGATTGTCTCGTGTATGTCGGATTCATGATCACCATACCATGGCCCGAATTTCGTAAGGTCATAGTCGCCTAAAAGCAAAATTTCAGGCTCCTGAAAAAAGAAAGAAAGATGGCCGGGTGTATGACCCGGTGTATCGATGATTTCTACCGTCCCGGTTTCTAAATGAACGATATTTCCGCCCTTCAGAAAATGCTCCGGCGTGCGGGGACGAAAATGAAACGTCTCTCTCAATATGAAGCGCCAGTGCTCACGCTCATCCTCATCATCCATTCCATAGGCATCCATAAAAATCTCCAGGTCCGAGAGGGGAGGGGCGTCTTTTTCTGAAATGGATAGTGGGAGATCTTCAAACAGATCCAAATGCATAAAATGATCTTCGTGCCAGTGGGTGAGCCAGACAGCTTCGACGCCGGGGTTTTCTCTGAGTTGAATGAGCCGCTCCCTGTCCGAAGCCGGATCGATCAATACCTTGGCACCCTCTATATAAACGGAATGACAGTTGGGATATTTCCCGTGATTCTGACCCGGAAGAAACCATACGGGTCCGAAATGCCTCTCTTTCACCTTTTCTTCCATCTCTTACGTTTCCGTCTTTATCTTAACATACAGGACCTGGTCATCACGGTCCGAAGCTTTCTTTCAAACCGCTAAAGTGTTATCGAGGGCGAATGGCGTTACTGCCCACCCACCTATAATAGTCGACGTATCCGGTGTACTCAACATAATATGGATGATCCCTGCTCATGTCAATTTTAAGAATCTTGGCCCCAAACTACCCCGGGCCTTCCTTGACCTCTACCAGCATCCCGGCTTTCAAATCCGTAACCGTGGCCTGGGGAACAGGTTTTGCCGGGGGCGGCGCCGTCCGATAGTGAAAGACATACACGGTGGTTTTGTCCTCTCCCGGGGCTTTCATGGCAGTAATTACAATGAAATTACGTCCGTTATTTACCCCGAAATTAGCCGCTGAATTGTCGAATGGCCCATTCGAATAAGAGCCGCCTCCCTGGCCAAAGGCACCTTTTTTTTCACAGGTTCCGGGAGAAGCCCCCTCTTTATACCAATTGATGATGTCCATCATGTCTCGACTTGTGGTGAATTGCCTGAACCCGTAGGATGGGACCTTTCCACGGTCTCTCTTGAAATAGAAGGGGTCCACGGTGTTCCGGTAATTGCCCTTGCCCCGTGGCATGTTCCTGTATGTTGGGTGCTGTGAAACATCGATTTTGTTCTTGACTTCATCAAGAAAAGGCGCAACGGGTACATTCGTGATATCTATTCGGTCGAAATCGCACTTCTCCTTAGATACTTCCTCTTTTTTCGATACCGCCTCTTTTCTTATCGCTATTTTCGAGACCAGTGTTCGCTCAAGTTCGGCGGCTTTTTCGAAATCTGCCTGGGCCTTTGATTTGAGTCCCTTGGAAAGATAGGCGATTCCCCTGTTATAATAAAGGTCAGGGTCGTTGGGTTTTATTTCCATTGCCTTATTGTAGTCTCCTATGGCGAGATCGGCCTTACCCAACTGAAAATTGGCATTCCCCCTGTTACAATATGCGTCAACAGCGGTCGAGTCCAGGTCTATCGCCACATCAAAATCCTTAACAGCCAGGTCGTACTTCTTCATCCTGACAAAAACCAGTCCCCGGTTATAATAGGCGTCGCCGATACGGTTGTTTATTTCAATCGCCCTGCTAAAATCTTTTTCCGCCTTCTCAAGCTCTCCCTTGCGCCCGTATAGAAGGCCACGGTTATAATAGGCAACGGCATTTCGTGTGTCCACACGGATAAGGTCGTCAAATTTTCTGATCTCTCGGTCATATTCCAGAGAGTTCAGGGCCGGTTTCTCTGACGGCGTAGGCGGCACAGAGACGGGTGGCTTATCGAACGCATCTTTTGCAGGGGAAGCTTTTGCCGGTTTCGGTTCAGGGGTTTTTCGTGGTGCCACCTCTTTTTGGGGAACCTTCGTGCCGGGCCTCGGAGTAACTGCCCGGGGTGGTCTTTTTACCGGTGCTCTTATGGAATCTGTTCGTTTTGCCTCCTTTGCCTTCATCCCAAAAATCTGGGCCAGCTCACCGACCTCTGTTATCTGCCTGTCAAATTGACTCTTGACATATAAACCGACTGCAACAAGAGTAAAAAGGCCTATCAGGATGAAAATGACTACCCACAGAAAGTTTGTCTTGACGGTCGGGAAGTGTTCAATCCCTTCGTCATCGCCTACGGCGAGGCCCTTGATTTGCCAGCTGAAAAACATGCACATAAACCAGGGGGCCAGAAGAATAAAGATAATTAGCGCAGCCAAATCAAGTGAGGGTAAACTTAAAAACTGAGCAATGACGGGTAAAACGAGCCAGATCAGCGAGGAGAGCAGAAATATTTGTATCAGGCCCCAAAGGCCGGCACCAAAAGAGGTCCTTTCTCCTCCGTATTTCGTATGTTCTTCTTTCCAGGCGTAGAACCTGTACATGCCATAGAGATAATAGATCCCCAAGGTCAGTATCGGGAGGAGTACGAGATGGATTAAGTAAAAAACGAACAGCCTTCCGCCTGTGCCAACAAACTCGCTCGGCTTACCATCCACCAGGGTGTTCCGGGCCTTCCACTTCAATATCCAGCAGATAGCCCATGGGGAGTAGATCCCGAGAGTAATAATCGTCAGGAGGCCACATGCAAGGCCGATCAAAAGAAGTTCTTTTCCGTTGCCGGTGAAGGTGACCTGTTTCCCGTTGATGAGAGTATGGGATGCTTTCAGCTTGAGAAGCCTTACCCAGGCCCATGGGGAATAGATACCCAAAGTGACCACGCAAAGCAGGAAGAGGTGGATGACAAAAAGCCCAAGATACTCTCTGCCTGATCCATTAAATTCGCAGTTTCCTTTATGCATTCCCTTCTCCTTTCTCGATGATGATTCGATCGGGTTGGACCTCAAAAACTGAAACGGGGCTACTGGAGTTCTTTGCTCCATACCTTTTCATTAAACCAGTGATTCCTAAGCTCGTCGAGTTCGCCGTTTCCTTCTATGAGCTTTATGAAATTTTGCATCCAGTTGATCAGGAGTGTATCTTCAGGCATGGCAATACCCAGCGGTTCATGTGTGAGACGCACGTCTCCTGAGGTCAGCCCCTTGTCGGTGTTACGATAGGCGGTCAGGGCACAGAAGGGGTAATCTGCAACGATGACGTCCACTTTGTCGGTCAAGAGCATCTCAAGGGCCTCGTCATACGATCCGGCGGTAGTCAGCTTTGCCTTTGGCGCGGCTTTTTCGACCATTTTCTGGCTGGTGGAGTCTTTAAGCGCGGCGATTCTGATGTTTGGCTGATTGATACCCTCAGGACCCTGTATGGTCGCCACTGACTTGGTTTTGGTGATGACCCCTTTACCGGAGATAAAGTAGGGTCCTATAAATGCTACTTTCAGATTACGATCCGGGGTAATGGTCATACCCGACATGACCATATCCACCTTTCCAGCCCGAAGGGCGGGAAGCAGATCGGCGAATGGCATGGTGACGAGTTTCAGCTTGACCCCCATGTTCGTGGCGATCAGTTCAGCGAGTGCCGCATCCATTCCAATGACCTTTCCTGCCTTATTCTTAGCATTGAAGGGTGGCTGGTTACCTGTGAGACCCACGGTCAGTTGGCCTTTCTTCAAAATGTTGTCCAGCACGGGTCCGGACATGGCGGCGGTGGTCAGAGTAAGTGCCATTATGGTTGCCAACGTAACGACACTGATGGTTCTTTTCATGTTTATCCTCCTTCTATGTTGCGGGTTGTGGATTTCGCGTTACGGGTTGTTGAGAAAGGATTTGAAAATATTAGTGTATGACTTCCTTATAATTCGTGTCAAGTTAACTGATATGCCGATTCTGATCAACATTATTCGCTGGCAATATATATCCACCCATAATATTCCTGAACCGTCCTTTTTATTTCTCCTATTTCTCTCACATTAGGGAACGTCCCCATTCTCATTTAACGCTTGCCGTTATTATCGCAATGCGTTATTATCATTTTCATGATAAAATCTTTCCGTAACAAAGAAACAGAAAAGATTTTCAACAGACAATTTTCAGGCAATAGGAGAATCATATGAAAAACAAAAAGCTTCCTCCTATCCATCCGGGCGAAATTCTTATGGAGGAATTCTTAGAGCCCATGGGGATCAGCCAATACCGGCTGGCCAAGGATATAAGTGTACCCCCCAGGCGCATAAACGAAATTGTCCATGGGAAAAGATCCATTACTGCAGATACTGCACTTCGTTTGGGACGGTTTTTCGGCATGTCACCTCAGTTTTGGCTAAATCTCCAGACGCGGCATGATCTTGAAGTGACTGAAGATTTGCTTGAGGACCGGCTTGATGGTGAGGTACACGCGCTTCAAGTTCAAACAGGATAATATGTACTGAGGTTATAACCTTGCTGCTGAAGATGCAGGGGTGCGTAGGGTGCGGCGTGAAACGCGGAGAAGTTGGGCGGCCATGGGGTAGTATGGGAAGTCGCTCAGAGATCGGAATCTTTTTGAAAATTCACAGCGAGCGAATTCCCCGCTGTTTGCGGCGGAGTTAGCGAGCGAACTTAAAATGAAGAAATCCTCCTTAAATTTGGGAGATTCCCCGTCCCGCTGATCAAGCGGGACTCCGGGGTTCTTCAATTTTCGGCCGAGAGGGGAGAGACTGTGGCGCGTCCGAACGTGTACCATTTGATCGACTGACTTTTTTACGAGCGTCCCCTTCCTCAAGAGTGCTGAACCGACGCGACCCGGAATGGAAAGTCGGCAAGAGAGATTTTTCTTGACTCAGCCTATATTTTCTATATTATTCCTTACAGTTAACCAGTGAACCCTAAACCCTGAACTTTGAACCCCTCTTCCAGAGGTTCCCCCATTGAGCA
>JACNIU010000468.1 GCA_014382905.1 Desulfobacterales bacterium
CTGCTGCACAGGCGCTGGATTTTAGGGACTTCAAACCGGGCAATGGAACTCAGGCTGCTTATGGTGCCGTCAGAAAAGTCGTGGAACATTTGGATGAGGATAGACCGTTATACACAGATCACAACAACATGATGGAAACGGTGAAAAAGCGGGACATTCTCCACACCGTAGAGGATGCCATAGGTGAATTAAAGACCTACTAGACCGAATGAAATATTGTGATTCTGTATCCCTGCGGAATGGTAGGTTAGATATCGGTTCTGAAGGTTTGGTAATCGAAAATCGGACACCGAACAAGAAATGTTAAAAGTAGACAAAACTTCGATATTCCTTGTTCGTATTTCATTATTGATCTTTGGCTATCACTCGTCCAAGTTGGTGATTTGGAAGCTTTTAGTATGCTATCTCGCATATTCCTTCAAGGTCATTGATAGCGACCTTGCCAAATTCTTTGCTGCTCCATTTACCATTTCTTCTTCAACAGGTGCTGGCTTCTCACTCTCACTGGCAAGTCTGCTAACATCCCGATCTAGTGCTCTTTCGTCGCCTCTAAATGTTGCCCACTCATGCTTAAAATTGGAATTCCCGGTGAAAGACGCGCTTTTTTTCAATTTGGCTGTCTTTACATCAATCATCTTGTATGACCCTGCTATTTTTGCGCTTGTTGTTCTCGTGTAAATGGTGGCTGTTGCATTAACATTACCGTAAACATTTCGTGTGCGTGTTTTACCCTTTGAATCTTTATACTTTTCCTCTCCAACAACAACTTTGCTTTCCTGCCTAACATTCTTGCTAACAGTATTGGATGGGGTATAGATTATTTGAGTCATTTTCCCTGTGAGGATTTCGTGAACCCCAAGTATTCTAGCCAGTTCTACCGCACTTTTTTCATCAAGGATTCCCGTTTGTCCGAGTGCTTGTTCTTGCATAACCAGTTCCAGTTGGTCCCGGGAAATGATCTCCAGGAACTCCATAGCTGAAGGGTCATTCATCACGTCACTGACTATGTCATCGACTATCATACCAGATAAATCACCGTATTTGCGCCCTTTGCCACTCTTATCCTCAAATGGAATGATTGCCATCCTTTTTATCCCAGCCGTCCTTGCCCTTTCGTACAGTGTGCCAGCGTCTTTATACTCAGAAATGAAAACCATGGCTGCCTTAAATTCTTTGGCTGCCTGTTTCTGTATATCGACACCCTCCTTCTCAGACAGAACAAGGCCTTCCTGATAATGGGCTTCAGCTGCATTGGTCTTTGCCTCTGCCAAGTTCTCACTGTAGTCAGTGATCTCGAACTTTATTACTTCCTTTGTTTTCTTGACCCTAAGAGTTGGCAGTTCCTTAACAACCTTATTGAGCTGGATCAATGCCTCATACTCAGACACGATGTCATCCCATTTGAATTTAGCCTTAGATGGCTTCAATTCCGCGAGCTTGTTCTCATGTGAATTGACCGCCGCCCTGAAGGCATCTTGAATCAATAGCTGTGCTTTTTCGTAATTTGGATTAATTTTAAGTGCCCTAGCACAGTCAAATACTGCCATATCGTAACTTCCACGTATATAGTATTGACGTGCGCTTTTTTCCAACTTTCCATATTGCGTAAGGGCAGCACAGCCAAAGATAACCAATAGTATTAGACCAGTCCCACTTAACAGTAAGCTTTTGTATGCTTTCATTTTGTTCTCCTTTCCTTGCTATTTTGCACCTAGATTTTATGGGTCACCACCTACATTTATCTAATATAGATGGGAACCCTTGTTTAACAATTCGTACCTCATCACTAAAAGTAAAAACCTGCTCCAAGTCTAATGTCCAGCAAGGATATGCTATCACCTTCCCGCAATATGTAGTGATACTTCGCACATCCTTCAACGCACATGTTTTTATTGATAAAGTACATGACACCACCACCCAAATTTATACCAACTGGGCCATCTCGTTCGTCATAATCAAGGGTATATGTCCACGTATCGCCCCAATTGTCTGTTTCAGTCCACTCCACGGTATATACATCCCTGAGGAGGTAATATCCAATCCCAGCAAGAAGATAGGGATTCAATCTTTCTGTCGGGTTGAGATTTAGAATACCATTAACTGTTAATGGTATAATCGTATACTCACTCTCTTTTATTATCCCCCCTGTTTCACCCCCATATTTGGCGAAACCAATAGTGAAATCCCCATCAACATTTTCCATGCCTGGTATTGTTGAACGGACTGAGATTCCAAATTGAAACCCGGAATTGAATGAATCGCCAAAATCACCTAATGGAAGTGAAAGGCCTAAAAATCCTGTCCCACCTTGCACCATATCCATTTCTTGGGAAAAAACCATTGTAGATGTTAGGATAAAAACGAAGAGAATCAATAGTAATTTCTTCATTTTTTTTCTCCTTTCTTTGCTTTTTCTAACCTTGATTTTAAACAATCCTTTAAGCTGGAATTCCTCCCATTATGAGATTGAGTCGACCTATTCTTATTTGTCGTTTTCATTGTTTCGCTTAAGTAGACTGATTTTCATCAAGCGTTCTTCTAAATGAAGCCACGAATTTTATTAATCAGCACCCTTTTCTTAAACGGCTTCTCAAAAAGATGATCTCCGAAAATCAGCTTGTCTCTTTAGCGAAATTCTGTATTCAAATAAGCCGTCATAGTGAAAACGTGGGTATTTGTGTGATGATCTTAGTGGGACTATAAAACAGGGGATCAGAGATATACAAAAAAATTGCGATTGCGTGTGCAATAAAAATCCCCTGAAAGCCACACTCAGGTATTGTTGTTGCGAAACAAACGATGACCCGAACAGCCCTTGCGGGTTGCCTCCAGGGGAAGCTTCCCCTGAGTGCCGCTCGGACATAACGTTCGGGTATTTATTTTTTCTATTGTTGGTTTTTTTCATCGCTTGTTTCGCAAAAATAATATAGTTGTATCATAAGTAATATGCAAACATTTAAAAATCAGTACTATTGTTTTTCTTTATGGCTCTTCACTAATCAGTTGGGCGCCTGACCGGTTTGTGTGGGTAAAGAAAGAGTGAGCGAAGAGGAGAAGTTCAATTTTGCATTCAGGGGCGGGATATTTAAGAATGATCGTAGAGAACCTTTTCCGTCGAGAGCCGGACAGGTTTGAACCAAGGTTTCACGACATATGACAGTTTTTCCGCAGGATCCTTTGGATCATATTGTTAAGCTTGTAAGACCACCCTTCTTTCCCCTCCCAGCCAGTTGGCGGGCAGGCTTGGCAAGTCCCAAGATCCCGCCTATCCCGATGATATCGGTGATGAAATCGGGGACTTGTCGGGGGAGGGGATGAAAGGGGAGGTCGTTTGAAAACATCCGTCAGGAGCCGGACAGGTTTCCGTCAGGAGCTGGACAAGATTACCCATCAGTCGGGCGCCTGACCGACAATAATGTGTGATGAACCAGTTTTATTATCCCCTCGTACTATCATTGTGGCATGGGAATCTCAATTTCAGAGGGCATAGTCTGGACGCTGTCCGAATCTGTTGAAATGTAACTGTTGCTCCCCAGGTACAAAGCAAAATTTATTTTTTCAGGATTCAATAAATCCTTCCCGGTAATAACATTTTTGTTGTAATGGACGGCTACCACTTTCCCCACAAAGAAATTGTGGTCCCCAACAGGGTAGCAATGGATTAATTTACATTCGTATGCAGCATAGGCGGATTCTATGGTTGGGCAGTTAATCTCTTTGGATTTTTCAAGTGGGATAGAAAACAGCTTTACCTTATCGTAATCCCGCC
>JACNIU010000470.1 GCA_014382905.1 Desulfobacterales bacterium
TAATGGGCTATCCGCATTGGGCAGGCCTGCGATGGCAGAAAAGTGGTGTTTTCCTTCCTGTACAAGCAGTTCACCCTGAAGTCCATTATGCTGGCTTCATGGATATATACATGGTAGGATTGGCTATTTCGCGCCAATCCATTTGGCCTTGTTCATTGTCTCGGCCAGGTGGCTCTGCTGGCAAAGAGGAAACCATCAGGTTGATCAGCGGAAAACAACATTTTGAACGCGTTTTGGCCGCAAAGGATAAAGGATTCCGCCAAGGTCAAAGAGACGGGTATACAGAGATCAGGGACACCAGGAACTTGGTAGACCGTTTCGACCGGAAGAGGGAGGCTCGACCATTTCAAGGGAATTTCAAATCGTTGGCCTATGCAGAAATATTTTCCTGCGACAGGATGAGTGGAAAATGGCCAAACCTCCACATGTTGTGCCTGTAAGTACATCCACTATGATTTCAAGTCGCTAAGAAGGGTATGAATTGGGGGCGGGCGGCTTTCTATTTTTGGATTTTGCCTGACCAATGAACGTATAAGGGTCCAAAGCGTTACCCGCCTGCCTTCTCTGCCAGTGCGGAGGAATCGAGATCCACGCTCATCCTGATGGATTTCAGGCCATGTACACCGGGGAGTTCCTCCAGATCCAGGATCTCCATTTCACCCTTGAAAAACCCTTCCCCCATCAGAAACTCCATATGACGTCGGACTTCCGCTCCTTCATCCGGACTGGAGTACACAACTGCGATCTTTCCCGGTTGGGTCAGGCGCTCTTTTCCACCTTTCACCACGGCCTTGTCAATTCGGGACTTAATGATTTCCTGCCGGATATCGTAGGCCCCATCCACATCAAACCGTTTCTCATCAAAACGAAACCGGATAGACAAGGGTGCATTCTGAACCAGCACCAGATGAGCCGTATCCAATGGGACCTTCAGGGAAGACTTGAGTCGTTCGGTGTGCCAGGCCATCCCACAGGCCATTCTGATCTGCCAGAGGCGCAAGTTCTTGAGATAGATCTCGTTAAACTCATCCGATTCCAGCAGGGAGGCACCCACATAGATGAGATAGTCCACCCCGTCAGTCCTGTGCCGCTCGAAATAGTGGGGGAATACCTTCTGGGCTGCTGCCTCCTCCCTGTCCAGATAGGTGGTGAGGGTGTCGTTCAGAATTGAGATACTTTCCTCGAACTCCCTGCGCAGGTTATATACGGTTCCCACGTTGGGATCCACGGTGGACCGGTAATTCTCGATGGCAAACATCACCCGATTGTCCATTCCGGCCAGGTGGTCGAAGATGGCTTCCACCTCTTTTCTAAGAAATTTAACCACTTCTGTCTCATCACCCGCGGCCAATTCGGACTCGAGCCGACGAAGGTGAATCCCGATGCGCCAAGCCAGTTCTTTGAAAAATATCATGGACCTGGCATGGTCGGCAAGGGAAACGATCTTCAAGGCTAGCTTCAGATGCTCCGACAGGTCCTTCCGAATGGCTTCATTCCTGGCGCTGGTGGAGCCGCGGATGTCTGACACACCATAAAGGGGATACAGATTATTGAACACGATGCCCGGCATCTCCGTTTCATGGCCCTGTCGCAGCCTTTCCAGATAGGCATACGCCGCTTTTCGGAAACGCCATTCCACGGTTGGATGGATGGCAGTACACTTCTCATTGATGATTCCCTGAACCCGGGTGTCCAGATCTCCGATGGCCTTTTTCACAGCCATAGAAAAAAGCGGTTGAATATGGGACATAAGCATGGCATCCACGGGCCCCATGTCGTCCCTCCTCGGGGACCCGATATCCAGGGTTCCGATGAACTCATCCTTGTAGGAAAGGGGTGCCACGATAAGGGACTGGATCCCAGAGCGGTCGAACTCTTCCTTGATTTCTCCCTTAAAAGACTCGTCACGAAGATCATGGACCAGCACCACTTCTCGTTTCTCCATGGCCCGCTGGTATACGGTCCCTTCCAGGTCGGAGAGATGCAGGTGGCGGGAGTCGTTGAATATGCAACATTGGTTCATCTCACATCCTGTATTCAGAAGGAGGACATGATCTTGCTGGATAACCGACAGACCTACCACAAGGTCAGGCCGTCCGAAGAGGGTCCTCAACCGGCCCTGAAGACGGAAGAAGCCGTCGGGTGAAATGATGGATTCCTGGTCGATGAGATCCCTTTCCAGGGCAACCAAGACCTCCAGCTCGGTCACGTCCACAGCCTGAAGGACCGTGAAGCCGCGCAACTCGAAATCCTGTGGTGGCAGGATTTCACGAAGGACCTCTGGCTCCGTGAGGTGATGTAAGACCCGCAGCCGTTCCTGGTCTGTGAGGACCTTGGGCCCGTTGACCGCCAGCACCTCCACAAAACGGAAATCGAACCGGATCTTGAAATAACGGTCCAGTCCCGTATGCCCATCCGCAACCATCTGGATCAGTGGAGGATCAAAGCTGTGATGAATACCGTAAAATGACTCCAAAATAAAGAGGTAGGCCCTGATGGCCTTTCCTCTGTTGAAACCTTCTGCGTCTATGTTCCGCCTGCCTGAAAAACCGCCCTCCTTGCCGATAAAGAGCTTCTTGAATCGTGGAGAAGCCAGGAAAGGACGGGCGGTGTAAGGGACCACAGCAGCCACCGGTTCGGTGTCCCAGAAAACAGGAGGGAAGACCTGTGCCATGAGCCGCTGCACCAGGTCCCCGTGCCGCTTAAGGAGCGTAAGATCTTCGATCGGTTCAAGGAGTTCAGGCGCCTCTTCAAGCAGCCTGACCAACTCCATCGTCTGTTCGGCCAGGGCCGAGGAGGAAGAAGCGGAGACGGTCTCTTTGAGATAGTCCACCAGCGGCTTCAGACTGAGAACACAACGGAAGGGGTAGTTTTCCTGGATTTCCATGAGTCGTCTCCTGTGGCGATTTTCTTGGGTCCTTCCCTCTTTTCCCTTAGATCTCATTCGGTCTCCTGCACGGCCTGAACAAAGCCAAAGGGGTATTGGTAGCGGTGCATGGTGGCCTCCATGGGTGCGTCGTCCAGCTGGGGATGATAAGTGATGGGGCCTCCCCAGGGCGACTCACGAGAATACCAGTGGTTTTCCTTCTTGAGGGCCGCTTGGCAGAGACCATCGATTCAAGGTGCTCTTGCATTTGTTTTGCATGGCAGATCACCAGAAATTCCGACCGCACCCAACAACACTGCAAAAATTATACTTGAAAAAGGCGCGAGTCAAATATGAGGCGATTCCAAGACCAGTTTACCACAGGGTCTGGGCGACTGCAAACCGTTTGATTGGAACTATTTCGATGGCTCTTTCTGGCCAATATCAGCCATTGGGAGAGTCGTGGTAAGACCGGTCAAGCTTCGTGTACCAGAAAAGCTTTCATCAGGATATCTCAAACATTCAGCACCAGCGAAAAGTGGTGTTATCTGCCATGAGGTCAGCGCTTTGATGTTAAAATATCATACGATATCAGCCAGATAGAACACTGCAAAACGATTCTCAGGGCGAAGGCTTTTTCAGCCCTCACCCCAAGTTGATTTTGTTAGGTATAAAGGTTCTATAGGCATGATATGAAATTGCAGGACTTTCCTCCTGCAGATTTCAAGCCGAGCACACTTCACGCAGGTCTCCACGTTAAGATTCCGAAATTAAGAAAAGGCCATGGAATTATCCCACATCTCCTTAAGGGTTTTCTCTTGGATATTTCCAACGAGAAGAGGCCTCTCCTGCAAGAACACGCAGGCATAGACA
>JACNIU010000231.1 GCA_014382905.1 Desulfobacterales bacterium
GTGGTATCGACGTAAATATTATGGCCTGACAGCGGTTGAGGCGCTTCGTGAGTGGCAACGGCGCCTGTCGGCGGGCCGAAAGAAAACAGCCGACAACAGGAGACACACAAAAGAGTCTGAATGATCGCTCTCGTCATGTACATGAACGCCCTGTCCTCACGGAAAGAAACACACAGGGAGGTGATCCGCCACAAGGAATCCTTCCTCGGTTGGGATGATCCTTCCATCCATGACCTTCACGAGTCCGGCCGCCTCCATCCTTGAAAGGGTGGTCCCGGACTGAGGGGCAGAGGCGATATGTCTCAGATCAACCCCTTCTCTGATTCTTAAACCGAGGGCCAGAGACTCAAGCCTTAGCTGCTCATCTGTCAGGGTTTCACGCCCTTTAACAGGGGGAAGGCCCTTTCCCAGCGCAGCACAATATTCCCTGACAGACCGGACATTCCACCAGCGATCCCGCTGAAGAAAGGAATGGGCGGATGGGCCGAGCCCCAGATATGGAACGTGTTGCCAGTACTTTCGGTTGTGGCGGGACCGACAGGCATGATTCCTGGCAAAATTTGAAATTTCGTAATGTATATATCCACTCTCCGTGAGGACCTGTGATGTTGTCAGAAAATAGGATCGCCCATCCTCCTCACTTAATGGCTGAATCTTTCCTTCTTGCTGAAGCCTCCCGAAAACCGTCTTTTTTTCCAGGGTCAATTCATAGCAGGAAATATGCTCCGGGTGGAACGAGAGGGCGCAATTAAGGGTGTCGATCCACTCCTTGAGGGACTGTTCCTCAAGACCGTAAATCAGATCCACACCCACATTATCGAATCCGAACAATCTCAGGCGCGCCAGTGCCTTTTTTGCCTCTTCAGCCGTATGCCTCCTCCCCATACAGCGTAATACGGCGTCGTCAAAGGACTGGACCCCCAGACTGACACGGTTAAACCCCAGTTCCCTCAGCATACGGATCTTATCGTCTGACAGATCGCAGGGGTTTGCCTCTATGGTGATTTCGGAATCCGGTGCAAAATCAAAATGGGTGAAGAGATGCTCCATCATGCCGGCCAGGGTACGACGACTTAAAAAGGTCGGGGTGCCACCGCCGATATAGAGACTGTCAAAACGATCGAACTGTCCCTTGTACAACAGGGCTTCTTTCTTGAGGCCGTCCAACCAGATCGGTATTAGAGAAGAGGAGGGGATGGAATAAAAGGCACAGTAAGGGCATTTGCTCCTGCAAAACGGGACATGGATATAGAGACCTGGCAGCATTATCCGCTGTCCGATTTCAGAACCGCCACAAAGGCGCTTTGCGGGATAGCAACCGATCCCACCATCTTCATTCGCTTTTTCCCTTTTTTCTGTTTTTCAAGAAGCTTGCGTTTTCTCGTAATATCCCCGCCATAGCACTTGGCAGTAACATCCTTCCTGAAGGGGGAGATGGTGGATCGTGCAATGACATTCCCTCCTATGGCCCCCTGGATGGCGATCTTGAAAAGGTGTCTCGGGATCTCTTCTTTCAACTTGTTGCAGGCATGGAGGGCCCTCGGTCGCGCACCTTCTCGAAACACGATCTGGGAAAGGGCATCTACCCTTTCCCCGTTCAACAGGATGTCCAGTTTCACCAGATCGCTTTCCCGGTAATCAAGGAGTTCATAATCAAAAGAGCCGTAGCCCTGGGTGACTGTCTTGAGGCTATCATAGAAATCATAGATGACTTCGGCTAAAGGCATATCAAACCGGATTTCAATCCTTCCGGGGGTCGGATAATTAAACTGTGCATTTGTGCCCCTCCGTGCCAGGCAAAGGTCCATGACAGCCCCCATGTAGCGCTCCGGGATCATGATGCCGGCCCTTATATACGGCTCCATCGCCTTCTCGATGGTGGCCGGGTCGGGGTAATATAATGGGTTGTCCACGGTAATATTCTCACCATTTGTCAGCGTAAATCGGTATTGTACCGTAGGCGAGGTCATGATGATCGACTGGTCGAACTCCCTTTCGAGACGCTCCTGGACAATTTCTAAATGCAGGAGTCCCAAAAAACCACAGCGAAAACCAAGGCCTAAGGCGGCGGAAGAATCCTTTTGAAAAACCAGTGCAGCATCATTCAGTTTGTATTTCTCTAAAGAATCCGTCAAAGACCGGTAGTCATCTGAGGAAACAGGGTAGATTGAAGCAAAAACAACCGGTTTTACCTCTTTGAAGCCTGGAAGGGGAATAGACACCGGATCGTGATCAAGCGTAATCGTATCTCCTATCCGGGTGGCACTTACCGTCTTGATGCCGGATATGATGTAGCCCACATCGCCTGCTGACAGGGCGTTTCTGGGTTCCCGGCGAAGGCGGAACAGGCCCACTTCCTCCACCCTGTAGGTGGCCCTGTTATGCATAAAACGTATAATATCGCCGGGCCGAACTGTTCCTGAAAAGACCCTGCAACTGACGATTGTTCCGCGGAAAGGGTCATAATGGGCGTCAAATATAAGGGCTTCGAGCGGCCCTTCCGCATGGCCTGAGGGGGGAGGAACCTGCTTTACGATAGCCTCCAGCACATCCTCAACCCCTCTCCCTTCCTTGGCAGAACAGAGGATCGCCTGGTCTGAATCAAGACCCAAGTCTATTTCGATCTGCTCCTTTACCATGTCAATATCCGCAGATGGAAGGTCGATCTTATTGATAACCGGGATAATTGCCAGGTCATGCTCCATGGCGGCATATAGGTTTGCCACGGTCTGGGCCTCCACTCCCTGAGCAGCGTCCACCAGGAGCAGCACGCCCTCGCATGAGGCCAAGGCCCGGGAAACCTCATAGGAGAAGTCAACGTGGCCCGGTGTGTCAATCAGGTTCAGTTCAAAGGCCCGGCCCTTTCTGTCAACGTAGGGAAGTGTTATGGCCCGGCTCTTGATCGTAATGCCCCTTTCCCTCTCAATGTCCATGTTGTCCAGGATCTGATCCCGAAAATCCCTTTCTTCCACTAATCCGGTTGCCTGAATCAGGCGATCAGCGAGGGTCGATTTCCCGTGGTCTATGTGAGCGATAATGCTGAAATTGCGAATGTTTTTCATGCTGTTCTTCCTCAGATTTTGTGATAAGTATATTCATGATTCTATCTTAAGTCAACGGAAATACAACAGCGCCAAAAATTGATTTACTAATTATAACAACAAGATATAGCGCCTTAAATATTGACAATGTCTACTCTTTGGGGTATACAGCCATATTGCTGTGGCCAAGCACCCGTGGAGACCTTATGAATACGCGCTACATGATAACCCTGCTTCTTGCAACTACCTTCCTATATGCCTGGCCCGTGTGGCAGTGGGTCGCCTCGCTTACACAGGAACCGGCAACATTTCTTCTCTCTCCACTACCCGCTTCCGTTGGGAATCGCGCCCCTTTCAAAAATGAGGTGTTCATAAACCCCGACCCCGGAGATAAAATGGTACATGTGGGTTCTATTTGCGAACTTTCAGACGGAAGATTAGCTGCTGCCTGGTACGGTGGAACAAGAGAAGGGGCTAAAGATGTGGCCATCTTTCTTTCAATGAAAGATCCCGGATCCGCCACACCCTGGTCCAGACCGAAGAAGATTGTGGATAGGGTATCCGCATCGAGAGAGCTGTACCGGTACGTCAAGAAAGTAGGCAATTCGATCATCTTTGCCGGCCCCGGGAACCGCCTCTATCTGATTTACGTTACGATCGCTGCGGGTGGGTGGTCCGGTAGCTCTCTCAATGTCAAGATATCGCATGACGCCGGGACCACATGGGAAAGGAGCCGGAGACTTACCCTCAGCCCTTTTCTCAACATCAGCGAACTGGTCAGGAACAGGCCTCTGCCGATCAGCTTCGGGGGTTTTGCCTTGCCGATCTACCACGAGTGTTTAGGAGATTTCCCGGAAATCCTCTGGATCCAGCCAGGGCGTGAGGACCATGACATCACTTTCAGGAAGAGCAGAATGACCGGTGGGCTTTCTTTCATCCAGCCATCTATTGTGGCCTACGGCTCCTCCCATGCCACCGCCTTTTACAGATGCCGTTCCAATGAAAAGACTGTTGGCATGGCCGCCACCAAGGATACCGGCACAACCTGGGCTGAACCCAAGATCCTCAGTCTGCCAAATCCCGATTCCGCATTAGATGCCATCCTCCTCTCTGATGAGCGCATCCTGTTGGCCTTAAACGACAGCGCACAGAACCGGGAAAATCTGAGCCTTGCGATGTCTAATGACCGTGGTGTCAACTGGAGAAGGGTTGTGATACTCGAGAGCTCTCCCGGGGAGGAGTTCTCTTATCCCTATATGATACGCGCCCGGGACGGCCGGATTCATATGGTCTATACGTGGCACAGGAAACGGATTAAGCACGTGGTATTCAATGAGTCCTGGATCAACGCACACCTCCAGAGGACTGTAAAATAATGGTTTTAGGCTTTTCATTCGTTTTCCCTTTGCTCCTCGTAATGGCCATACTACAATGGGGAGCAGCCCTGTCCGGCAGAGATCCGCGCGGCTGGGTTCCGACCCTGATCCTCGGTCTCATTTCCGCGGGCATAGTCGGAATCCCGGTGGGAGGATTACCCTTGGCCCGCTGGCTGATCAGCCTTAATGCAAATTTCAGCGTGACCCTGACAGCAATCCTTTTTTGTAAAGTCACGGGAACCGCCTTCGGCATCAGACTGCTTGACGGAAAGGCGCTTCTGACATGCTGGTTGTTCTCCGTGACCGCAGGGGTGATGCTCTATCCAATGGCATTAGGCCTTGGCAGATGGGATCCATATCAGGCCGGGTGGGGGGTTTCCTGGCTGTTTGTCGTGGTTTATTCTGCCACGGTTGTGTTTCTGATCATGAAAGATCGCTTTGCGGTGGTCATGATAGCCGCCATTTTTGCCTATAACCTTCATTTGCTGGAGTCCACAAACCTGTGGGACTATCTTATTGATCCCTTCCTCGTCATTTTCTCATGCATCGCCTTGGGCAGACGTCTTTTGCAAAACGTGCATGACAGATCTCAGAGACGTCAAGGATAGGGTCCGAGAGATGAGGGAGTTTACTTTTTCGGATCTATCGTATAGATTCGTTGTTCGAAATGAACCGCGGTCATGTCAGAAGCAGGTCCGAAACCCAAAATCCAAAATACGGTGAGATGCCGATGAGCATACCCTTATCCCCTGAGATTTCCATAATTGTCCCTCTTTACAATGAGGCGCCGAATCTCCATACCCTTGTTGAACGCACCCTTGACGTCATGCGCCCCATGGGACGGCCCTTTGAACTCATATTGATAGACGACGGAAGTACAGACAACAGTCATGGACTTCTCCGCGCTATAAAAAGCGATAATCTGGAGGTGCGTGTCATCCTGCTGCGCCGAAACTTTGGCCAGAGCGCTGCCATGACTGCCGGTTTCGACTATGCCCGGGGCGATATCGTTGTCACCATGGATGGTGACCTCCAGAACGATCCGAAAAATATCCCGTTACTGATTTCCAAGCTCGAGGAAAGGTATGACCTTGTTAATGGGTGGCGCAAGGACCGTCATGATCCTTTCATTTCAAGACGACTTCCTTCGATGATTGCCAACAGGCTGATCGGGATAGCCACCGGGGTGAGGCTTCACGACTACGGATGCTCCCTCAAGGCCTACAGGGGTGATCTGGCCAAAAATCTCCTCCTTTACGGGGAGCTACACCGCTTCATTCCGGTCCTGGCAGGCCTTTACGGGGCCCGGATCGGTGAGGTGGTGGTGTCTCATCATCCACGCAGCAGGGGTAAGAGCAAGTATGGGATCGGACGAACCTATCGGGTGATCTTAGACTTGATCCTCATGCTCTTTTTTCAGAAATTCGCCACCCGGCCTCTCCAGCTCTTCGGTCTTAGCGGCGGGGTTCTCTTTATCTCGGGTTTTATTATTGAGCTCTATCTCACATGGCTGAAGCTGTGGCATGGGCAGGATATCGGCGGCAGACCCCTCCTTCTTCTCGGTGCATTGCTGATCATTACGGGGATCGTGTTGGGGGGCATCGGTCTTTGCGCCGAGTTGGTGACCCGTACCTACTATGAGTCCTCCGGCAAACGGATCTATGCCGTGCGTGAGGTTTTGGAGTGAAGAAAAAGGTGCACCGAAAGGTTGGGAACCTGATCCGGATCGGCATCAGCGCAGGGCTTATCATCTGGCTCTTTTCGCGGTTCGATTTAAGAGGTGTCATCACCTATCTTCAAGACCTGCCGATATCTATCTGGGCAGTGGCCTGTTTGATGATCCTGTCTGCCCAGGTCCTGAGCAGCATCCGATGGTGGACATTGTCAAACACCTTTTCATTTTCCGGGCGGTGGCCAACCTACCTGGGATTTTATTTTGTAGGGATGTTTTTCAACCTGTTCCTCCCTACCGGTATCGGAGGCGACCTCTTCAAGGTGCACTTCCTATCACGGGAAGAAGGGAGGAGATTTCTTGCGGCTTTCACTGTTGTCGGAGATCGCCTCTTCGGACTTATTGCCATGTTGCTTATGGGAACAGCAGCAGTGAGAATCTGGCCCGATCTCCTGCCAGAACTTTTTGCAGATTTTCTCTCCCTTAGCAGCCTGATTATTTTAGCGGCCCTGGTAGGGTTGCCGCTTTTACAGAGGGCAATCAAGGGTGTCTGGCCGGGTGTTTCCCGGCATCTTGCAGACCTCCTTCTCCTCTGGCAAAGGCCTAAGAGGCTTCTATGGGTGTTAGGCCTTTCGTTCTGCCTTCAGACTTTGGGGATGGGGGCTGTGGCCCTCCTCGGGGCCGGCATAGGGATCCATCTCCCCCTCCCCTTTTACTTTGCCACCCTTCCCCTGATAGGCCTCATAACACTTGTTCCTGTCAGTTTCAATGGCATAGGCGTCCGGGAAGGGGCCTTTGTCTATTTCTTCGGTCTCAAGGGGATAGAGGCGGAACCTGCATTGGGTCTCGGGCTTCTTTTCTTTTCCGTTCAGGTGGTCCTAAGTCTCCTTGGTGGCGTCGCCTATGCTGCGGGTCTTCACCGGCATTCGATCGTTAATAAGTGCCTAAAGTGACTGAAGTTATAGGCAGGATCTGACATTGGCTAACAGCATTAAGTTAAAGAAGAAAGGGCAACACAAAATCCATTTCAACCTAATGTAGAAGCAAGGAATTAGAGAACCAATTTAAGTCCCGAGGTTCCTTAACTTTAGCTCACTTTAGGCACTTTAGTTCACTTTAGGCAATTGAAAAAATGACGCTTTACAGGTACATTATCAACGAAATATGGCCCACGTTTTTGGCGAGCCTGCTCGTCTTTATCTTCATTATGGTAGCGGCCCGGATGCTTTCCATTACCGAATTAATCGTAACGCATGGAGTGCGGATCACGCAGGTACTGGGCATGGTCCTCTACCTGTTGCCCGATATCCTGACATTTGCCCTCCCAGCGGTGACCCTTATGTCCGTGGTGGTGGCCTTCTTGCGTCTCTCCGCCGACAGCGAAATCATCGCCCTCAAATCATCCGGAATCAGCCTTTATCAGATGTTACCTCCTGTTGTGGCGTTTTCTCTCCTGATTTTTTTGATTGGACTCACGATCAGCGTTTTTGCGGCGCCATGGGGCAACAGGGCCTTTAAGGATCTCATTTTCAAAATTGCTGAATCAAGGGCTGACCTGAGCATCAAGGAGCGCGTTTTCTGTGAGCCGTTTGACAATTTGGTCCTGTATGTGAACAACTTCTCCAGGGAAGAAAGGGTACTAAAAGATGTTTTTGTGGTCGACAGGCGCGATAAGGATATCACAAATACAATAGTGGCCGATGAAGGTCGGATTATTATGCGGCCCGATGAAAGAATTATTACCATCTATTTTGCGAAGGGCACCATTTTTGCCGTTGAAAAAAACATGGGTTCCGCCCGGACGATAAACTTCAACTCCTATAGCTTGAACATCGGACTCAAAGATGTTATGGCGGACCTGGCTTCAAGACGAAAAGCGCCTCATGAGTTGTCAGTGGAGAACCTGATCCAAGAGATAAGAACGACTCCGGAGGGGGAGAACAGATACAACAGTCTTATGAGGGAACTTCTTGAAAAAGGCTCAATTCCTTTAGCAGTACTCTTTATGGGGATCATAGGGGTCCCGATCGGAGCGCAAATCCGGGCCCGGGGACGTTCTGTGGGGGTTGGGATCAGCCTCGCGGTCTTTTCCATCTATTACCTCTGCCTGATGATGATAAGAAGCATCTGTTCAGGCGGAGCCCTCTCCCCGGCAATCGGTGTGTGGATTCCGGATGTTTTCTTGATCGTATCTATCCTGTACCTCCTGCGCCGTGCCGCAGATGAACGTTCCTTCAATTTTTTTGCTTCGGGACCGTAGCGCATCGCCTAAAACTCCTGTATCAGTTTAGGGTTTTGGGAACGGTCATTATTAGATCGCCAGCGTTTTTTGTAAGCAACCAAGGGGTTCCTGAAGATGCAACCTTACCTTTATTTGTCTATTTTCGGATTAAGCTGCGTTCTCTCACTCATCCTGACGCCCCTGGCGAGAAAATTCGCCATAAAATCAGGACAGGTGGCTGTGCCAAAAGACAATAGATGGCACCGTAAAGAGACCGCCCTTTTGGGGGGCGTGAGCATTTTCTCCGCAATGATAGCCGTCTGGTTCTTAGCCGCCTCCTTAACGGACTGGTGCACTTTCGGACAACCCTATATCGTTATGATCCTCTGCTCAGCAGGAATATTTGCCTTAGGGCTGTACGATGATATTTTCAATATGGATCCCCAGCACAAATTGGCCGGCCAGGTCATCATCACCGCTGTCCTGGTATTTTTCGGATTCCGTCTGGGTTGGACCGATTCCAAGACACTCAATCTTTTTCTCTCCATCCTTTGGATCGTCGGGATCACCAATGCCTTCAACCTGTTGGATAACATGGACGGCCTTGCGTCCGGCATCGCCCTTATCGCAGGAACCTTCCTCTTCCTCCACATTTATTTAGACCTGAACCCCGGCCACATCTCCGATCCCGTCCTCCTCATGCTCAGCGCCTATCTCGGCGCCATTTCAGGCTTCCTGGTCTACAACTTCAATCCGGCCTCCATATTCATGGGTGATGCGGGAAGTCTTTTCGTCGGTTTTGTCCTGGCCTGCCTGACCATAACCGGGACCCCGCCACAGGCGAGCGACCAGGGGTTTCTCCGCCTCCTTTCCGTGATTGCGATCCCTATTCTCATCCTCTTTATTCCGATCTTGGATACAGGTTTTGTCAGCCTGATGCGCAAGCTGTTCCGGCGACGCATATCTCAGGGCGGACGGGATCACTCTTCCCACCGTCTGGTCGCCATCGGTTTTTCTGAAAAGAAAGCGGTCCTGGTGCTATACGCCTTCTCTGCAGCGTCAGGGTTAATCGCCCTCGCCATCAATCGCACAACCATTGGCACCAGCTTCGTACTTATCGTCTTCTTTCTTCTCTTCATGCTCCTTTTCTGGATCTATCTCGCGAAGGTCAAGGTCTATTCAGAAAAATCTATCATGTCAGAAAAAGTCTCAGGGGTTATTACCCCTATCCTCATCGAAATCACTTTTAAGCGAAGGCTCTTTGAGGTCCTGTTAGATCTTGTCTTGATCACAGTCGCCTATTATACAGCCTATCTGTTGCGTTTCGAGGGTTTCATCGGTGCCAACTTCGATTTTTTCCTCAATTCCCTCCCCATCCTCATTGCGTGCCAGATCCTCTTCTTTTTTCTTTTTGGCGTCTACCGGGGTGTCTGGGAAAACACGAGCATCCGGGATCTCATTACCTATGGAAAAGCGATCACAGCCGGAACCATCGCACCCATGCTAATCCTTCTTTTTGTGTACCGTTTTTATAGCTTCTCCCGGGCTGTTTTTGTAATCTACTGGGTTCTTATGCTGATATTGGTATCCCTTTCGAGACTCTCTTTTCGCCTCCTGGATGAAGGGATCAGGGGAATAAACAAAGAGGGAAAGCGCGTCCTTGTTTACGGAGCAGGACTCGGGGGGCAGGTGGTCCTCAGGGAGATTGAAACCAACAGGGAGCTCGGCCTCGTTGTGGCGGGTTTCATGGACGATAATCCCGGCATACAACGGAGAAAAATCCGTGGCTACCCGGTATTCGGAGGGCTGAAAGATCTGAACAAGATTGTTAGCGAACACAATATCCAGGAAATCATTATCTCCTTTAAGGAAAACAGCTCCGAGAAAAAGAAGGAAATCAAGAGATTGTGTGTGATAATAGGTGCAGAAGTGGATGTAAGGGAAATGAGACTCACCATTAGTTAATTACGCTTCTTTGCCTTGCCAATTCCTGCTTGTCCGCCACCTTATCCGATTCATCAACAATCTCCCTTCCCAGGATCTCCTCTAAAATGTCCTCTAAAGATATAATGCCGGACAGGCCGCCGTATTCGTCAATGACGGCAAAAAGATGCTGTCTCAATTCCAGGAACTCTGCCAGCACCTCATTCAGCCTGGCTGTTTCAGCCACAAAATGCATGGGCCGCATCAGTTCCGTCAAATTCTTAGCCTCCATACCTTTTGCAAGCGCAATTAAGATATCTTTCGTGTGAACGACACCCACCACATCCTCTATACCCTGGGCGTAAACAGGTATCCGGCTGTGTTCCCATCCTCTGGCAACCGAAATCGCTTCTTTTACGGTAAGATGTTTGCTAAGCGAAAAAACAACCGTCCTGGGCGTCATTACATCTTTGACCATTTTCTCCTGGAGCGTCAAAATTCTCTCGATTGTCTGCTCCTGGTAATAGAAAATCCCTCCGGTCCTGAGACTTAAACGCGCCATGATCTGGATCTCTTCGGCGGTTATGGCTTCTTCGCGTTTATCCCGGCTTATCAAGCGTGTTATCAAACGGGTTAACCATGTGGCAGGCGCCATGATCCAGACAAGCCCTTTTATGGGATAGGCCACTACGTTAACTAAGGATCTCCCGTAGACAACCCCCGCTGTCTTGGGAATGATTTCAGAAAATATTAGAATAGCTAAAGTGAACAGAGCGGAAAAATATCCGAGCCATCGATGCCCGAACACAGCGGTTGCAGCTGCCCCGGCAAAAGCTGCTCCTGCTGTATTGGCGATGGTATTGAGGGTTAGAATGGCAGATATGGGCCGCTCAACATTGCGACGTAGCGCCTTTAATATTTTGCCCCCGGGTTTCCCGGCCTGGACCATCGCCTCAAGCTGTCTCAAGGGCACGGAATAAAGAACCGCCTCGAAGAGAGAACATACAGCCGATATTGAAATTGCAAGACTTACGGCAAGGATCAATTCAATCATAATTCATTTCACCTCGAGATGGAGTGTCAAAATCGTTTTAGCTCGTCGGGCCTGTTTATATTTAAAAAAGACTTAAAGTCAGGGTCAAATAACCGGACCTCATCCTCATCAACAAACCGAACAGAAACTTGGGGAAAAAACCGGATTATCTGGTATGTCCTGGAATTGATCAGGTCTTCAATCTTTTCCTGACACCTCTTGGCATAAACCGCATGGAGGGCCTCCATTTTGCCGGCGATTCTCGGTACAACCGCATCAGCATCAGCCCTGACCTCGATAATATATCGGATCAGATCGCGGTTGAGAAACGGCATGTCACAGGCCACAAAAAAGCCCGCATCATCCGGGATCACTTTCAGACCGGTAAAAACGCCTCCTAAAGGCCCCAGGCCCTTGATAATGTCTTCGTACATGGGAAGTTTGAGGTAAGAATATTGATTTGGCATGTTGGTGATAATAATGACCCGATGGAAGACAGAACCCATCACATCGAGAACCCTCTCAATCAAAGGGACGCCACGAACCTTCACCAGGGCCTTGTTTTTCCCGTAACGAATGCTCCTGCCGCCCGCTAAAACAACGCCCGAAACATCTTTCACAAGATGTGCCGCCATGATCAAGAGCCTTCTATGCGTCGGACATGGCTGTAGATGCGGTTGGTATCCTTGGCCAGATCTACCAGGGTTATATTGTAGAATTTGGCCGCTTCCACTGCCCTTGAGGTGGGACGAGACATTGCCACAAAAACAGGGAATCCGATCCTCGCTGTCTTAAGAATCATTTCGAGGCTGGCACGACCGCTCGATACTAACACCTTGTCTTCTGCCGGGATTCCGTTAATCAGCGTGGATCCGATTACCTTGTCTAATGCGTTGTGTCGCCCCATATCCTCGCAGTGAAGGACCTGACCACCGATGGAGTCAAAAAGGACGGCAGCGTGAGCCCCCCCTGTCCTGTTATAGAGAGGTTGAAATTTCTCCAGCCTGTGGGAGACCTCGTTCAGCATATCCATGGCAAATCGATGGTTACTCTTTACCCGCTTCAATCCGTTCCTCAATTGATAGTAGTTTTCAGTCCCGCAAATGCCACAACTCGAATAGGAAACCCGTTTCCCGCTTGCCGCCAGGGAAAACGATCCTTTGGCGGCAATTTCAACACGCGCCTCGATGATTTCTTCTCCGCCTTCTTCGCGGACGACAGAGACTTCAAAGTCCTTTATTTCTTTGAGGTCATTTATCAGCCCTTCCGTGAAAACAAAACCAAACACCAACTCCCTGACCTTTTGGGGCGTAAACATGATAAGGGTATGTCGTTGGTCATTGATGATGATCTGGAGGGGAGCTTCTACCGTAAGATCAGTCATTTCCCGGGAAATCTTGTCTCCATTCCGGGTAAAAGACCGGAAAGTCAGGTAGGTCTCATCTAATTCCACTGTTTATCTCCACTTAGACATGCCAGAACAGGGGCCAGGTCAAAAAAAATCTCACATTTGATTGACATCAGCCCATAAAATGATATGGTTGTCAAAATTTTCAGTCAGGCCTCTGTGCCGGGAAAGGAGTATCTTGAGTCGAAACGATTTAATTCAGTTAGAGGGAATCATCGCCAAGGTCCTTGGTGGCGGTACCATGGAAATACAATGTGATAACAACATCACGGTAAGGGGTGTGCTTTCTGGCAGAATGAAAAAACATCGGATCAAGGTGATGGTCGGAGACCGGGTCCAGGTCAGCGTCTCCCCCTATGATACATCCCATGGATTAATCACCTATCGTTTTTGAGAACCAGTAGCCCCGCATCAATCCCTTTCACAGATCTCCACTAAGACACCATTGGTTTCTTTTGGATGGATGAATGCGATCCTTGCGCCTCCGGCCCCTTTTCGCGGTTGCTGATCGATAAGCCGAACCCCTTTTTCCTTCAGCTCCTCAAGGGCCTGGTCAATGTTCTCCACTCGAAAGGCGATATGCTGTACCCCTTCTCCGCGCGCGCCAATGTATTTTGCAACCGGCCCATCCGGATCGGTGGACTCCAGTAATTCGACCTCGCTCCCCATGATTGGAATAAAGGCCACATTTACCTTCTGATCCGCCACATTTTCAACATCCTCTATCTTGAGCCCCAAGACATCCGTATAGAATTTTCCTGCCTGCCCAATCTCCTTCACTGCAACACCTATATGGTCGATCTGTTTTACCTTCATAATCTCCTCCTATCAAGTCACATCGCGGGATTCCCGCGGGTCTAATCCGATAATATTCCCTCATCCAATGCTACCCGCCTTCTTTTTCCGTTCTTGAATTAAGACGAATTTCATGGCCCTCTGCTAAAAGCCCTTGCCTTTAGGGGGCTGTGAGATTATTATGCCTTAAATCGTGACGATCATGTAAAAAGTCATTATTCTGGAGGATATCCCGGGCGGGATAGCTTGGCTTTTTACGAAACCGGCAAATGTTCGAATATAATGTTATTAACAGTATCATAACTTCCATCTCAAATCCAAGGTTTTCTCAATGAAAAACGGCCATGTCGACTTCATGCGTCCTCCCGCCGCAACCGCCGGGCGGCAACCTCAGGGACATTTTCAGGATTTGGATGCCACCGAACTCTACTGCCCGAAATGCGGGTGCGCTGTTCCGGTTAACAAATCCCTTCTCTTGGTCCTTCCGGACGGAGACAGGTACGAATACCAGTGTAAATACTGTGGCACTAAAGTGGGAGACAAAACCGACTGTTCCGGGCAATTTTATCGAGTTCTGAGAGGCTGATGGAATCGATGTGCAATTCCGGCTTCTGGAATCAACCCGGCAAAAAGGGCGGGTTACAACAAACTGTGAAGCCGCCAATCTGGGAAAATATATCATGAGATCAAGGGCAACGATTTTACTGGTTATGTTTATTGTTTTGGTAAGTCTCTGCTTTATTCAGGGTTACCCATCCGCTGCTGAAGTTCCGAAGAAACTTGCCGTCCTCCCTTTTACCATGAACGCTGACCGAGACCTCACCTTCTTGCAGACCGGCATTATGGATATGCTCAACTCGAGATTGGCCTGGAAAGGAAAGGTGCAGGTTATTGAAAAGGGAACGGTCAAGAAGGAGGTTGCCTCCCTCCCCGGTCCGCTGAACAAGGAAAAAGCCCTTTTGATCGGCAAGGCGTTGGGAGCTGACTACGTGATTATGGGAAGCCTCACCGTCTTTGGGGACAGCGTGAGTATTGACGCAAAGATCCTGGATGTGGCCAAGTCCGATGAATTGGTCACCGCTTTTAACCAATCAAAAGGGATGGACGGGGTGATCCCCACCGTCAACCAGTTTGCCGAAGACATCAACGCCAAGATCATGGGTAAAGCGATCGCAAGACCAGGCTATCCCTCTGAAACTGAAACAGTGAAAAAGGAAGCTGGCGCCCTTATTGAAGTGGGGGAGGGTTCCGGCGCCTCTGTTCAGAAACCGTCATTTGTTCAGCGCTTTAAGCTGGAAATCAGGGGCCTGGATGCGGGGGACCTTGATGGAGATGGCAAGAACGAACTGGTCATTATTGATAAAGACACGGTCTATGTCTACAAGTGGGGAAAAAACAGGCTCATTCAGTTCCAGTCTGTTAAGGGAAGCTGGTCGCCGAATTTCATCTACGTGAGTGTTGCTGATTTAGATGGCAATGGCCGGGCCGAGATATATGTGAGCAACCTCACCGCAACAAACGCCTCCACCGTAGTTCTTGAATGGGACGGCAGCAAGTTCAAGGAAATAGTAAGCAGAGAAAGCTGGCTTATCAGAGTTGTTGACCTTCCCGGACGGGGGAAGACGCTTGTTGGACAAAAGCGGTCGACCGAGGGGAAATACCACGGAGATGTCTATATCTTGGCCCGCAAGGGGAACGGGTTTGTTGACACCGAGCTTGTAAAACTGCCGAGGCACGGGAATGTATTTAATTTTGTCAAGAACGACCTGACAGGAAAGGGCGGGATATACACCACCTTGTTAGGTCCTTGGGAGCATCTCCTCGTGTACAACCAAGAAGGGGAACAGCTCTGGAAAAGCGACGATTACTTTGGCGGGAACTTAACATATATGGTATATATGGATCCAGATGTTGATCGAATGGCTGATACGGGCGTGCGGATTTTTATCCCATCGCCCATTTTCTTGTTTGATATCAACGGCGATGGAAAGCAGGAGATCGTCGTCTGCCAGAACCATTCCAAGGTCGCCCGGATATTCGGGGATTTCCGCTGGTTTGGCAGCGGCAAGGTCCATTTTATGGATTGGGACGGTGCAGGCCTCGTCTCCCAGTGGACCTCCCAGAAGTTGTCAGGGACTGTGGCTGGTTATCAGATCGCGGATGTGGATAATGACGGCCAATTGGAATTGGCAATCGCTTCTGTCACCAGCGAAAGCTATTTCATAGGGCTGCCTCAAAGCAGACTGGTGTTGTACGATCTCAAGCAACCCGCGCCTCGCACCAAGGAGGCTGTTCGACAATAAATTGTCGGTATGAGCTTGTTAAGCGCTCAATTCCCATGAACCCAACGCTGATCACTGGTTGGGCTTATCGCTGATGCGACCAGAAACGCCAATCCGTATTTCCGGCATCTGTTTGCTGTCTGTCTTCAGGTTGATCGTATCGTAATACCGCCCCTTTTCCCTTTTCAGGTTTTCCACCGTCAGGACATAGACCTTTTTCCCGGATTCCCTGACTTCCTGAAGGTCGCATTTGATGTTTTTCCCGTCGCGCGGTTTCACTTCCAGGATTGAAAAATGGGAGTTATCATTGGGAGTGATCCTGACCGAGGCCTTTAACGGCTCTCCTGCATATCCCCTCAACCGCACATTCGCCGATGGCGTAATAGCAACAATCTGCGGGGCTTTGATATTGCCGTATACCGGGATGGTCAGTTCTTTTCGGACGCTATTTGTGGTAATTAGTCGGATCGTGTCCTGATACCTGCCCGGGGTTGTCCTTGTGTTTTCCACCGTCAGGATATACGTTTTTCTATCACCTTCCCCGGATGCGGTAAGGGCAATACGGATGTTCTCCCCGCTATCCGCCTTTGCCTCTATCAGGTCAAACAGGTCCCTTGTTGCGGGAGCGATCTTTACCGAAATCCTTATATCCTTTCCGACTTCGCCGTTCAGGGAGGCCCTGTTTGGAGAAATGGTTGCAAATTTCTTTACATCGCCTTTGACTATAAGATCTGAAACCGGGGTTTTCTTGTCATTGGTATATACCTTTATGGTTTTTTTCAGAATTCTCCCGCCATAACCGGTTGTGTTTACCTTGACAGATATCTTTCCCTCGCCACCGGGAGGAATTTGCCTCGTGAAGGAGGCTATGATGCACCCTCACCCGCCTGAGGCCTTTTGGACGTCAAGGGTGGCTGTACCCCTGTTTTGAATCACAAAATCGTGCAGGATGGACATGCCATCAAACACGGCATCGAACTCGTACTCGGGCTCAGGGAAAAACAGAGAAGGCAAAGCCGTTTGAGCGTCCTGCACACCGGTAGCCATGGCCGTTGAGCACAAAATGAAAAACAAGCAACATAAACAAACAAAAACGCATTTTTTCATTACTAAATACCTCCGTCAGAAACATTTCAACGGCCGCTTTGTCACCAACCCCCTCCAACACTGATATAGCCGCAAAAAGGCGCAAAACACACAAAAAGCAGAATTTTAATAGTGCAATATCAATTAGTTATGATGCTTGAAAACACAGATTGCGACTTTTTACGAATTCGTCAACACTTAATAAGGAACGTGGATTCGTAAATCCAATTAAGTTGCAGCCGGTCTGGAACTGCAGGACCCTCAAAGGCGGCCCCCTTGAGGGTCAACAGGCATCCTACTCACGGGGCAACAAGAGATATAGCACAATCTGTAGCCAAGTCAAGGCGAGGGACTGTGAGGGGAGGCTTCGTGTTTTTTTTGACAGCTCTATGTAAATTATGTAAAATTTGGCTTTGAAACTCGTGGAGGGATGCGTGTGAAACCGTCTGGAATCGTTACCCTGCTCACCGATTTTGGTTACAAAGATCCTTACGTGGCAATGATGAAAGGGGTTATATTATCTGTCAATCCAGCAGCCCGCATCATTGACATCACCCATGACGTCAAGGCTGGACACATTACCCAGGCCGCAGCTATCATCCAGGAGACCTATCCGTACTTTCCGGAAGGTACCGTCCACGTAACGGTAGTAGATCCGGGGGTAGGGAGCGAAAGACGCGGAATCGCTTTACTGACCCGATCTCATCTTTTTGTGGGCCCGGACAATGGCATTTTCTGGCCGATCATGGACGCCCATCCGGATATCAACATCATCCACCTCACAGAGACCCGGTACTTTCTTCCTCATGTCAGTCACACATTTCATGGACGGGATATCTTTGCCCCGGTTGCGGGACATCTCTCAAGAGGCGTTGACCCTTTTAAGATGGGCTCGGTCATTGATAACCCTGTTCAACTGAAACGCCCTGCTCCATACCAGAAGGGGGACACCCTTTTCGGCCAGGTCGTCCGGGTGGACCACTTCGGAAATCTCATCACCAATATTCACAGAAAAGAGATAGAGGGATTTACAGGGGGGAGGACACCGGTAATAAGACTTGGAGACCTGATTATCAAAGGGATGCTGAAGACCTACGCCCAAAAGGGAAAGGGGGAGACCCTGGCCCTGTTTGGGAGTTCGGGGTATCTTGAAATAGGTGTCAACCTGGGCCGGGCCGCTGATCTCCTCGGAGTTGACGACACAAAGATCATCGGGACGCAGGTTGAAGTAAACCGAAGCTTAGAGGATCATTCCTGACAGGCATCCAGAGAACTCAGATATTCCTCCCACTCCACCGGCAACAGGTACTTTTTCTTGTTGTTACACGCCTTGCAGGCAGGGACGAGATTCCCTTTTTTGCTCTGCCCCCCCCTGGCAAGGGGAACCACATGATCCATGGTCAGGTTCTCCCAGCCCACCTGGCGTTGACAGTAATGGCAAACCCCCTTCTCGATTCTGCTGTACCACCAGTGCGTCCGTCTCAGACGACGCGCCTTCTCCTTCTCCCGCCGGATGTCTTCATCGCTCACCATACTGAAATCAAAGGTCATATGAGCCTTCACCCGGATAAACCGGAAAAGTATCTGAGGTGAACTAAAGCGCCTAAAGTTATGATAACCACTCCTCAATACCTAAATTCCTAAATCCCTCAATTCTTCAATTCCCATATTTCTCTTTAAGGACTTTGATAATTTCTTCTAACCGCGCATCTTCTTCCCCGTCTTGGTGACTTCCCGGCATCTGCGGGGTTCCGGTCTTTTTTTCCGGGATCTCAAAAAAAGCGGTTTCTATAGTCGGGTTTACATTCAGATCAAGGACAAAATAGCGCTCCATTTTCTCTTTTTCAATGGTGTACCCTATCTCGTAAGGGTACCACCCGGAATCCAGCGCCTTGTAGTTGTCGAACCGGACGACCGTCAGTTTCTGGTTTGAAGACCCTGGCGCCACATAACTGAAGAGGAGCGGAAGAAAACTCTCTTTGTCAATCAGAAGCCTTGGACGATCAGGGTCCTTATCTCCAACTCGATACGCAATGGCCCCATCAAGCCGGGTGAGGCCGACAGAGGTGACATTAATCCCCATTTGAGACAGAAAAACCAGCATGTCATCCTTTCTATTGGCCATCAGGAGCCGCCTGAAGGTCGTGTCGCGGTTTCCCTGCCCTGTATCGACCTCCAGCCCATCCAGCGCCGTTCCCCGGGGGACATCAACAGGGCTCTGGCTCTCCGGCCGCCCGGTGACCTCCGAGCGGCAATATCCCGGGGTTTTGAGCCATATCTTTTCCTTAAAAACCATTGCGGCCTCTTTATCTTGAGGGTTTAACACGTGAGTGGACTGATCAATAATCAATGTCTTGATATTGGCGAATTTGGAACTCATTTTGTCAATAATCTGGTCGACTGGCATGATATAGCCTGCCGAAAGACCTGGCATCACCCAGAAGAGGGCCGCGACGATCAACATCAGCAGAAGATGCTTCCCGGAGCTGGACTTCAAGCCGACTCCCGGGGCAGAATCTCCACCCCCCATCTGTTTCAACATCGCCTCTCTCACCTGGCCCATAAGCTGAGGGGTTTTTCTCTTGGTATAGCCTGCAAGAGAAATCGGTTTTCC
>JACNIU010000139.1 GCA_014382905.1 Desulfobacterales bacterium
ATACCTAAGCCCTTTATATGATTATCAAGTCTACTCTTGACCCATGATGCACAATTCTCCGTATTAACAGTGAGATAAAACCTGACATGATAAAGAATAAGCGAATCAAGAAGAACATTGAAGCCATGAAGTTTGAATTAAGCAAGGGTCAAGAGTAGATTTGACCCCTTTTTTACATACTTGTAAAATGTCCACGTTTTTTCGTCTATCGCCATCATTCCCTCCTTTTTTCTATGTTGAATTCGCTAAGCTCCATGATCCTTCAATTCGAGTAATCATGCGAATAACCAGCGAGAGGTGTTAATATAGCGCTATTGAGCTAAACAGATGGGGCGAGTTCCAGTCCGCTTCGGCGAATTGTTGGGCCTTCCCATTATTCTTCGAAAATATCCAAAGCAATCCTGCTCGGGTCTTCTGGATCGTGGGAGGGTCAAGTCTGCTGTTGACTGTTAGCTGACATCTTCCTCTATCTCTTTAACGCCGCTTTTAAGTTTAGGCTTGTTGGATATTCTCTTTTCATCATTTCAATAACCTGCTCATATGTCGTTTCAGTGCGAAACAGTCAACAGCAGACCCATCTTTTCGGTTAAAGACGACAGGCTTGATATCCACGACAGGGGTATTGTCTACCACCTCCAGAAACTCTACTTTGATCCTGGATGGTGGCTCTAAAGCAGTGATGCGCGTTTTGTGGAGGCCGATGGGATTGGGTCTGTGAGGTGAACGTGTGGCGAATACGCCTTTGATTGGATTTTCCCTATTTCCCCTCGGATGGACCTTCAATATGGATCGATCGGCTCCGTGCAGCCAAGTCAGGACCAGGATTTCGGCGCCTACTTTCAACCCCTTTAAGGCTTCAGAGTATTGGGGCTCGATTTCGATCCAGGCCTCTGGCGCGCCTTCGCTTTCCTGGTGCGGGCCCTCACCGATATCCTTTATGGGCGAGCGGACAATGCCGATCTGTCTGAGCTGGAAGTTGTGATGGGTCATTTGGTCATTGGTCATTGGTCATTAGTCATTTGGCCTTCGGCCGTCATTCATCGTCATTCGGTCGTCACTGATCGGTCGACCTTGGACTTTGGACTCTCCCCATCTGACTACTTGTCAAGGTGGGCGCGAATCAGTTCTATGAGCTTCTGTATGTCTGAGGCAGTCAATTTTCCGTATTTCTTAAAAATCAGTTTCCCCTCTTTGTCAAAGGCCAATACATCGCTGTTGTCATCGGCGATGCCCCATGCTTTGACAAGGACCTTGTCGAAGTCACGCACATAGATGGTAGTGGGATAGCGTTTCTGCTTTTCTTCTAAAGAGGATGATATGATGAAGTTGGGAAGCCATGTTGCATCCATATTAATAATTCCGTAGCTTTGAAATTTATCTCGAGGGAAATTTTCTTTTTTCAGGGCCTCGCTCGTATCATTATTGAGGTCCCTCTCATCCGGATCTACATAGAAGATCACGTTAACCTTGTCTCTCAGCTCTTTGCTGCTCCACGGGCTACCATCCAATCTGCCACCAAGATCACCCTTTAACACGACTTCTTCGGGAACCTGCCCCATCTCCAAGCCGGCCCAGGCGGTTTGGGCGATAAAACAGAGTGAGAATACAACTGCCAGCAAATGCTTCATTTTCAATCTCCTTTAGAATTGGTTAAATAGTTGAGTGGTTGAGTAGTTGAGTTGGAAAAAAACATGTTATGTCAAATCATTAAGGACCCAACATCATTGAATTCGTCTATCCCCAACATTCGGGGTCGTGAACAACAGGAATAGATCATAACTTTGCCTCGGTGTCAATGAAAGACCTTTGAAAAACACCCCTTTTGCCTGCCGCTTCCGGCCGAACATCAGACTCAGATTTTCGGTGAACCCTGAACCCTGTCGAAGATCCCGCTGGGCGGGGAACTCGTGAACCGTTACAATTACAGATAACGCCCGAACTCGAGCGATTTCTTGTTAATGCTGACATTCATATGTTCCTGCACCATTTCGTGGGCCGTTTCCGTAAAAGGGACATAAACAAGGGCGGAGCTCTTTATGGAGAAACTTATGTCAGGGAGGAGCGGCATTATTTTTCTCTTGTTCACGGCCGACCCTGCCAAGGTGACCTTCATCCCCTGTATTGCCTCGCTTAAGGGCAATGTTACCGGATAAAGATATCTCTTTGGAAATCTTCCGCTGGTATTCAGCACTTTCTGAGAGACGGTCATCTGTCTCGAAAGATAGAGAAACAGTTTCGGCCGGATCTTAAATGCCGGACACCAGAAATACATTTCCACCTTTTCCCACGCCTTCTGGATCGCCTTGGGCTGGTTGGTTGTCCGGATGAAATCGGCATAAGAATTGATTTCCAGACCTTTTGTTTGGACAGCGATCTTCCAGAAGGGAAGATAAGAGGCGTCCGGTCGATCCCCGGCCACCACCGCGAGGTCTACCTGAACGAATTTCCCCCTTTTTGCTTCCCAGGCGGTTTCGCAGTTGCCGCAGGTCAGGACCACGCTGTCCTTTTCTCCCGTCAGGTTCCAGCCACAGCGAGGACAAAGGGTGGCCATGAAGGTGAGTTTCCATTGTGGATGTTTATCGGTGATGGGAGAAAGGATGTCGCTCTCTTTGGGCAATTTGGCGACCGGCCGGTTTGTTATAGCATCAAACAAGGCACTTTTCTCTATATACAAGGGGAGATAGATGAGATTCAGGGCTTCGCCGATATATGCCCTGTGAAAGACCTGTCCGGAATCTGAAGCCGATGAATGCTTTTCGGCCCGGGCCAGCAGGTCTGAGGTTTTGAGAAAACATCTCAGGAAGGAACCCTTGGTATCAACCTTTACAAACTGCATCTTCATGGCTTGGGGCCTCAGCCCTAATGAGACCGGAAATCGTTTGAATGGCACGCCCAGATGCGTGATGTCCACGACGCGGTGGCGGACAGCCTGTCTGCCGCAGGAAAAGACACTCCCCTTGAAGCGGAGATAGGGGGCGTAGATGATCTCCCTTCCGGGGGCATTGTGGGGAAGGATAAACCGGAAGTAATCGTCGGAAAAAAGAAAGCTGTTCACTTCACAGTAGGGACACTGAAGAAGATGATCGGTCTCGTCCAGTTCAACGGGCGCCCCGCACTGAGGACATTCCTGCTCAACTGTAAAACTCATGATCGACCTAACCCGGATAAACCGGCCTCCGGCTCGTAAAGCCTACGGCTTGGAAAGAAAAGTGCCTAAAGTGAGCTAAAGTGCCTAAAATGCCTAAAGTTTTGGAAAAAGATCAAGCATTCAGCTCTTTCCGAACCCATCAATCAACAATCAACAATCCTAAAGTCTTTCCCCGCATTGATTGCAAAATGCGGAACCCGGCAGGTTTTCGGTATTGCAGTGGGAGCAGGTCCTGGGGGCCGGTTTTTCGTCGGCCCGATGACCGCATTTAGGGCAGAATCTGGCATTGGCGGGAAGGTTCTTCCCGCAGGCGACACACTGATCGATGACCAACTGCTGATGCCCGCAATGAGGGCAGAATTTGGCGTCCTTGGAAATTGCCTGTTTGCAGTCCGGGCAAAATGTCTCGGGCGGCATGGCCCCTGGTTGCGGTTTAAACGCATCGGCAAACATGGCCGGCATCATGAAACCCATACCCATACCGATGCCGGCGCCCGCCTCACCCTGGTTCTCTGCTGCCTTTTCCATGGCCATGGCGGCCTTGAGCTTGACCAGCCGGTCCAGATCCTGGATAACGT
>JACNIU010000283.1 GCA_014382905.1 Desulfobacterales bacterium
TGTTCCAGCACAGGCACTTTTCCCCGTGCCCTGTAGCTCCGGAAGGCCCTACAGGGCATCTGCGATGGATAAAGGTCTCTTGCACACTGATAACACAGACAGGGTCATCAATCAATAATCCTGGACAACTCCATTTTACTATGCAGAAAACAGCCATAAAACAGGGAACCCCTTAGGGCTTATTGATAAGTTGTTAATGATGTGGTAGCCGTCAGTAGAATATGGTAGAATCCTAATAACATCCTTATGCAAAGATGTTGAGCTGTGGGTGCATAGATACGCCTCCCTTGCCAAAAGAAGAAACGAGACCTTTGCAAAACGCCCCCTTTTGGCCAATCTCGGCGTCAGGCTCAAATTTCAATCCTCGAAATATTCTATATATTCCTGTGGTTGAAATTCTCGCCTTTCTTGATCTTGACCAAAATTGAACATTTTTCAAAGGTCTCGAACCTTTTAATCTTGTTTATTTCTGTTGAAAAGTCAAGAGAAATTTTCGATAATCTGATTAGTTCGCCTTTACTTTCCAGCACCTCACCAGATGATCTTCGCTGATACGGGAAAAGCCTATTTCTTCCTTCCGGCACCGCTCTTCAACCTGCGGACACCTCCCCTGGAACTTGCACCCCGGCGGCGGATCCAAGGGGCTTGGGACATCCCCTCCCAATAATTTTAACGCCGGCCTTCTGGTCGGTTCAGCCACCAGAACGGCCGAGAGAAGGGCGGACGAATACGGGTGAAGCGGACTCTCAAATAGATCTTCGGACCTTGCATATTCCATAATGTGGCCCAAATACATGACGGCCACCCTGTCACTCAGGTAACCGATCACATTGAGATCATGGGAGATAAACAGATAGCTGAGGCCAAGCTGTTCCTGAAGGTCCTTAAGGAGGTTGATGATCTGGGCCTGGATGGATACGTCCAGGGCCGAAACCGGTTCGTCGCAGATGACCAGGGAGGGTTCCACGCTCAGTGCCCGCGCCACTCCGACCCTTTGCCGCTGGCCTCCGCTGAATTCGTGGGGGTACCGGTCGGCGCTTGTAGCCGATATCCCCACCATTTCGAGGAGTTCATCCCTCCGCTCTTTCCTTTCAGCCTTCAGGAGCCCCATGCTTCTAAGACCTTCGTCAATGGTTTGTCCGACCGTCATCCGGGGATTGAGAGAGCCAAAGGGGTCCTGGAAAACAATCTGCATCTCTTTTCGCAGCGCTTTCATCTCCTTGTGAGAAAGATGGGTGATGTCACTGTCGTTATAGATGAGCTTCCCCGCGTCAGGTTCCAGGAGCCGCAGTACGACCCTGGCAACGGTAGATTTGCCGCAACCGCTCTCGCCCACAAGGCCTAAGGTCTTCCCCTTTTCTATCTCAAGGTCAATCCCGTCAACCGCCTTGATCCACCCGGAAATCCTCTGAAAGAATCCTCTTCGGACAGGAAAGTATTTTTTCAGCCCTTCAACCCGGAGGGTGATGTGGTTCGTGATCTGTTGTTCGTGATTAGTGGCTAATGATTCGATAATTCCTCCTCCAAACAATCATCAATCAACAATCATCAATCATAAATCTCTTATGACCGGACAGCGGCTCAGGTGGCCGTCTCCATGGTTACACATTTCAGGAAACTGGGTCCTGCAGGTCTCAACGGCAAAAGCGCACCTGGGGTGAAAGGGGCATCCGGGCGGTTTATAGGCCGGGTTGGGCACGGCACCTGGGATACTGTGCAGTCTCTTCCCCCTCTTGGACCGGACAGGCAGGGAAGCTAATAACCCCTGGGTATATGGATGGCGAGGGGTACGGAAAATCTGGGAAGTATTTCCCTGTTCCGCAATAACCCCGGCATACATGACATACACCCGGTCGGCGATATTGGCCACTACGCCGAGATCGTGGGTGATATAAAGTATTGACATGGATGACTTCTGCTGAATGAACTTCATGAGATTCAGGATCTGGGCCTGAACCGTCACGTCAAGGGCGGTGGTCGGTTCGTCGGCAATGATCAGGTCGGGATTGCAGGCCAAGGCCATGGCGATCATTACCCGCTGTCGCTGTCCCCCGCTCAACTGATGCGGGTAGTCCTTCAGGCGTTGCTCAGGAGACGGGATCCCGGTATCTTTCAGGAGCTGTATACATCGTTTGCGCAGTTCGCCGGGTTCAACCTGTTCATGAATCATTATTGCCTCCCCGATCTGGTCACCGATAGTAAACACAGGGTTCAGTGATGTCAGCGGTTCCTGGAAGACCATAGCGATATGTTTCCCCCGTATCTTCTGCATATCGGCCTCGTCCAGATCCAGCAGGTTCTTTCCCTTGAAGATGATTTTGCCGGCCACAATTTCACCCGGGGGCGTTGGAATAAGGCCGAGAATGGTAAGGGCCGAAACAGTCTTTCCGCAGCCGGATTCGCCCACCAAACAGACCGTCTCTCCTGAACGGATATCAAAACTGACCCCATCCACGGCCCGGGCTGTTTTATCCCGACCCCTGAAATAAACTTTCAGGTCTTGAACGGAAAGCAAAGTGTTGTTCATTGAAAGTGCCTACCCCCTTTCCCTCAGCTTTGGATTCAGGGCGTCTTTTAGGCCTTCACCGAACAGGTTAAAACAGAGGACGACGATTAAGATGGCGATACCCGGTATGAACGTGAGCCAGGGCGCATCAAAGATGAAACGCTTTCCATCTGAAAGGATATTCCCCCAGGTTGCATGCGGCGGCGGCACACCAAACCCTAAGAAACTGAGGCCCGCCTCGGTCAAAATGGCCGTGGCAATCCCGATGGTGGAGGATACCAGGACCGGTGCAATGGCATTGGGCATCATGTGCCTGAATATAATGCGGAAGCTGCCAACGCCGAGGGCCTTTGCTGCGGTCACAAAATCCTGTTCCCTCAGCGAGAGAAACTCGGCGCGGACAAAACGGGTGGTCCCCATCCAGCTCGTGAGGCCGATGACGATCATGATATTGTACATACTTGCAGGCAGCAGGGCGACTACTGTCAGGATGAGAAAAAAGCTCGGGAAACAGAGCATGATGTCCACCATTCGCATGATAAGGGTGTCAATAGATATGGCCTTTCGATGGAGCCATCCCGGTGAGGCCTGTTTTGGCCGCTTCCTCTTTGAGAAGAGGAGAAAGAAAATAACCGCGTGGCCTGCCACAAGAAATGCCACCCCCGGATAGGTTGAGCCGATCGCAACGAGGATGCACCCGGTAAACAGGATGAAGGCGATCGCGATATGATCAAAGCAGATGTGGTCCTGTCCAAAATATCCGGCAATACCCCCCATAAATATCCCTACCAGGACCGAGATCCCTACGGCCACAAACCCCACCGTGAGGGACACCCAGGCCCCCTGGAGCATCCTTGCAAAGACATCCCGCCCCAGGTCATCGGTGCCGAAAAGATAAATACCCAGGACTGGAATTTCTGCCGGTTGCAATGTCTCAAGGTTGGGCCTCGTGAGGGGGGGGAGCAGCTTATCCTGAAGCCGGACCATGGCCGGGTCAAAAACAGGGTCTTGACTGGATGTCAGAATGACGCCGATCACGGCGGTAACGAAAAAGAGAACAAAGATGATCAGGCCCAGGATGGCAAGCCGGTTCTGTTTAAACAGTTGCCACAACTCCTGCAGACGTGTCTGCTTCGGGGCAAACGGCGCTTCCAATATGTGTTGGTTATTTGTCATTGGCTACTGGTTTCTGGATACTGGATGCTGGATGCTGGATGCTGGTTTCTCGATACTGGATACTGGATGCTTTATAGTCGTTATGGTTGCAGGTTTCGGGTTTTTTCTGACTTCTGACCTCTGTCTTTTTGCGGGTTATTCACTTGTCGTCAATCAACAATCAACAATCGCCAATCATCAATCCTCAAAGTCGTATCCTCGGGTCTACAACGAGATAGAGGAGATCTGAAATAAAGGTGCCGGCCAAGACCAGCACTGCGGAAATAAAATTAACGGTCAGGATGACCGGATAATCCCTTGCGAGGATCGCTTCGTAGGCCATCCTCCCCATGCCTGGCCAGGAAAAGATCGATTCGATGATGACCGATCCCCCGATCAGGCCCGGAAGAATCAGTCCGAACATGGTCACAAATGGGAGGAGGGCGTTTCTGAGCGCGTGTTTGTAATGGACCTGTTCCATAGGGAGGCCCTTGGCCTTGGCGGTCCTCACGTAATCCTGTCCTTCCACTTCAAGCATCTGACTCCGTACATACCTGGACAGGACCGCTATCCCGCCGGTGGCGCCCAATACGGAGGGGATCAACAGGTGCCAGATCCGGTCCATGAGCATATTGCCCCAGGATGAAGCCCCTAATCCAAAGGTTTCCATCCCTATGACTGGCACATGGAGGGTGGTGACCACAAGGATGATCAGGATGTAGGCGAAAAAGAAGCCGGGAATCGATATGAGGAGATAGGAAAAAAAGGTGGCGCTCCTGTCATACGCCCCGCCCCTGAAAATAGCCGAGCGGATCCCAACCGGAAAGGAAAGGGTCCAGGTCAGGATGGTTCCTACAATAAAGAGGGGGAGGCTGTTCAGGAACCGTTCCCATATCTTTGTCAGTACAGATTGGTTGTCCTTCCATGAAACGATTTTGCCGGTGAACAGATCTCTGTAGAAATAGATGTATTGTACATAAAGGGGCTCGTCCAGGTGGAATTCCTTCTTGAATCGTTCCACCATCTCAGGCGTAAACTTGGGGTTCATCGGGTCCACCTGGCTGGGTTCGCCCGGTGCGAGATGGATGATGAGAAAGGAGACTACCGAGACAAAAAAGAGGGTTACTATTTTTTGTACTATGCTTCGGCCGATGAATGAAAACATTATAAAAACCCCCTACCACCCTTCGGTTGAAAGCTGGGGCATCTCGGGCACCTTTATCCACCTGTTAAAATGAAAGGTGTAATTCCCCGTCTTTGTGGGCTGGATCTTTTTATAGAGCATCACCCCATCTTTATCCAGGTCTTTTATGACGATTCGCTTATCCAGAACTGCTGTCCACTTGCCCACATAGAGAAAGGTGTAGGGCTGCTCACTGGCGATCAGTTCATGGAATCTGTGGCAGAAGGCCACCTGTTTGTCGTGATTGTACTCCTGCCGGATGTTTACAATAAGATCGTCGGCCTCTTTATTCTTGAAGCCCACGAAATTGAGCTGATAAGGATGGGTCTGGCTGGAATGCCATATCTGGTAGAGGTCAGGCTCAATACCCATTACCCAACCCAAGACCACGGCATCGAAATCGGCCTTGTCTACCCGCTCCTGAATAAACACCGACCATTCCAGCATATCGGTGCGAATGTCTATGCCGATTTGTTTCCATGCATCCTGGGCAATTGCCAGAACGGCCTTGCGAATGTCATTGCCACTGTTGGTAATCAGGGTGAATTCGAATTTCTTTCCATTTTTTTCGAGCCACCCTGCTTTATTGCGGTGCCAGCCGGCCTCGTTCAGCAGCTTGAGCGCACCCTCGGGATCGTAGGGGACAGGCGGGATATGGTGATTGTAATAATCAGACTGTATCACAAAAGGCCCGGTAATCCTCTCTCCCTGGCCATACAGCACATATTCTATGATCTTATCCACATTCAGGGCCATGCCAAGGGCCCTTCGCACCCTCACATCGTCGAAGGGGGCCCTTCGCATATTGTAGCCAATATATGAGTATCCGAAGGAGGTCCCGGAAAAGCTCTGGAACCTGGGATCTTTTTCCAGTCTGCTGACCTGGTGAGGCTGGACATTGTAGCTGTCCAGGGTCCCTGAATAGAATTCCATCTCCTGGGTCAGGAGGTCGGGTATGATACGCATCGCATATCGCTGGTAGTTGGGCGGTCCTTCCCAGTATCCGTCAAAGCGGTCCAGCGATATGAACTGGTCGGATTTCCATTCCTGAAAGGTAAAAGGTCCGCACCCCAGGGGGTTGCGGTTAAAGCCGCTCTGGCGTATGGAAAACTTGTCCGGATTCTTGCCGAGAAGCGCCGCCTCCTTCTTGAGAACCGTTCGATTGAGGAGGTGCTCCGGGAGTATCCCCATGCCCCATGTCCCCAACGCAGGAGAATAAAGCCTTTTGTAAACAATACGAACGGTCAGGGGATCAACCACCTCTACCCTCTTTACCGGTTCATAATCGGCAATCCGTGGAGAGAGATTTGCCGGATCCATGATGGCCTGGTAGGTAAACCTCACATCATCGGCATCAAAAATATGGCCGTCATGGAACCTGACGTTCGGCCTCAGGTGAAAAATGATGACAGGATTGTGCTCGGTTGCAGGGAGGAGTTCCTTGGCGTAAGCGGCTAAGGTCTCTGTATCTACCGGGGGTTCAGTCTTCAGGTACTGCTTGCCGTCAAAGGACCGGAAGTAATCATCCCCCAAAATCTTTGACAGGTTATTGAAGAGGTCCTGATCCACTTCAGAAAGAATGAGTTTGATACGGGCAGGCGACTGGACAGTGATCCTTATTTTCTGCCCCTTCTCTTTTTCGCCAGGCGCCTTCGAATATCTGCTGGTGATAAGATCCTCCGGGGGTATGATGATAATCTCCTTGATGCGGGTTAACGTAACCTTCAATTCAGGGTCAAGGCCCGCTCTCCCCTTTATTGCTTCACGAATCATCCGGGCGACTTCCTCGGCACCTGCCTCACCGGTGCCAGGTATCGCGGCCTGGGGATTTACACAGAAATAGGCCTCTTCAAAGATTTCCCATGAGGTGGCAAGACGTCCCCTGAAACGGAGTTCATGGTCCCGGTCAATAAGCGCGTCAAAGACAAGTGACTCTATCTGGCTGCTGGCAGTATTGGCCGAAAGGATCGGATTCAACAGGGTCGCATCCCCCAGAGATGATGTGATGTATTCGTTTAGCCGATTGGGATTGCCCCTTGTCTGTTCCTCATAGGTGGGGACCCAGAGATAGGACTGGATCAGGAAAAGTATGATCAGCGTAGGTAACAGTATCAGCAGGCGTTTAGTTGTCATATAGGTGAAGTGCCTAAAGTGTCTAAAGTGAGCTAAAGTGCCTAAAGTGGGGTGGAGATGTAACGGGGGCGGTGTGGTTTTAAACCTGCAACTCGCAACCCGGTCCATGTCCGGCAACTAAAGTTAAAGGGTTCATTCATGTCAGATTGGGTTACAAAATAGGGAATTGAGTAATGGCAGTCAAGGAAAAAGCCGTAAATTGAAGAACCCCGCAGCAAGCTACGGGGAATCTCCCAAATTTAAGGAGGATTTCTTCATTTTAAGTTCGCTCGCTAACCCCGCAGCAAGCTGCGGAGAATGCGCTCGCTGTGAATTTTCAAACAGGGGAATTTGACTTCTTTAAGATTTTATGTTCCATTTGGCGAAAAAAAGGAGGGTGTAAAATGAGCGCAATGAATTTGGATTTGACAGGCAAAGTGGCATTGGTGACCGGCGGGAGCCGGGGGTTGGGAAAGGCGATTGCGATGGCCATGGCAGAGAAAGGGGCACAGGTGGCCATTTGCGGCCGAAAGCAGGACAATCTGGATCAGGCCGTTTTGGATCTTGGCCACAAGGGGCTGGATATTACAGCCTTTATTGCAAATGTGGGCCGCTCAGATGAGGTGACGGCCCTGTTTCAAGGGGTTGAGAACCGCTTCGGCAAGCTGGACATCCTCGTGAACAATGTGGGCATGAACATCCTCACGCCGTCTGTAACGGAGACAGACGAAGGCCTGTGGGACAAGATCATCGCAACCAATCTCAAGGGGACTTTTCTGGCCTCTGCCAGGGCAGTGCCGTTGATGAGAAAGGCCGGTCGAGGCAAAATCATCAACATCAGCTCGATAGCCGCGAGGAAGGCTGCCATGGGAATGGGGATATACTGCGTGGCAAAGGCTGGAGTGGAAATGCTTACGAAGGTCCTGGCGGTAGAACTGTCTCAGGATAGTATCAATGTCAATGCGGTGGCGCCATGCGTGGTGAGGACTCAGTTCAGCCAGCCTTTCTGGAGCAACGAATCCCTGTTAAGGGAGATCGCCAGCACCATCCCGATGGGCCGGATCGCAGAAACAGACGACGTGGTTGGCGCAGTTCTTTTTTTAGCGTCAAATCTGTCCGATTTTGTTACCGGCGAGATCATTACTGTGGACGGGGGCTCCATGGCCTGATCGGGATTGCAGGAAAAATGCCCTTGAGATTTCGTGGCAGATCATATATTGAATGAGGCAGCAGGTCATTGGGGGAGACATCGGTCGTTGCTTTAACCACTTGAGGAGCCGAGACCTTTGCAAAACGCTGCTGATACCTTAATTTCTAAAGGAGAAATGCAAATATGGCGGAAGAAAAAAGGGTGAAGGATATAATGGTGCCTATCGAAGCGTACGATAAGGTGGGTATGAATTCGCGGCTGAGTGATGCCCTGGCTATCTTGAAAAAGAAATATGAAAATGTGAAGGCCCAAGGTACAGGTGGTTTTCACCGTACACTTTTCGTTACGGACGCTCAAAATACAATCGTGGGAAAGTTGTCCATGTATAATATCATTAGAGGCTTAGTCCCCGAACCTGCCAAGGTGCCGGAAGTTTTCATGGCCTATCATGCGATGCTGTCATCGCGGTCATTGGAAGTTGCCGAGGAGGTCAGTGATTTTCAGGAGCACTTTGAATGGCTTCACAGGACCTTTTGTGAGTTGATCAACCAGGAGGCCCATAAGAAAGTCAAAGATATCATGAATCCTATTATCAAGCCGGTATTACAGGAGAAAGACACCGTAAACCAGGCTATTTACGCCATGTTCAAGAATGACGTCCGACAGCAGTTGGTCCACAGGGAGGGGAAAATTGTCGGAGTTGTAAATCTTAATGTTGTATTTTCCGAACTCCTGGAGATCCTCGGCCCGGAATGTCAGGTGAACTTGTAAAAGCATCCCTCGACCAACTCTACCATCGCTATAATTCACGCCACTGGGTCCATCCGGATCCCCTTGAATACCTTTACAACTACCCTGATCTGCGAGACCGTGAGACCGCCGGGATCATCGCCTCATCACTCGCATACGGCAGGGTGGCCCAAATACTGAAAAGTGTGTCCTCTGTCCTCAGAGAGCTGGGGCCTTCCCCCCATGGATTTCTGAAATCCTGAAATATTTCAAGGCATCTTTTTAGTTTCCTGCCGGGCTGCCTTTTTATCGCCAAAAAAAGCTTGACTTCAAAAAGAACCCATATTACCTTCCAAAAATGAATGAAAGTTCATTCATGTTTTCTCGAGGCAATTGACGCCAGGAGAGAGCCTCTGTTTGACAAGACGCCCTCTCTGTCTGTCCGGAGGCTGTAATCCGCTTGTTTTACACATGAATGTCAGGACTAAATCCGCAATCCGCAATCCAAAATCCGAATTACCGATAAGGAGGTGTCTATGGATAAGAAAATAAAAACGGCCGGAGTTATCGGGGCCGGGGTGATGGGGGCTACCATTGCTGCCCAATTGGCCAATGTGGGCATCGAAACGGTTCTCCTCGATATTGTCCCGCCTCAACTGTCTGATGCCGACAAGAAGAAAGGGCTGACAGAGGAGAGCAGAGATTTCAGGGACAGGTTTGCCCAGAACGGGCTGACAGGTGCGTTGAAATCAAGACCGGCATCCTTTTATATCCCTGAGAATGCCAAACTGATTTCCATCGGCAATCTGGAAGACGACCTTGGACGATTAAAGGACGTTGACTGGATTATCGAAGTGGTCGTGGAGAGTTTAGATATCAAACAGAGTGTCTTTGAAAAGATTGAAAAGGTCTTGACGCCGGGGATCATCATCACCTCCAACACGTCGGGGATACCTGCCAAAGAGATGTGCGAAGGCCGCTCAGATGACTTTCGAAAACATTTTGCCATCACTCACCTTTTCAATCCGCCAAGATATATGAAACTGTTGGAGATCGTTCCGGGTCCTGATACCCTCCCCGAAGTGGTGGAGGTCTTGGCCGAAACCTGCGAGAGAGTGGTGGGCAAAGGTATTGTGTATGCCAAAGACACCCCCAATTTCGTGGCGAACCGCATCGGGACGTTCAGCATGTTTTCGGTTATCAGCGCCATGATGGACTTAGGGCTGACGGTCGAGGCCGTGGACAAACTGACCGGGCCTGTTGTCGGGAACCCCAAGAGCGCCTCCTTCAGGACCGCAGATCTGGTAGGCCTCGACACACTTCTTCATGTTGCGGACAATGTGTATGAAGGGGCCCCTGATGATGAAAAGCGAAAGACATTCAAGGCCCCGGAGTTTATTTCAGCCATGCTTGAGAAAAAGCTGTTGGGCGAAAAGACCAAACAGGGCTTTTACAAGAAGATCAAAGACAGTGAGGGGAAGCGGATTATTCTCTCTCTTGATTACAACACACTGGAACATACACCGCAGGAGAAGGTCAAATTTGCCTCTCTGGAGGCCGCCAAGAACCTCTCCGGGACCGGCGAAAAGATCAAATCCCTTTTCTATGCCAAAGATAAGGCCGGGGAGTTCACCTTCAGGACCTTAGGGGAGACACTCATCTATTCGGCCAACCGGATCCCTGAGATCGCTGACGATATCGTTAATATTGATAATGCCATGAAATGGGGTTTTGCCCGGAAGTTGGGCCCGTTTGAGGCATGGGATGCCATAGGCCTAAGCAAATCTGTTGCCAAGATGAAAGAGGCCGGTTACGAGATCCCCGCATGGGTAGACGAGATGCTTTCCGACGGGAAAACGTCTTTCTACAAGAAGGAAGCCGGGGCCCTCTATTTTTACGATATCCCCTCCAAGGACTACAGGGAAATCCCGGTCAAACCAGGTATTATCCTGTTGCCTTCGCTCAAGGATCAGAAAAAAGAGGTGGCTGCAAACACGGGCGCTTCACTCATAGACATTGGTGACGGCGTGGCCTGCCTGGAATTTCACGCCAAAATGAACGCCATCGGCGAAGATATCATCGCCATGATCCACAAGTCAGCAGATATTGTGAGCAGGGATTTTGAAGGTCTGGTCATTGCCAACCATGGCACCAACTTTTCCGTCGGCGCCAACCTGCCGATGGTCCTGTTTGCAGCACAGGAAGAGGAGTGGGATGACCTGGATTGGGCTATCAAGTCATTGCAGGACTCGTTGATGAAACTCAAGTATATGGACAAGCCGGTTGTGGCCGCACCTGCCGGAATGGCCCTGGGTGGTGGCTGCGAGGTCTGCCTGGCTGCGGATCGCGTGCGGTATGGAGCAGAGACTTATATGGGTCTTGTGGAAGTGGGCGTGGGTGTGATTCCTGCCGGGGGCGGATGCAAGGAGCTGCTCATCCGCAACACAGAACACCTGTTCGAGGTTCAAAAAGGCGGGCTCTACCCGAAACAGATCGAGATGATGCCATTTATTGCCAGGGCCTTTGAGACGATTGCAATGGCCAAGGTGGCCACGTCGGGACAAGAGGCGGTCAAGCTCGGCTACCTGAGGCCGACCGATATGATGACAGTGAACCGGGATTACCTGATAGAAGACGCCAAAAAAACGGTCCAGGCAATGAACATAGAGGGTTATGTTCCGCCAAGGCCCAAGGATGAGATAAGGGTAGGCGGTGAAAACACGTTTGCCATGATTAAGCTGGCCATCTGGACCATGCACGAATCCGGCTATATTACCGATCACGATGTAACGGTTTCCACCAAGGTGGGATACGTCCTATGCGGCGGGAATGTGTTAGCCGATACCAAGGTGACAGAGCAATATCTCTTAGACCTGGAGAGGGAGGCCTTCCTGAGCCTCTGCGGCGACCCCAAGACCCAGGCCAGGATCCAGCACATGCTGACCACAGGTAAGCCGCTCAGGAACTGAAAAAACCATCGAGTGGTTAACCAGTCGAGTAGTCAGCGTTAGACTTTAAACCACTCAACAATTCAACTATTTGACTAACCCTGAAGGGAGGATGATATGATGAAAAAAGCCGTAATAGTTGCTGCATGCAGGACGGCAGCCGGAAGGGCCCCCCGAGGAATATTGAAAGATACACGCCCTGAAGAGATGGGATGCGCTGTGTTGGGTGATTTATTGAAACGGGCCGGGGATCTGGATCCGATGCTTATTGACGACGTGGTTATCGGATGTACGTTTCCCGAGTCAGTCCAGGGACTTAACTTGGGAAGGGTCCTGGTGATGTCAATGGGGTGGCCGGATCGTGTTCCCGGGATGACCGTTAACAGGTTCTGTTCTTCCGGGCTCCAGGCCATTGCCATCGGCGCTGAGAAAATTATGTGCGGGTATGCCGATGTGGTGATTTCCGGCGGCGTGGAGAGCATGAGCCAGATCCCCATGGGCGGGAGCATGATGTATCCGAACCCGGCATTGGTGGAGATGAGGCCGGGCGGATTCACCGGCATGGGTCTCACCGCAGAAAATGTTGCCGAACGTTACCATATCAGCAGGGATAAACAAGATGAATTCGGGGCCAAGAGCCAGCAGAAGGCCGAGGCAGCCGTCAAGGCTGGCAGATTCAAGAGCCAGATTGTTCCGCTGACGGTAAAAAAACAGAAGCAACTGCCCAACGGGCGTTTCGAATACGAGGAATTTATTTTCGATACAGACGAGGGTGTACGGCCCGGGACCACAAAGGAAGGGATCTCGGGCATACGCCCGGCCTTTAAGCCGAATGGATCCGTCACTGCCGGCAACTCTTCGCAGACCAGTGACGCGGCTGCCGGGGTTGTGCTCATGTCAAAGGAGAAGGCCAAGGAATTAGGACTTAAACCTATGGCCACCTTCAGATATCATGCCGTCGAAGGTTGTGAGCCCGAGGTTATGGGGGTAGGGCCGGCCGTGGCGATCCCGAAAGTCCTCAAGATAGCAGGGATGACCCTCGACCAGATCGATTTGGTCGAACTGAATGAGGCCTTTGCGGCCCAGGCCATTTATTGCATCAATGAGCTTGGGATCAATGAAGAGATCACCAACGTGAACGGCGGGGCCATTGCCTTAGGCCATCCGTTGGGATGCACGGGCGCAAAGCTGACCACCCAGTTGATTTATGAGATGCAGGAACGGAAGTTGAGATGGGGTCTGGTTTCCATGTGTATCGGTTTTGGCATGGGTGCTGCGGGGATCTTTGAAATTGAAGATTATTGAGAATTGAGGAATTGAATGGGGTAAAATTGTTGATTGAGGTTGCAGGTTGCGGGTTTCGGGTGTCAGGATTTGGGTTTTGCTGATTTGGTTGCGGCCGAAGGCCTGCATTAGGCTTTTAGTCGAAAATTGAGAAAGGAGAGATAAAAATGGGAGATAACAGAATTTTTGCAGGGGGGGAGTTTCTAATCACGGATGTGGCCCCTGAGGAGGTGTTTACCCCTGAGGACTTTACGGATGAACACAAGATGATCTTCGAGACCGCCAAGGATTTTGTTGAAAAAGAGATTCAACCCAATGTTGACAGGCTTGAGGAGAAGGATCATGCACTGGTCCTTTCGCTCTTGGCAAAGGCCGGAGAATTAGGGCTCCTCGGAACCGATGTCCCCGAAGAGTACGGCGGACTCGGATTAGACAAGGTCAGCACCACCATTGTGGCCGAGGCCATGGGTAATGCCGCCGCTTTCAGTTGTGTCTACGGCGCCCATACCGGGATCGGGACACTCCCGATAGTCTATTTCGGCAATGAAGAGCAGAAACAGAAGTACCTTCCCAAACTGGCCTCCGGCGAGTGGTGCGGGGCCTATTGCCTGACAGAGTCGGGGTCCGGGTCGGATGCCCTTAACGCCAAGACAAAGGCAGTCCTATCCGAAGATGGGAAGTACTATATCCTCAACGGGGAGAAAATGTTCATCACCAACGCGGGTTGGGCCAGCAGCTTCATCGTTTATGCCAAGGTGGATGGCGAACAATTCACAGGCTTTATCGTCGAAAAGGATTTTCCAGGTCTTTCCACGGGTAAGGAAGAGAAAAAGATGGGGATACACGGATCCTCCACCCGGCCGGTCATCCTCGAGGATGCCCAGGTCCCGGTTGAAAACGTACTCTTTGAAATCGGGCAGGGTCATAAGATTGCCTTTAATATCCTCAACATCGGCCGCTGGAAATTAGGGGCGTCCGCAGTGGGGGGTTGCAAGGGCTGCGTGACAGAGGCCGTGAAATATGCAAACGGCCGGATTCAGTTCAAGGTGCCGATCAGTTCGTTCGGCATGATCAAGACCAAATTGGCCAATATGGCGGTCAAGACATACATGAGCGACAGCGTTATGTATCGGTTGGCCGGTATGTTCGATGATAAGCTTGTAACATTAGATGCTGAAGCCAAAAAGAGCGGCGAAGAGAATGCCAAGGTGATTGAGGAATATGCTGCGGAATGCTCCATCACCAAGGTGTATGGTTCCGAGGTCCTGGACTACTGTGTTGATGAATATGTACAGATTCTCGGGGGGTACGGGTTTTGCGCCGAATACCCGGCTGAGAGGTATTACAGGGATTCCAGGATCAACCGGATCTGGGAAGGGACCAATGAGATCAACAGGATGTTAGTTCCCGGGACCATGATGCGGAGGGCGCTCCAGGGGAGGCTGAACCTGCTCCCGGCGGCCCAGGCCATTGCCGGTGAACTGATGACCTATTCGCCCCTCTCGGTACAACTGCCGGATACGCCGCTTGCACTCCAGGAACATATGGTCAAGATGAGCAAAAAGATCGCCCTGATGGTAGCCGGCGTGGCTGCCCAGAAGTTTGGGCAGAATCTGGCCAAGGAGCAGGAGGTGCTGGCAAAGATTGCTGACATTGTCATCGAGATTTTTGCCATGGAGACCGGCCTTCTAAGGACCCTCAAGATCATTCATGGGCAGGGGGAAGAAAAGGCAAAATATCAGATTGCGGCCGTCAAGGTATATGTGGACGAGGTCATTCCGCAGATAGAATCATGGGCCAAGCAGATTATTGCATATGTGGAAGAGGGTGATATGCTCCGGACCCAGTTGGCCGGTGTCAAGAAACTGGCCCGTTATCAGCCTATCGATACGGTAAACCTCAAGAGGGCCATCGCTGACAGGATTATTGAACTGGAAGCATATCCCTTTTGATTGTTGATTGACGTTTGGCGGTTAATGATTAAAATTTTAGCTATTTTGATTCATTAGCAATAAGCCCGCCCTGGCGCGACATGTCGGAATGAGCAAAAAAGCTTGCCGCATGAGCCAAATGAGTGAATGAGCGAGTAACCGAGCATGCCAGGTCTGGGCCAGGGGTTTCGGGTGTCGGGTGTCAGGATTTGGGGTTTACTGATTTGGCTGCGGCCGAAGGCCTGCATTATTAATTGATAACTGAGGCAATCAGGTATATAAAAAGAGAGGATCTGTAGAAGCAGGTCCTCTTTTTAATTGGGAACGAGGTTTTTTTAGGCAGTGGACGAGATTAAAAACTTAAGAAATATTGGTATCAGCGCGCATATTGATTCGGGTAAAACGACCCTTACCGAGAGAGTTCTCTACTACACCAAGCGGATCTTTGCCATTCATGAGGTCAAGGGGAAAGACGGTGTGGGCGCCACAATGGACTCCATGGAGCTGGAGAAGGAGCGGGGGATCACTATCTCCTCTGCCGCTACTCACTGCGAGTGGAAAGGGCATCAGATCAATATTATTGACACTCCCGGGCATGTGGATTTTACCATTGAGGTGGAGCGGGCCTTGAGGGTCATGGATGGAGCGGTCTTGATACTCTGCTCTGTCGGGGGCGTTCAATCCCAGTCAATCACCGTTGACCGGCAGATGAACCGTTACCGGGTCCCGCGGATTGCCTTTATAAACAAGTGTGACCGGTCCGGCGCCGATCCTTACAAGGTCGTGGACCAGTTGCGCCAGAAGTTGAGCCATAACGCCGTCCTGATGCAGATTCCGATAGGGCTTGAATCTGAGCTTTCCGGGGTGGTGGATCTTGTTTCCATGAAGGCCCTCTATTTTGAAGGGCCCAATGGCGATGAGGTCAGGATAGATGAAATCCCTGCCGGGATGGAGAAGGATGCGTTAGCCAGGAGAGAGGGGTTGTTAGATGCCGCGTCCATGTTTTCGGATGATCTTATGGAGGCTATTTTCGAGAATAGCGTTACAGAGGATCTGATCCATGCGGCCGTGCGGAATGGTACCATTTCCAGACTCCTGACGCCCGTTTTCCTGGGCTCCGCCTACAAGAACATCGGTGTACAGGCCGTTTTGGACGGCGTAAACAGATACCTGCCATCCCCGGCCGACGCAAAAAATATGGCCCTTGACCTTGACAAAGGTGAAGCCGAAGTCCCTCTTGAAGCTGATCCGGAGATGCCTGTTGTGGCCCTGGCATTTAAGTTGGAGGTAACACCGTACGGGCAGTTGACCTATCTCAGGATATATCAGGGTTCAATTCGGAAAGGGGATGACCTTATCATCACCCGGACGGGGAAGCGGATCAAGGTGGGGCGTCTGGTGAGGATGCATGCGGACCAGATGGAAGACCTGTCATCGGCCCGTGCAGGCGATATTGTTGCGCTTTTCGGTGTGGAATGCTACTCGGGCGACACCTTTGCCAACGGGGGTTTGAATTACAGCATGTCGTCCATGTTTGTCCCGGCGCCGGTCATTTCGTTGGCCATTACCCCTGAAGACAACAAGTCGCAGAACAACATGTCAAAGGCCTTAAACCGATTTATCAGAGAAGATCCCACCTTCAAATCGTTTGTGGATCAGGAATCGGGCGAAACCATTATATCCGGCATGGGAGAGCTCCATTTAGAGGTCTACGTGGAGAGGATGAGAAGGGAATTTAGCGCCAATGTAGTCACCGGCGTACCCCAGGTCGCATACCGGGAGGCCATTACCTGTCAGGCGCTATTTGACTATACCCACAAGAAGCAGACAGGCGGTTCCGGGCAGTTCGGTCGAGTGGCCGGTTTCATGGAACCGTCTGAAGAGGGCACATATGAATTTGTCAATCGGATAAAGGGCGGTGTTATACCGACGGAGTATGTCCCTGCAGTAAATAAAGGGTTTCAGGCCTGCCTGGGAAAAGGACTCGCCCTCGGTTTTCCTGTTATCGGGATGAAGATTACCGTCAATGACGGCAAATCCCACAGCGTGGACTCATCTGAGCTGGCATTTAGCCAGGCGGCCATCGGCGCCTTCAAGCAGGCATACATGAAGGCCCGGCCGGTTATCCTTGAGCCGATCATGAAGGTGTCTGTGGAAGGACCTTCCGAGTTTCAAGGGAATGTTATGGGCTCCATAAATCAGCGAAGGGGACTTATTACGAGTTCTACCGAGGATGGGCAATTTACCACCATCGAGGCTGAAGTGCCATTGGCGGAGATGTTTGGATATGCGACTGTACTCAGGTCCCTGACCCAGGGGAAGGCAGAGTTCACGATGGAGTTTTCGAGATATTCAAGACTCCCGGAGGCCCTGTCAGAAGAGCTCAAGGCGACCCTAAATAAGAAATCCAAAGGAGAAAAGAAATAGTGAAAGACTTTGTTTCGGTCAGTCCGTTAAAGATCTTGGAGAAATCGTCTCGTCAGGGGTTAGGGGCGGGAAACTTGGGGGTCCTTGTCGCCAGGGCCGGCGTCGGCAAGACCGCATGCCTGATTCATATCGCCTTTGATAAGATTTTTCGCCAGAAAAAACTGGTGCATGTTTCTCTTGAAGAGGGTCCTGAGAAGGTCACCTCCTATTATAATGTGATCTACTACGATCTGTTGAAGGCCCTCAACATCGGCGATGACTATGAATATCGAGTTCTCATGGAGAGAAACAGAATGATCCTTGCCTACCTCAACCGGAGCTTTGAGCTGGAACGGCTTGAGGCCAACCTCAAGAACCTTACGGAACGTCTTGACTTCAGGCCTGACACCATCATCATAGACGGCCTTGACTTTGAAAGGTCCGGAAGAAGCATATTTGAAGGACTTAAAGGGATCGCCGGGGAGTTCGGGTCAGAGATATGGCTCTCAGCCCTTTCTCATCGTCACATTACGGAAGTCAATGAAAGGGGCATTCCTTATCCGTGCCATGAAGTGGATGATCTGTTTAATATTGTTATACAGTTGGAGCCTGAGCGTTCGGGCGTCTTCCTGAGGCTTCTGAAAGACCACGACAGGCACCCGATCCCGGAGGACAGTATCAGGCTTGATCCCAACACCTTTCTGGCTATGGATTAGGAAGGGTGAGAGGACAATTAGCCGTGAAGGTCAACTGCCAGGAGCACAGGAAATCGATGGAGCTGCTCGGCCTCAAGCTGAAGCTGAAAGAAGTTAGCACCGATCAGAAGGAGCGGGACGAGATCGAGAGAAGAATCATGGCCCTCGAAAAGGATCTCAAACTCGACTGATCCACACTTTCAAATATCTTTGGCTGGGTTTTAGAACAAGATCCGGTAAGCATGGACTACTTTTTGGCTAAAGTTTCTACGCCGGTCCAATCCTCGGGAACACCTCTCACCATATAGTGAGCGCAACGTTCGAGATAGATGCGGGCGGCCTTATCCTTCGGATTGTTTTGCAGCACCTGGTTGAACTTGACGCTGGATTCAGAGAACTTCCTGTCATAGTAAAGCCGGAGGCCCTCTTCAAAGTCCGCCTTGGTCTGCTCTTTCAGTACAGCGACCGGTCGGGGGTCCCCATCGTATACCTCATACACTGAGACGGGTTGATTTTTGCCTTTGACGCGCAGCTTATCTACAAAGCGGTGCATATACTTGTGAGGATCTCTAAGATGGGAAAAGGTCAGCTCGCTAAGGGTAACCGAGGAGCCATAGATCCGGGTCAGTCCTTCAAGCCGTGCCGCCAAATTGACCGCATCAGCCACTACCGCACCCTGCATACGGTCTTCGCTGCCGATAATACCGAGCATCAAGTCACCTAAATGGAGACCCACGCCGATGCCCATGGGCAGAAGCCCATATGTTTCCCGTTCTTTATTGTATTCATCGACAACCCTGTGCATGGCGATAGCCGCCATCACCGCATCATCAGGCACGCCGGGAAAAAGGGCCATCACACCGTCCCCGTAATATTGGTCAATAAATCCATTATGCTCTTTAATCATGGGGCTCACACGCCGCAGGTACCCATTGATAAAATTGAAGTTGTCCTGAGGCGACATGCTTTCAGAGAGGGCTGTCCAGCCCCGAACATCGGCAAACATCACGGTCATCTGCTGTTTTATCTGGTCTCCGGGGCGGGTTTGGGGTCAAGTCTACGATTGACCTTTGAGAATATTCCCTTCAATATATTCAAGGCGGTTTCTAAACTGTTTATCCTTCTGCAATCTGCTCTTTACGCGCAGAACCGCACTACTGACCGAGCTGTACCGATTCAGCCCAAAACCGGCACCCACCTTCATCAGAGGCTCAGAACGCAGGGACCGAATCAAATACATGGCCACATCGCGGGCTTCGTTTTCCATGCC
>JACNIU010000357.1 GCA_014382905.1 Desulfobacterales bacterium
AAAAATGATTGCCTCATTTGGCCCAGCCCATACAGCGCTTGATGGCCTTGTTCCATTCCGAATAAAGCCGATCCCTTTCCTCGGCGGGCATCTGCGGCTTAAAAACTCTATCGATAGTTTGCCCCTCCAGACAGGCCTCAGGACTGTCCCAATAACCGATGGCCAACCCCGCCATATAGGCGGCGCCCATCCCTGTTGCCTCCGGGTTGCGTTGTCGCACAACCTCCGCGTCCAGCATATCTGCCTGGAACTGGACAATGAAATTATTCCGTGCGGCGCCCCCATCCACTTTGATGGACTTAATCTCCACGCCTGAATCCGTTCGCATGGTCTCCAGAAAATCCTTGGTTGAATAAACGATTCCTTCAAGGGTTGCCCGGACCAGGTGGGCCAGCTTGGTGCTGCGGGTAATTCCAATGATCAACCCTCGAGCAAAGGAATCCCAATACGGGGCGGAAAGGCCAGTCAAAGCAGGAACAAAGTAGACACCGCCGTTGTCGGAAACGCTGGTTGCCAGGGATTCCGTATCCGAAGACGCTTCGATCATGTGGGCGCCGTCTCGAAGCCATTGCACGGCAGCTCCGGTCACAGCCGCGTACCCTTCGAGGCCGTAAGTGGTTTTTCCCTTCATGCGCCATGCGATGATGGTGTTCAGACCATTTCTGGAAATGGCAAGTTTGGACCCGATGTTCATATCCAGAAAGGTTCCCGTTCCGTGGGTGCACTTGACGGTCCCCGGTTCAAAACAACCTTGGGCAAAGAGTGCCGCGTGCTGGTCCGCAATGGAGGAAGTAATGGGGATTGCGGCGCCGAAAAGGGTTGGATCGGTCACACCGAAATCACCGGAGTCATCTCGTACCTCGGGAAAAATCGCAAGAGGTATTCCCAAAAAATCCAGCCATTGACCATACCATTCGTCATTGACAAGGTCGTAGGACCCGGTAACGGAGGCGTTGGAGGCGGATATGGCATGCACTTTGCCACCGGTCAGTTTGTGAATCAGCCAAGAATCGATGGTGCCGAAAGCCAGTTCTCCTGCCTTCGCCCGTTCCCTGGCTTCGGGCACATGATCCATGATCCATCGAATGCTCATGGACGAATAGACCGGTGCCAGGGCCCATCCGGTACGATTGTAGACCTTTTCTGCCCATTGCGCCCTGATCGATTCAATAAATCCTGCCATTCGGGTGTCCTGCCAGACGATGGCCGGCCCAATCGGCTCGCCCGTTTTTCGATCCCAGACCACAGTGGTGGCGCGCTGGTTGGTAATCCCTATGGCAGCGATGTCCGAGGCTGTTAGTCCCGCATCACCAAGGGCCTTTTCCAACATCTCTTTGGTGACGTCCCAGATTTCCATGGCGTCATGTTCCACCCTGTCCGGACCGGGGTGGTGCTGCGTGAATTCGGTATAGGCCTGGCCGATGATCGTGCTATCATGGTCAACCACCAACACCCTGGTTCCGGTCGTCCCTTCGTCAATGGCTAAAATGTACTGCTTTGACATCTTTAAAACCTCCTCTTCCTTCTTGGTTCTCAATCCACCAGGAATCAACAATCGATAGGATAATAACCGAACTCTTCCACGGCATCTCTCATGGCTATAAGGTTCTCCGGAGACACATCTCTCTGAACATTGTGGACCGGAGCACAAATGTATCCACCCCTTGGGGCAAGGGCCTTGATAAATTTCCTGGTGTGTTCCCTTACCTCTTCTATGGTCCCAAAGGGAAGTACATGCTGGGCGTCAATGCCTCCGTGAAAGGTCAGTTTTTCTCCGAATTCCGCCTTAAGTTCAAAGGGATCCATACCTTTGGCTAGGGGTTGTATCGGATCCAAGACATCCAGTTTCATGTCAATCCAGTCGGAGATGAAAGGCCGAATGGCTCCACAGGAATGGAGCATAATCTTGGCTTTTGGGTTCTTTTTCTGCAGCATTTCCTTTGCATAAGCCCAAAGCCTTTCTAGGTGAGGCCGAACCATACGCCGAAACATGGGTAGGGATATGATGGGATTCTTCTGGGTGCCCATGTCTTCTCCACTCAGACGTAGAACATCCACATATTCACCGGCCGCCTCGATAAGCACTTCGTCAATTCCCATCTGAATCTTTGCGATCTTTTTCAAAAGGGCGGCCACAAATTCCTCATTTTCAGCCATGTCCAGCAGAAATCTCTCCATACCTCGCAGGTACCAGGCCTGTTCAAAAACGGCGCCGCCGAACTTGGTAAGAATGGCAAATTCCGTGTCATTGTGGATGTGCCGGTAATGCTCTCTCACCCCTTCCACAATGCCCGGGTCATAAGGATCGGGCCAGTCAAAATCCTCCAGGTCATCAATGGTGGCATTTTTGAGCGGAGGATCGGTCATCTCGTTGTAGTAACCGCCGTTCGGCAAAGGGATCTTGGTCCACTCAACACCCCAACCGTCATACCATTTGTCGGGATCCTCGGATTGCCTGGGTTTCTTTTGTGGCTTTCCCGTAGGAAGCCAAATGATGTCCAATCCAAATTTTTCTGCCACAAGGGGATGAATGGAGACTTCGGTCCAACGACCCGGTCTTAAATCCTCTTCCAGTTCGAGGTCCAGATAACGCTTTAGATTATTGTAGGCATCAATGGTGATTGACATGCTCAGAGGAACGCGATCCGGTTCTCTGTGCTCCATCGCAGCAATCACCCGTTCACGACGTGTCATGGTCTTTTTTCTTTTCGTCATCATCCTAACCCCAGCAAACGCTAATCTTGTTAACCTATCAAAGCCATGGCTTTCTTCACGGCCTCTGGAGCATCTTCACCATAAGAATCCGCGCCGATTTTTGCTGCTAATTCTTGATCCACTGGCGCCCCGCCTACCAAAATCTTCACCTGATCACCAACATATGAGCCTTTAATGGCCTTCACCGTGTCCTCCATGGAAGGCACGGTCGTGGACAGCAGTGCAGAAATGGCCACGATCTCCGCTTTTTGGGCTGAAATGGATTCTATGAACCTGTCGGCCGAAACATCCACACCGAGATCAAATACCTCAAACCCCACCCCTCTCATAAGCATCCCCACAATGTTTTTCCCTATATCGTGGAGGTCACCCTTGACAGTTCCCAAAACCACCTTCCCGAGGGGTTCAGCTTCAGTTGAAGACAGAATGGGCTCCAGGAGTGACAACCCGGCATTCATTGCCTTTGCTGATCGGAGCATTTCAGGGAGGAAGATCTCACCAGTATGAAACAGTTCTCCGACTTTCAGAATACCTGGAGTGAGCCCTTCGGTCAAAATGATCGCAGCTTCTTCGCCCTGTTCCAGGGCCTCTGCGACAAACCGGTGGACCTTTTCACCGTCACCATCAACCACAGCGTCGATAAAATTTGCAGGATTCATCATTTCCCCTCATGTTTCATCTCAAATTGCTCTTGTCATTCAACCAAACAAATATTGAATCAAATAAACGATAGGAAGTTGCTTTTTGTGGGGCCTGAGTAAAGCAGAAAGGCAGTTGTGTGTCAATAATCAAGCCGATACAGCATGTACAAGGTGGGTTATGGTGACTTGTTATGGGAACGACCTTAAATATTAAAATAACTCAGGTTTACAGTCGGTAGCCCCTTTCCTATATCATATTTTTCTCCTCGCTGAACCGCATAACTGAATCCTGCAATCGTTATATAAAATTTCCTCGCCAAATCGATATCCAATTATTTAACTATTTAAGGTCGTCCCCCTTTA
>JACNIU010000277.1 GCA_014382905.1 Desulfobacterales bacterium
CAGCCTCTTGATAAAAGCCGTCCTGGTTGACCTCCACACCGAATTGTTCCGCCACTTCTCTCCCCGCATCAGGAACTACGCCGGTACTAAGGACCAACAGGTCCGGTTCCAGCAACCATTCCCTCCCCAGGATCGGATCAAGGGCGGAAAGCCTTGGCCGGCCGTCTTCCACACTCACCTCCGGCTTTTGGCCCACATCGTAGGGTACGAAAATTACCCCGGCCTTCCGGGCCTCGCTGTAATAGGTCTCCATGAAACCGTAAGACATCATGTCCCTGTAAAATATATAGATATCGGTCTCAGGGTTTTGCTTCTTGAAAAACAGGGCATTCTTGAGGGCGGATTGACAGCATATCCTACTGCAATAGTTGCGCGGCTCTTCTCTGGAGTCCACACACTGTATCATGGCCACGCTATTCAAACTGGCGGGCTCCACCCCCCCCTCTGCAAGCTTCTCTTCAAGATCGTGCTGGGTGAGGATCGCCTCGCTCTCTCCGTATGAATAACTCTCTGTCTTTGCCTCTATAGCGCCGGTGGCCAGGACCGTCACCCCGTGATCCAGGGTTTCACCCTGCCCATCTTCCTTCTCGATGGAGGTTGAGAAATTGCCCACGTGCCCCTGTGAATAAATAATCTTTGCACCCGTATGCGTCCGGATGAGGGGATGTTTTTCCACCTTGGATATGCTCTCCTCCAGGAGTTCCTGGGGAGAGTGTCCTTCGATGGTCCTGTGGAGGGTTCTTGCATTGCCACCCAGTTCCGCTGCCTTTTCAACCAGCGTCACCTCAAAGCCGTGATCCGCGATGGCCAGGCCGGCCGTCATCCCCGCAATGCCGCCGCCCACCACCAAGGCCTTTTGAACAATCCTGGAGGTTGCCACCGGTAACGGATCCATGCCCTTCAATTTCCCTATGCCCATGGAGAGCACCGCTCGAACCTCCTGATGTATGGCCTCTTTTTCCGTGTCCCTGCCGGGGAAGGCAAGGGTGCGGATGTCCACCACCTCCATTAACTCCGGATTCAGTTCAGCGGACCGGCCCAGTTCCCTCAGTTTCCTGGCATAGACATAGGGCATACAGGATGCGATCAAGATGCGGTTTGCCGAATTGCCCTGAAGGGTCTCTTTAAGCTCATCCCACCCCTCATGAGTGCAGAGGCTGTCAATGGCGTGGACCCCAGTGACGCTGCCCTGTGCCTCAAGCCAGGAGGATATTTCATCAAAATCGGCTGACTCCGATAAGGTGCCCCCACACTTGCACAGTACGGCCAAGACCCGGGGCATTTCCCGTGAGACATCCCTAAAGCCGGTCTCGGGTGAAACCTCTTCTGCAAGCCCACCCCCCTTGGAATGGATCAACCTTGAGGCCTCGAGGGATGCTGAACTTGCCTGGATGACCGATTCGGAGATATCCCGCAGGCCTGAAAATGACCCTCCCACCAGGACACCCTCGCTGCTGGTGCGTGAAAGGGAAAAATCCTCCACCTGGCAGAACCCCCAGGGATTCAACGCCACCCCGCACGTTTCCGCCACTTGCTCGGCACCTGTCGGGGGTCTCTGACCCGCAGCCAGGACAACCAGGTCAAAATCCTCTTCATGCTTTGTACCGGTGGTGTCCGCGTAAGCTACCCTCAGCGTCCCGTCATCCTTTCCCGTGGTTTCAACGGAATGTACGCGGCTTCTCTCAAAGTGAACCCCGGATTCCTTTTCCGCCCGATCCCGGTACCGCTGAAAATCCTTCCCAAAGGTACGCATGTCCATGTAGAAAATGGTCGTGTCAATCTGTCCTTCGCTCTTTTCTTTTGCCAGAAGCGCCTCTTTGATAGCAAACATGCAGCAGGCCGATGAACAAAAGTCTGCGTCTGCCTGTTGGTCCCGAGATCCCACGCACTGAAACCACGCGATTTTTTTGACCTCTTTCCCGTCACTGGGTCTCAAAATTTTTCCTTGATTCGGGCCTGTGCCGCTCACCATCCGTTCGAACTGCAGACTCGTCACCACATTGGGAAACAGGCCGTAACCATAAGTATCCTTGCCTGTGGAGGGATCGTAGGAATCAAACCCCCCTGCCAGGATCACAGATCCGACTTCCATTTCCTTGACGCCGGCACTTTGAATATCGTGGTAGAGGTTGACGATTAAGGGGATGAGGTTATCCGGATCAAAGGGTTTCATCAGGTAGTCATGGGCCCCTATTTTCATGGCCTCCACCGCGGTCTCAACCGTGGCGTACGCGGTCATCATCACCACCGGCAGGTCGGGGCGGATCTCCTTGGCACGCTTGAGCACTTCCACGCCATCCATGCCCGGCATCTTGATATCCAGAAGCTTCAAATGAAAATGCTCTTTGGACATCTTTTCGAGGGCCTCTGTCCCCGATTCTGCCATGTCCACATCGAAGCCTTCATCCAGAAGCCATTCCTTGAGGGAATCGCGAACGATCAATTCATCATCCACCACAAGGATACGGAATTTTTTGCGTTCCTCTTTTCCGAAATCAATGGCATGGGTCGGGCAGATTTTTTCGCACTCACCGCAATGTGTGCAGGCGTCCAGGTCCACAACATACGCATTCGGGATGTTATGGGGAACCGGCAGGTATATTGCCTTTCGATTAGTCAGCCCCCCATTAAACGGGTCCGGAACTTCCACCGGGCAGACCCTGGCGCATTCGCCACAACCGATACACCGTTCCTGGTCGACCATTGAAGACTTTTGACGCAGCGTGACCTGAAATTTTCCCGGCTCACCCTCCATGGCGACCAACTCGGTAGAGAGCATTATGTCAATATTTTCGTGAAACAGCCCCTTGCGAAGGCAATACTGGGAGGAGGAATCTCTTTCCACCAGGGGAAGCATCTTGCACATTCCGCAGTGATCGGTGGGAAACTGATAATCCAATTGCGTAAGGACGCCGCCCAGATGAGGGGCCTTATCAATGAGCGTCACCTGGTAGCCTTGTTCTGCCATATCAAGGGCTGATCGAATACCGCTGATTCCGCTTCCCACTACCAACGTCGAGCCGATCTTTTTCTTCATATCCTACCTCACTCGGGGTTGCCGATTGCGGGTTGAAAGGTGCCCCGAACCTGCAATCCAAAATCCAAAATCGCTCTAATCTTTTCCGCCAGTGACTTCGCTATACTCTGATTCCTTAAATACGGACAGGGGCGGCTCCTCCTCCAGGCTCCGGCCGGCCTCATAATCAAAGGCCCTCTGCGTGTAACTGGCGATCGTCCGGAATATTTCCATGACCGGGATATCATTGGGGCAGGCGTTGGAACACTGGCCGCAGCCGATGCAGGCCGTGCTCATGTGGGCCAACCGGGTCATGTGGTAAAAGACCGTGTCCGTGGGCATCTTGATAAGTCCCTTTCGTTTGGCCCACTTGAGGTATTGGGAAGGCTCGTGGTCAAAGACATCGGTCACGAATACACACTCCTTGCAGTAACAGACCGGGCAGGCCACACGGCAGTTGTAACAGTTGACACAATTGCCAAGATAGGCCGTGAGTTTGTTAAGGTCCGAAGTTGCCTCGCTGGTTTCCTCAAACATCTTATCCCGATAGGCAACGCGGTCTGAAACCAGATCCTCTATGGCCTTTTTGCGGCCTTCGGGCTCCTCGCCCTCCGGCAGCCCCAGTTTTTCCATCAGGGCCTCCCCCGGCCCTGTCATGGCCTTTAACAAAAGGTGATCTTTGGTATCTACGCCCAGCATCCC
>JACNIU010000336.1 GCA_014382905.1 Desulfobacterales bacterium
CGAGTTGCGAGTTACGAGTAACCAGTATCCAACATCCAGCAAGGCCGGATCAGGTAACCGGCTTACTTTTCGGACTGGCATGAGATAGAAACATTTATGTCCTACGGCATAAAACCACACCATTGACAAAACATCTACAAAAAGATAATGAGCTGGCATGAGGTTTTATGTTGAAATGGTCCGAGGGCATAAGACGAAAAAAATCAATATGGCACATTAGAAAGGAGCATGGAATGTCATACGACCTTACAGAAGAACAAAAGATGCTCAAGGATACGGTTGCACGTATCGCCAGAGAGCAGATTGCGCCGGGTGCTGAAAAGCGGGATGAAGAGGCAACGTTCCCGTGGGACATGGTGGAAATCCTCCGGGAAAACGCACTTTTTGGGGCTGATTTCCCGGAAAAATACGGGGGCTCAGAGATGGGCCTTTTCTCCCTCTGTCTTATCATAGAGGAGATCGCCAAGGTGTGCGCATCCACCTCCATAATACTACTTGTGCACGAACTCGGAACCACGCCCATAATGATTGCAGGAAATGACGATCAAAAAGATAAGTATCTTCCAAAATTGGCAACCGGTGAACATCTCGTGGCCTTTGCTCTGACCGAGGCCAATGCAGGCTCTGATGTTTCCGGCCTCAAGACAAAGGCGGTCAAAGACGGCGATGAATATGTCCTCAACGGCACCAAGATGTTTATCTCTCATGCCGATGTGGCCGACGTGATCTGTATTGCGGCAAGAACAGACACTTCCTTGCCGGCCACAAAAGGGACCGGCATTTTTATTGTGGAAAAGGGCACCCCCGGGCTCAGCATCGGCAAGCATGAGAATAAGCTCGGGATTCGCGCTTCGTCAACCGTGGAAGTCATCCTCGAAGATGTCAGGGTTCCTGCGGAAAACATCCTGGTCCAGGAAGGGATGGGCTTTCCGATCCTGATGAAGACGCTCGATCTTACGAGGATTCCGGTCGCCGTCCAGGCCGTGGGCATCGCCCAGGGCGCCCTCGATTACGCCATTCAATATACAAAAGAAAGGGTCCAGTTTGGCAAACCGATTTTCTCTTTCCAGGGCCTTCAATGGATGATGGCGGATATGACAACCCAGGTAGAAGCGGCCAGGCAGTTAGCCTATAAGGCTGCTTCACTCTTCGAGGACCTCCCCAAGAACTTAGACAAGCTCCCCAAGGAGACCGTCCGCTATTCAGCCATGGCAAAGCTCTTCGCCGCAGAAACAGCCATGAAAGTCACGACAGATGCAGTCCAGCTCCTGGGAGGATACGGCTATATAAAAGAATATCCCGTGGAAAGAATGATGCGTGATGCCAAGATCACCCAGATATATGAAGGGACGAGCCAGATTCAGAAGGTGGTGATCGCAAGCACCCTGTGAAAGTCCCTGAATAGCCACTGTTACATCGTCTAAACTGTTGACATTTCTGACTTATGAATGCTATTCATATCAGAAACTATCCACCGATAAGGAACCTTTGCATATGGATATCCTGATCCAGGTCATTGTTACGGGTTTTGCAACGGGAGGCGTTTACGGACTTATTGCCCTCGGTTTTGTTCTCATTTACAAGGCTACCAGTGTCCTTAATTTAGCCATGGGTGAGTTCATGACATTAGGCGCCTTTGTCTGCTTCACAGTCCTCACCCAGATCAAGGCCCCTTTCTCTTTGGCCCTTTTCCTGACCCTTGTAGCTGCCATAATTCTGGGTATCTTGGTGGAACGGCTTATTCTGAGACCGCTTATCGGGGAACCGATCATTTCAGTGATCATGGTTACTATTGGTCTGGGTCTTATCCTAAAAGGGCTCATGTATATGATATGGACCCCTGCTTTCCAGACTTTTCCGGAGATCTTTCCGCCAAAACCCCTGCTCCTCGGCTTTGCAGTGGTACCCTCAGGGCTTTTGTGGGGATTTGTTTTTGCCATTATTGGCACCGTGGCATTCCTCACTATCTTCAAGTTCTCCCGCACCGGCGTGGCCATGAGGGCCGTGGCCAATGACCAGCAGGCCGCCCTTTCCATGGGCATCAGTGTGAGATGGGTATTTGCCTTAGCCTGGTGTTTTGGGGCCATGGCATCTGTCATTGGCGGGATTGTTATCGGAAATATCAGCGGAATAAGCGTATATATGGGGGATATTGGACTGAAGGTGTTGGCCGTTATTATCTTGGGGGGCCTGGATAGTATCGGGGGGGCTATCTTAGGCGGTTTTATCATCGGAATCTTAGAAAATCTTACGGGCCTTTATATAGATCCGCTTATCGGGGGAGGCGCCAAAGACGTGGCCCCTTTCTTTATACTGGTATTCATTCTCATGATTCGGCCCTATGGCCTGTTTGGCAAAGAGATCATTGAGAGAGTGTGAGGGATTGATGATTGACGATTGATGATTGACGATTGAAAAAACGGGAAGATCTGGCTTAAACCTGAAACCCGCAGCGAATGACCAATGACAATGGAGTCGGCTTTAGACTATGAGATGCGGAGACTTTAAAGAGACCTACATCAAAGACGAAGAGATTTTTCAGTCTTTTTTTGTGAAATTCTGGCTGGCCCTTTTCTTTCTCTTTCTCCTTGTATTTCCCTTCATAGCCAACGCCTATATGCTCTATGTGGCCAACATGATCGGGTTTGCCATCATCGGGGCAGTCGGCCTCAACCTTCTCACCGGGTTTACCGGGCAGATTTCCCTGGGACATGCCGCTTTTGTGGGCGTAGGCGCCTATACTTCAGCCATCCTTGTCACACGCTTGGGTTTTTCCTTTTGGCTTTCTATCCCTTGTGCAGGCCTGGTTGCGGCCTTAGCCGGGATGGTCATCGGCATACCCTCTCTTCGTGTCAAGGGCCTATATCTCTGCATCGCCACCCTTGCAGCCCAGTTCATTTTTGAGTTTATCTTTATCCATTGGGAATCCATGACAAATGGCATCACCGGAATCAATATCCCGCCCGCCAGTATAGGCAGACTTAAGTTTATTACTGAAAAAGATTTTTACTGGATAACCCTGTTCTTTGTTGTGCTTGGCGTGGGTTATGCGAGAAACCTGGTGCGTTCCCGCATGGGCAGGGCATTTGTGGCAATCCGTGACCGGGATCTTTCTGCCGAAATCATAGGGATCAATCTCTTTAGATATAAACTGAGCGCCTTTGCCATAAGCTCTTTTTATGCCGGAGTAGCCGGGGCCCTGTGGGTAACCTTCCTGAAGGTGGTTACTCCGGACCATTTCCCATTCATTCTCAGCATCCAGTACCTCGCTATGATTATCGTAGGGGGATTAGGGAGCATTCTGGGCTCTATTTTTGGTGCCATATTTATAACCCTGACACCTGAACTCCTTAACCATTTGTCAGAAATAGTTAAGGCGTACGCCCCCGGGCATGAAGAGATCTTTGTTCCCATGAAAGAGGTGATTTTCGGCCTGCTTATCGTTCTTTTCCTTATTTTTGAGCCACGAGGACTTGCTGAAATCTGGAATCGGATTAAAGCTTTTTTCAGGCTGTGGCCGTTTTCTTATTAGGGCAGGCCTAATTAAGTGGTTGAGTGGTTGAGTAGTTGACGATCTTTGTAAAATGATTGAAAGGAGGTGAATGAACGTCTCTTTCAGAATAAGGATAATCAACCATCTAAATTGAGCAAAGGGGGAGTTGTTATGAAAAAGACGATTATATTAGTTCTCAGTTTGGTTTTATGCATTGGATTGTT
>JACNIU010000351.1 GCA_014382905.1 Desulfobacterales bacterium
CAAATGATCGCACACATCCTCTATTATTTTTCAGATCAGAACGATCTGGTGTTTGATCCCATGGCAGGCGGTGGCGTGGTTGCTGACACCTGTCTGGCGTTTAACCGGAAATGCTGGAGCTTTGACATGGTCGATCGGCCGGAGACACGACCGGAAATCGAGCCCTATTTCTGGGATATCACCGATTTGAAATGGCCAATAAAAGGTAAAACCAAACCGGATCTGATTATTTTTGACCCGCCCTATTTTAAAAAGCAGTCAAACAACTACGATCCCGATGGCATATCCGGTCTGTCAAAAGAGAAATATTTGGAATTCCTGGAAAACTTCTTTTCCTTAGCACACTTAGACGCCAAAAAGAGCACGCAGATGGCATTTATCAATGCCGACTGGCGCGATTTCCAAAACACCCCTGCCAAAAATGAGACCCGGGTGAATTCGATTTTAATCAATGATTACCTTCGGATTCTAAATCAAAGTGGCTGGCAGGAAACCCATATCATTCAGGCGCCCCTTTCTTCCGAACGCTTTCAGGCAAATGTAGTATCGGCCATGCAAAAGAAAAAAATAATCGGTGTAACCAGCAGGTATGTCATCATGTCAAAAAAAACAGGTCTTTGAAGAGTTAATGAATTCCTTTTACTAAAATATGGAGGCGTTCTTGGCAGAATCCAAGCCACAATGGGATCACCCGGGCGGGAAACTTATTGAACTTGGCTCAAGGGAACTGAAGGATGAGGAACTTCTGGCCATTCTGATCGGAAGCGGGTATAAAGGCAGGAGCGCCCAGGCCATTGCAAAGGAGTTGCTGAACAAATATTTTTCGATCGCCGGGCTACTGGGAAAAACGTCTTCAGATCTTTCAGTTATTAAGGGCCTTAAAGAGGGCAAGATTGCGAGAATTGCGGCTTCGTTTGAAATAGCAAAAAGGGTGTTTGATGAAAACAAGTGGGAACTTCCTAACAGGAGACTTGTTAGATTGGAGTTGCCAGAATTAGCCGATGCGGATGTCTTAGCCGTTCTTATCGGTGGCAGGTACAAAGAAAAGACAGCAAAAGACCTTTCAAAAGAACTATTGGCCGAATTTGGATCCATAAGTGGATTGATGGAACAGAAACTCTGGAAGATGGCAAGGATTAAAGGACTCGGTGACGTCAGGGTGGTCAGGATTGCCGCTGCAATTGAGATGGCACGCAGAATTGTGAGGGCGCTTGAAAAGGAATAGGTTAAAAAGCAAAAGAGAATCTGAAGCTTCTGCAATGGGAATAAAGCAAGTGGCACACCTAAACCGGCAGATCCCCCCGCTTGCCCATACCTCCATGTATCTCTGGCACAAGTACTGGTCAAGGAAGACATGGAATGTGGTGGGGGAATACGTCAAGACGTATTGCCCTGAAGGCGGCATTGTATTTGACCCTTTTGCAGGCAGTGGCATTACTGCAATGGAGGCATTAAAAATTGGGAGGCGGGCTATTGTTTGCGATCTGATTCCTATTGCCACCGAGATTACACGTCTTACGATCAAACCGGTCAATGAAGTTCATCTCTATGAGGCGTTTCGACGGGTAAAAGAGAAGGTAAAGGAAAAGATTGAGGGCCTCTATGTCACGAAATGCCGTAACTGCTACAACGAAGTCACATTTGATTGCGCCATATGGAAAGAAGATGCATGTTTGGAAATTCGCTATCAATCATGTCCTCATTGTGGGGACAGGCAGGAAAAGGAGTGTAAACCTGCCGGATATGACAAAAACCTCCTCCAAGAAATTGAAAACCGGAAAATAGAGGAATGGTATCCAGCAAACAGGCTCTACTACCCGGACGAAAGACCGTTTAAAGAAAAACAGCAATACGAATCTGTAGATGAACTCTTCACTAAGAGAAATATTCAGGCCCTTTCATGGCTCATGCAGGCCATAGAAGAAGAACCTAAAAAGGAGTTAAGGGATTTTTTGAAAATAGCCTTTTCCTCGATGGTACACCTGTGCAGCCGCATGATTGCCATCAGCAACCCATCACTCACAAGTCATCATACTGCATTTTCATCAACAGGGTGGACCCAGCATAGCTACTGGTATGCTACCAGTTACATGGAGCAGAATGTCTGGAAAAAGTTTGACAGCGCTATTAATGGTCATCAAGGACTATTAAAGGCAAAGGCCGAGTCTAACAAGGTCTTTAAGGCAGCCAGGATCGCGTCTTCATTAAAGCAATTCCTTTCAGGCAAAGCAGATGTCTATATATACAACGGCTCATGCCTTGACCTGATGAAAAGATTGCCGGAAGGGTCGGTGGACTATATATTCACAGATCCACCTTATGATGCCTCGATCCAATTTGGTGAACTTTCCTATATGTGGGTCTCGTGGTTGAGGATGAATAACAATTATCTCAAAAAGATTGTGTCAAACGAGATCATAAGGAATGAGCGGCAGCAAAAAGACTTTACTGTTTATCATTCTCTTCTGTCATCCAGTTTTCAGGAGATGTTTAAGGTCTTAAAGCCTGAGCATTATCTTACACTTACCTTTCACAACCCCACCTTCAAGGTACGTAATGCCACAATCAGGGCCGGAGTATTTGCGGGTTTTGAATTTCAAAAGGTCCACCATCAGCCGCTCGGCCAGGTTTCTGCCAAGGCAATGCTGCAACCTTTCGGGTCGGCCCAGGGAGACTTTTATCTCAGGTTTAAAAGGCCTCCGATGCAGGCTGCCGCAGGGCGGCCCGAGGAGATTGATGAGGTTAGATTTGAAAACATCGTGGTTGAGACAACCATCGGCCTTCTGGCAGAGAGGGCCGAACCTACGCCGTATACAATGATTATTAACTACATAGACCCTGTGCTCGCAAAACACGGTTTTTTCGGAAGTCTCCATACCGGGCTTGACATAAATAGAGTGCTTAAAAAGCACCTCGACAAGGAATTCCTTTTGCTGCCTGCAAGAGTCGGCAAAACAGAGGGTAAACTCTGGTGGTTCAAGGACACTTCCACTGTGCCCCGGCTGAACGAAATACCCCTGACAGAGAGGGTAGAGCAGACAGTTTACAGAAAGCTTCTTCAGTTGGGCAGGGTAACGTTTACAGAGATGTGGAATGCCGTCAGCACCGAGTTCCCCAATTCCCTCACGTCTGACAGCACGAGTATTAAGGATGCCCTGAGTATCTATGCAAGGCCGGTTTCCGGGGGATACTGGCTTTTGAAACCGGAAATTCGACAACGCGTCAACCAGCACAGTGAAATCATTGTGATCCTTGCACTGATAGGGAAGGAAAATGGACATGATATCTGGATAGGCAAAAGGGAACAGCATGAAAGCGATAGTGGCGTCGTCGCAAAGGGGAAGGCACTGAAAGAGTATATGACACTTAAAAAATTAACAGTTTCCAATGCTGCGAACCAGAATGTGATCGAAAATATTGATCTTATCTGGATGAAAGGAAAGGAGATTAAGGCTATCTTCGAAGTTGAATCAACTACCGCCATGACCAGCGCCTTGATGCGGGGTTCGAATGTAGACAGGGAAGTTGATAAATTTTTAGTGTTGCCAGAGGAACGGGGAGGTCAATTTAAAAACAAAATGACGTCTCCACTCTTTAAAGAGCACTTTGATAATGAAAACTGGAAGTTATTATATTTTGACACCCTTAGAATTGCCTACACAAAACAAAAGGCAAGAATAGATATTTACAGTTTATTGGACA
>JACNIU010000475.1 GCA_014382905.1 Desulfobacterales bacterium
TGAAAAAGATCCTGTGGCAATACCCATCCGAGCAGTTTGCCTATATGGCCCAGAGGGTCTTGGAAAAAAGTGGTCTGACCCTGATACGAAACGCCCTTGCATTAACAGGTGACAGGAATGTTGCCCTTGCAGGCGGCGTGTTCTCCAATATCAAACTGAATATGAAGGTCGCGGAACTGCCTGAAACAAAGCACGTCTTTGTCTTTCCTCACATGGGGGACGGGGGGCTTGCGGTGGGGGCCGGGATTGAGGTCAATCACCGGAAATTCGGCATCCACCAGTACCCTCTAAGGGATCTCTCCCTTGGTCCCGGATTTTCAGATGAAGACATGCTCACCTCCCTGAAAAGCCGGGGGTTCCCTCACTCCAGGCTGAACGATGCGGCCGGCCGCGCGGCCGAGCTTGTGTTGGACGGCGAAATTGTTTTCTGGTTCCAGCGGCGGATGGAGATCGGTCCGAGGGCATTGGGAAACCGGAGTATCTTGGGCAGGCCAGACAGGAGGGAGATCAAAGACCGCCTCAATCTGGTCCTGAAAAAGAGGGTCTGGTACCAGCCCTTTTGTCCCACCATACTCAGCAGCGATGCCGACTCGCTCCTTTACCTTAACGGGCAGGATATCCGGGACAACCGTTTTATGACCATGGCCTTCAGGGTCCGTGAGGCCTATCAACCATTGATGGAAGGGGTCACAAATATTGACGGGACGTGCCGCCCCCACTTCGTAGGCGATGAAAACCCTCTTTACAGGGATCTTTTATTAAACGTCAAGAAGGAACTGGGTATGGGTGTTGTCCTGAACACCAGCTTCAACATTCATGGAGAACCGATGGTCTGCACCCCTGACGATGCCCTTGATATGTTTAGCAGGACCCGGGTGAAGTATCTTTTTTTGGGGGATTTTTTGGTAACGAAGGGGTTGCGGGTTGCGAGTGACGAGTTGCGGGTTAAACATCGAAACACCAAAGGCAGGTCGCTGGAAAAATGATATTGAAGAAGATTTATGATTACCGTTTTTATCCCTTGATCCTGGTGTTTATTTACCTTTGTCTCTTTGGTGTGGATGTCTATCTGCTGGATCACTTTTCAAAGGGAGAAATAACCAATATCCTTAAGAAATGGGTCCCGTGGGGCCTGCGGGTCAATTTTTTCCTTCTGGTCATTTCAGTTGCCATCTGCTACAGAGACCTCTTGAACCTGGTTAGACAGTTTTTGAATAAAAAGGGCCTCCTTTTGGGAGTTCTTTTCGTGATTGCATTTTCAATGACCTCTTTTGTGGTCCCCCGCACCCATCGCATCTTTTATGACGAGGATATCTATGCAAATGTGGGCCAGAATATCGCCCTGACAAACCAGACCGGTTTCTGCAATTACGGTACCTTTGAATACGGTGAATATTTTCCCCACTGGATATCTTATAATAAGGAGCCCAGCGGGTGGCCTTTTCTCATCAGCCTGATGTTCCAGATGCTTGGCACGAATGAGTTCTATGCGTTTCTGCTCAACAACCTTTTTTTTGCCATCGGGGCCCTGGTGGCCTTTTTTATCACCTGGCATCTGACCGGGAGCTGTTTCACCTCTTATGTGGCAGGTCTTGCCTTCACGCTGATCCCCCACAATCTCATATGGTCAAACACGGCAGCGGCAGAGCCTTCTGCGGCCCTTTTTACCGGGCTGATATTTCTTTCCCTGATCGTCTTTCTCAAGACCAGAGAGGATAGACATCTCTTTTTCGCATCTCTGATGATACCTTTTGTCTGTCAGATGCGACCCGAATCCTTATTTGTCATTCCGCTGGCCATCGTCATTTTACTGATCATCTCCCCCGGGACATTCGTTAGAAGAAGGATATGGACCTTCAGTCTACTAACGACCCTCTTCCTGCTTCCCCACATCCTCCACTTTTATGCGGTAAGCGGGCACTCCTGGGGTGCAGAAGGGAGTAAATTCTCTTTAGCGTTCCTGAGAAATAATCTTTATACCAATGGCATGTATTACCTTAACGATCAGCACTTTCCAGTCATCATTACGGTCTTGGCAGCACTGGGGCTTTTCTGCTCCCGCAAGCTTTTCAAATGGAGATTGCTGATCCTTTGCTGGTTTATCCTATTCTGGGGAATTTTCCTTTTTTTCTACGCAGGGAGTTACCGGTATGGGGCTGACGTGCGTTTCGCTCTTGTTTCATTCATGCCCCTTGCCGTTTTGGCAGGGATGGGGGGCGGATGGATAGGGGATAGACTATGTGCCGGAGCCTCGGGGGAGAATGACCGCCGAAAGGTCCTTCTGTCCTCCCTTATTGTGTTGCTGATGTTATTTGCCTTTATGAAGTTTATGCCTCTGGTTAGCAGGGTTGGTCAGGAGGCTTGGGGATCACGATATGACCACAAGTATGCCAAGGAATTCATCGGGAAAATCCCGGAGCGCTCCATTGTTCTGACCCAGAACCCCACCATGCTCCTTTTGTGGAACCAGAATGCAATCCAGACCTATGCCGGGATAAACAATCCCGGCCTTATCAAAGATCTAATGAAAAGGTACCAGGGGCATGTCTATTTCCACTACAATTACTGGTGCAACACCCAGAACAAACGGAATGTGAGGCTCTGCCAGAGCATTCGGGATAAGTACGATCTGGAAGAGGTGGCCAAGGCAAAAGAGCAGGATTATGAGTATGGGCTGTATAAGTTAAGAGTTAAGAATTAGGAGTTTGGAGTTTGGAGTTTGGAGTTAAAAGTTAGAATATAGGAAACAGAAATTAGGAAAGAGAAGTTAGAAGTTGGGAGTGGGGGGTTGGGTTCTACGGATGAACAAGGCCGCAAAGAGGATCACCAAAAGGATGGCTCCCAAAATTAGGTACCGGTTGAAATACACCGGTTGTTCTTCTACTTGGATCTTTCCTTTGAGAAGATGCGAGTAGTGGGTGTTATCCAGGGCATACCACACAACCAGGTGGTAGAGACCCTGATCCTTTCCATCCGGTTCCAGGCGTAACGGAATCTCTTCAATCTCCTCCTCTCCGGGAAGTAACCGGCACGACCGGTTGGGTTCAGGGGAGGTAAAGCCTTCAGGGAGAAACAGCCAGACATTCGGACGGATCTCCTCCTTACCATTATTTTTCATTGACAGCCTGATAACACCCTTCTTCTCCCAAAATGCCTTCTTGTTGAAACACGGGGCGGCTGTTTTCATAGAAAGGGGCAATCTTGAGGAACGTATCCTGTCCATGCGATAGGGGATGTCGAAGAAGTGATATGCCTGGTGCGGTTTCCCGTTCTGTTCTTCAAAGTCCACTCTGAAAATGGCCACATATTTTCCGGGGTTCAGGTCCAGATTGACAAGCCTGTCCTTCAGATCAATTTTTCCGCCTGGAGGGTTATCGCCCAAATGATCATAGCCCTTGACAAGATCAGCTAAAATGAGTGTGGCCACGACATTGTGGGCGGTGATATTCCCTCTGTTTTGTATTTCGACTTCCAATGCTATAGCGCCTGAGCGTTCAACCGTTTGGCGACAGGTGATGGCTGTGCTGATGGTGCCTCCATTTGCGGATAAGGGAAGCGTAAAGCCCAGCAGGATTGCAACTGAGATTAAGACAGGTTTCTTGGCTGGAACTGTTCTCATGGATTTGAGTTGCGGGTTGTCCTGCTGAAGCTGGATTTCCGCTTCGCTACAACTGGTTGCGGGTTTGTTACTTGAAACTGG
>JACNIU010000478.1 GCA_014382905.1 Desulfobacterales bacterium
CGGGCCTTCCAGTGCCTGGTCTATCTCCACCGCTACAATGAAGGGACACTCTCCCGCATGAGGACCGAATACGTGATCCCGTTGCAGGGGAAGATCTCCGCCCGCATCGACCAATTAGCAGGGGACATCAATGCCGCAACGTCCACTGCACACCGGAAGAAACTGGATAGGGAGCGGGGCACGCTCATCAAACAGCAGGCCGAACTCCAGACCTTTGATGAGAAACTGCGACATTACGCCGACCGGCGGATCAGCCTTGATCTGGATGACGGGGTGAAGGTAAACTACGGGAAATTCGGGGATCTCCTGGCGGAGGTGAAAGCGGTAACGGGAAAAGAAAAAGAGTGATCCACAGATTACGCGGATTGCACGGATGAGAAAGAAAAGAAAAACAGTGACCACGAATTACACGAATAGCACGAATAGATAAGAGGGGGGTTGGGTGTGGTAAAAGTTATCTTGAAAGAAGCTGCCTGAATAGTATGAGGAAAAAAATGGACATCGTTAAACTGTTGAAGAATGGCGAATCGGAAACAGTTGAATTCAAGAACGCCTTTGGCAAGGAGGTGACCATCTCCCTGGTCGCTTTCGCCAACACTGAAGGCGGAAAAGTCATTGTTGGGGTAAACAATGCCGGCAAGCCTACTGGCGTTGATGTAGGCCAGGAAACAGTGCAGCGGTATTTTAACGAAATCAAGGTCTCCACTTATCCCCAAATCCTACCTCATATTACCTCGTTAACAATCGAGGGAAAACACATATTAGTTTTCGAAATCAACGAGTATCCTATGAAACCGGTTTCTTTCAAAAACCGGTACTACAAGCGAGTCAAGAACAGCAATCATCTGCTCTCCCTGGACGAGATTGTGGATATGCAGCAACAGAGCCTGAACATTTCCTATGATGCCTATCCCCTGAATGAAAACCTTAAATCGCTCGAAGAGGCATTGATGGTGAAGTTCATTGAAAATGCTACTTCTGCGGGACGGGTTCATCTGCAGGATGACCTGCTGACCAACTTGACAAAACTGAAGATCATTCAAAACGGCAAGCCGACCCTTGCGGCCATGCTTCTGTTCGGCAACCACGGTTATTCTATCCACATCGGTCGTTTTAAAGCCGCTGATACAATCATCGACGACCTTTTGATCAAGGCCCCGCTGTTAAAGGCCCTGGGTGAAGCCGAGATTTTTATCAAGAAACACATCAATCTTTCTTACGCGTTTGATGGGAGCCTGCAGCGTAAGGAACGATGGCAGTATCCCCTCGAGACGATCCGGGAGCTGCTGTTGAACGCTGTGGTGCACAGGGACTACAAGAATTCATCGGACATTGTGATCAAGATTTTTGACGATCGGATACTGTTCACCAACCCAGGTCGGATATACGGCAATCTGACCATCGAGGACTTGAAGCGGGACGACTACGTCTCCTCCATTCGCAACAAACTATTGGCCGAGGCCTTTTACCTGATGGGGGACATTGAAAAATATGGCACTGGCTTTGTACGTATTCGAGAAATGCTGAAGGATTATCCGGAAATTTCGTTTTCCATTGAAGAAATCGGTGATTTTTTCAGAATTGAATTAGCCCATCAACCAATTCCTGACAACCTTGAAAAGGACCTACAAAGCGACCTTGAAAAAGACCTACAAAATCGATTCGGCCTGACAGATAATCAGCTCAAAATATTGGTGACCGTGAGACAAGACCGGGCCGTAACACAGCAAAGACTATCTGAACTAATTGGTATCACTTCAAAGAATATACGGTTGAACATGAAGAAACTTAAAGGAAAAGGTTTATTGAAACGCATCGGGCCGGACAAGGGAGGGTACTGGAAGATAACGCTGCCAAATGAAAAATTGGAGGCGTGAAGGCCGTAACTGGGAAAAAGTGACCACGAATCACACGAATAGAACGAATAGGGAAAAGAGGGGGATGGTCAGGGTGAAGCTTCACTTGTGGCAAGGGAACTACGGTATTTTGAAAGGGTGTTCCTGGCGTCTGTAACACCAAAAAGAATATTCGTGCTATTCGCGTTATTCGTGGTCTAAAAAGGGGTGGAGTGTGGAGATTGTTTTGAAGGAGGAGAGCTATAAAATTGTGGGAGCTTGTTTTGAAGTTTACAACGCCATGGGCTCGGGGTTTCTGGAAGGGGTGTACCAGGAGTGCCTCAGCATCGAGTTTTCAAATCAGGCTATTCCGTTCAAGGCTCAGGTTCCGCTGGAATTGACTTACAAGGGGCAGGTTCTGCAGCAGAAATACGTTCCGGATTTTACCTGCTTTGACAAAGTGATTGTTGAGATCAAGGCGCTGAAGGAGCTTTGCGATGAACACCGAGCACAAGTTCACAACTACCTGAAGGCCACAGGATATAGACTTGGTTTGCTGGTGAATTTCGGCTCTCACCCCAAACTGCAATATGAGCGGATCGTTTACTGAAGAGGACCACGAATCACACGAATTGAACGAATAGGAAAACCTTAGAAAGAGAAAAAGGGTAAAATGGAAACATTAAGGGAAGAGGCGATACATGTGATTTCCAAACTGCCTGATTCAGCAAGTATTGATGACATCATGTATCGGCTGTACGTTATTGATAAGGTGAGAAAAGGCAGAGAGGCTATCAAACAGGGAGGTAGCATTTCTACTGAAGAGTTAGCAAGGGAAATGGACTCATGGTAGAATGGCCCTATTTTTACATTCGTGTCATTCGTCTAATTCGTGGTTAAAAGGAGTTCCAGCATGAATGAAATACCGATTTCTCAGAAACAATCTGAAGCATTACGCCTAATCAAGACAAAGGTGATGGCTGACTTTCCCGTGGTAGATTTTGTGTTGTATGGTTCCGCTGCGAGAGGCGAGGCTGATGAAGAATCAGACCTGGACCTGATGATCGTGGTTTCAGAACCGATCACCCGGTTCAAGCGTCATGAAATCACGGACATTGTTTTTGACGTTAATCTACAGTTTGGGACCAATTTCAGCACGTTGGTAGTGGATCAAGAATCCTGGGACACGGGAATGATATCCGTGCTCCCGCTGAGAGATGAAATTATGAGAGATGGTATACGCCTATGATCACCCAGGAGAAACGCTCTGCTGTTGTTGGTTACTGGTTTGAAAAGGCGGAAGAGAGCATGACCTCTGCTCGGCGTGAATTTGAAGCAGGTTCTCTATCTTTTGCCATGAACCGGCTCTACTATACGGCCTTTTATGCGGTATCGGCTTTGTTGATGGCGCACAAATTGTCTTTCAAAAAACATTCCGGGGTTCGTGCCGCTTTTCATCAGCAATTCATCAAGACCGGCCTTCTTGAGCGGAAATGGGGACGGCTTTATGATCAGCTTTTTGAGGATCGTCAAGAGGGGGACTATATGGTCTTCATCTCTTTCGAACCGGCTTATGTGGAGACCCAGTTGAATGAAGGTGGGCGATTCATAGAGCATATCCGCCCCTTGATATGGCCTAATTCGGAATGAATCAAGAAATAGACAATGCGTGAAGAAGCAGAGAAAGACACCCCTGACAGAAATGATTCTCTGTATCCGTGTCACCCGTGGTCAAACTTTTTTCATTCGTGTAATTCGTGCTATTCGTGGTTAACCTCTTTTGCAGTCGTGCTATTCGTGGTTAAAGAAATGGACAATTCGCAGATCGAAAACGCCCTCTCCCGCCTG
>JACNIU010000479.1 GCA_014382905.1 Desulfobacterales bacterium
CGAAACCCTTCACTCTGTACAATGCAGGCCTTTACGATTTTTCCAAATTGAAGGAGTTGCCCTGGGATTCGTGGAGGTTCTTTGCACTCCAGCTATTTCAATGCCGCGAAGAGCCCCATACAATAGGCGGGATAAGCTTAGACGGCTACCTGAAAGGCGCAAGCGTCTTGGTTTTTAACCATATGAAGGAGTTAGGTGTGCGGATTGATGAGGAGACCGTGGCAAGTCTGCATGAAGCATTAGGTTCCCGTGTGGGGAATAAGCTATTTATTGTTGCTCCTGCGCTTACGTTCGATTTTCAGCAGGATTACATTGATCTGGGTGACGTTCGTTATTATGCCCTCCGGATTCCCTATTCAATCATCCATGAACTCCATCGACGTGAATTCACGGCGCTCAAACAGCCCTCCGATGAAATGGCGGTAAACGATACTGTGGAGGCGGTAGGTTTTGATTTCATTCGAACGCCTGAATTGAAATATAAAGCTGGGTTGGAGAGAAAAAAGGATGAGCAATTTGAGCATGGATTTATCAAGATTACTACCTTTAAAAGCGAAGCCGTTGTCAGGGAGCCTTACAAAAAAAAGAAGAACCTTGAAACCCTCGCCATGGTGATGCTCGATTATGATTATGATGAAAAGTCCCAGGTTTCTGGTCTTAATGATATTTTTTATGCCGATGCTATTGAGAAAGATGGATGGAAAGTGCGATTCCCAATTGAAAATCTGGGCAAGAAGATAATGGCCGTTTTCATAGATATTTATGGTAATGAGGCACGTGTCCTAATGGATGTGGAGGAATTCCTAAAATCTACATCCCGCAGATCTGCCACGAAAAAATCAAAGAAAAATATTGTGAAGCGAAAATGAGTAACCAAAGGGATAGACAAAGATTTAAAAACGAAGACCTTGTTCTCAAGGTTACTACCAATATTGATCCGTCTGTCTGGGACGAGTCAAAATACGAGCCTTTCCTGGATGAGCTATGTGGCATCCGGGAATACCAGAAAGATGCTATACGCACTGCCCTTCGTTATCTGGTCGGTGAGAAGTATGAGAATCTTCGGACTCTGGCACAAGAGAACTTCGATATCAACGAAGAGATGGGGCGGCGTTACGGCTCACGGGCTGGTATGGAGCGTCACTTACAGTTGCCGGATCAATTAGCCTGCTCAATTGATATGGCTACAGGCACTGGGAAGAGTTATGTGCTCTATGGACTGGCGGCGATTATGCTTGGCGAAGGCATTGTGGACCGTGTTCTTGTGCTTTGCCCTTCAAATACCATTGAAACCGGTCTTATTAGTAAATTCCACGACTTATCCGGAAATGCCAGCTTACGCGATGTTTTGCCGCGGGACTGTAAGGTTCTTGTGCCTAAGATCATCAATGCCTCGGAGTCCATTGTTAATGGGTCCATTTGTGTGGAAAATTATCATGCCATTCTGAAGCACGTAAAATCATCGATCCGTGATAGTCTTAAGGGGTGCGGCAATAGAGTAGCCGTATTCAATGACGAAGCGCATCATGTGGCCAATGAATCAGGCGCGAATGTTAAACGGTGGAAAGAGTTCCTGTTGAATCCTGAATACGGTTTTCGCTATGTGGTTGGCGTTTCAGGGACATGCTATATTAAAGACGAGTATTTTGCAGATGTTGTAAGCAGATATTCTTTACGGCAAGCCATTGAAGAGCGTTTTGTTAAAAAGGTCGAATATATCTCTGAGATGCCACAAACCGACAATGGAGATGAAAAATGGCAACTGATTTATAAGCGTCATCAGGCATGGAAGAAGCAGCTTAAAAGGAGAGGAATTAGGCCATTAACTATTATTGTGACCCAAAATATTAAGACTTGCAAACTGGTTGCGGAACAGTTGCAGGCATTCTTGCAGGAATGGGAAAATATTTCTGCCGAAGACGCGGAGCGGAAAGTCTTACCGGTCACATCGGCTAAAGAGCACCAGCCCAATGTGGCCAGGCTGAAGATGGTGGACAATCCCGCCAGCAAGGTTGAATGGATTGTTTCAGTATCCATGCTGAGCGAAGGATGGGATGTTAAGAACGTATTCCAGATAGTTCCCCACGAGGAACGGGCATTTAACAGCAAACTGCTGATAGCCCAGGTTCTGGGGCGAGGACTGCGATGGCCGGATGGTTGGAAAGGGCTCGATCCTATCGTTACCGTATTCAATCACGATGCCTGGTCTGGTCGTATACGCCATCTGGTTAATGAGATTCTTGAAATTGAGCGGAGGTTATCATCGTCTGTTATAGAAACAGCATCGTTTCATTTTGACTTATATAATCTCGACTATACTCGGGATACAGATACCAGCGAGTATGCAAAGAAGGGCGAATATCGACTGTTGGAACAGGGTTTTGTGGATCTGCCAACCCAGCTTGAAGTTGAAGATGTGGTAATTGAGTTTGAGCGCGCTGTGACAGGTGAACATACAAAGTTTAACACCAACATTGAGCATAAAACTTATACAGCAGAAGAAGTTGCCGAGTTTATGTTTCGACGTTTACAGTCTATTGATGACGAATCTAAGGATGCTGACGACCCCAAAGACAGGACACGATATGCCAAAAAATTTCCAGTGGAACGCTGCCAGAAGATTATCGAAAATTCTTTGAGAAGGGCTGGCAGCAAATCAAACCGTGTGACGGAAGCCAATCGCCAAAAAATCCTCCAGGCCTTAGGACCATTAAGGCGAAAAAAAGCCAAAAGGGTTGTGTACAAGCTCACTCCCAATGCCTTAAAGACTATCAGTACCAAGGAACGCGCTTCGATCAGTTGCAGCGCAGCGGAACTTCGAAGGGGTGACAAAACCGTATTTTATGGCCCGAATTGCGAAGCCTCTATCCCTGATGAGCAGCTTGAATTCTTTTGTGAGGTTAAAGATCCTGATGGAGACTTTCGGGCAGGATGTGAGTTCATCTCCAACTCTCATGATTTTAAGACGCCATGCAATATGGTTATCGCCGATGCTACCCCTGAGCGCAGATTTACCCGGGAGCTTTGTAAACGGGAGAATGCGGTGGCATTAGATGCCTGGTTCAAGAATACTCCTCAACGTTTTTACACTATTGAATACGCATGGAAAAAAGGCGAGCACCCGAAAAGAGGAGAATTCAGCCCTGACTTTTTTATCAAAAAGGACAAAACCATCCATGTCATTGAAATAAAAGACGATAGCGAAATCAATGACCCCTCCCCGGAGAATCAGAAAAAATATGAATATTCCGAGGCACATTTCGAAAGGCTTAATCAGTGGCTTTTAAAGGCAGACATTGCTGTCAAGTACCAGTTCAATTTTTTAACACCTAAGTCCTTCAACCTATTTTTTCAGCTTATTCGGAATGATGATCTCAATGACTTTCGATCTGAATTAGATGTTACGCTGAGTAGAAGTTCATCGGGTTCGGATACCAATGAGATGGGGTCCTGATTTAATTGGGCCCCTCAAATCTTATACCATTGGAGCCCTGGGTCGGGCCATGGTAACGGATTGAAATGGTTTGAGAAAGGATACAAAAGGAGCCCAAAATGGGGTCTATAATCGCGTTTTCAGGCCCTAAATGAACCTTTTAGGGTCGGCGCTCTTGTCTCTACTTGTTCTAAAACAGATCGCCTTCTGTGAGAGAGAATATGGACGAATGGTGT
>JACNIU010000179.1 GCA_014382905.1 Desulfobacterales bacterium
AGTTCACTGATGATCCTCATGACTCCATCTGGGATATGATCTTTGAGGCACTTGGATCAGAAGTAAAAAAGGGCAAGACACACCCAAAATTAGCTGAATTTGAAAAGGCCCTTGGAGACAAAAAGATGATTCTGATCTTCGATGAACTGGAACAGGGCATTAAGGTCATTGACGATCCGGCACTTCAAGCCCAAAACATAGCCTTTCTCCAGATGCTTTCAGAATTTAGCAACCGTTCAAGGCAGGTGACCCTGTTTGCGAGCATTTACAGCACCCAGCAAGAACCAGGCAGTACCCTGAAACGTGTTCCTCGATGCGTGGTGCAATTCGATAACGCCAGAGACCAGGGCCACATCATTTTGCACAGGCTGTTTGAGAACTATAAGCAGTTTGACAGGACTTCTATCTTACCGGTGCTCGAGAGTTACGTACAATTATGGAACAGGCATACGCCGGTTGACCAGGAAGAGCTTAAAGCCAAATTTAAGGATACTTATCCTTTTTCGCCATCTCTTATGGAGATTATCCTTAAGAAAATACCGGCAAGGGGAGGCTTTCAAAATGTGCGGGGCGCATTGGCCTTTCTTGGCAACCTGATTAGATTAACCCACATCGGAAATGATATCATAACCCCAAGTGATGTTTCGCTTGAGGATAAGGCCACCACTATCATGTTGAAGGACCTGGACCTGAGCGGCGATCTGATCAACCGGGCCAAAGAGAATATGGAAGACCTGCTTCCCAGAGTGCCCCTGGCTCGCCAAATGGCGCCTGCCGTTCTTCTTTACACATTGACCGGGGTTGGAGCAGATTCCGGTGTTTCCCGGGACGATCTCATCCGGGATATGCTATCGCCTGCAACGGATATTAATGACATTGAGCAAACATTAATGGGTTTTCAAAAATACGCTTCATACTTTCATCATCAGGAAGGCCGCTATTATTTTGATCTGGAAGAGAACTCTGAAGCCAAAGTGGAGTTTAAATCCCTTCGGTACTCGAATGAGCAGGCCCGGGAGGAATTATCTGAACTCCTTAAAGCAGACATATTCAGGGAAAGCGTAAACACGGCCATCTTCGGATCAATAGAACAAACCCAGGAATTATTAAAACAGTTTGATAAATCCCGTCTCCGCTACATTCTAACAGGTCGAAGGCTCACTCGAGAGGAAAGGCATCAGATTTATTATGGAATGGATGTCAGAAATATGATTCTTCTTCTGGAACCAAAGGACGATAAATTTCAAATTGCAAATGATAAGGACTTACTCAAATGGGCAAAACGATGTCTTGCTGCAAGGGATCTTGCGGAAAGCACAAAAAATGGGTCCAGACAAAATGACTATAATCGCATTGCCGGGACTGACAAGAGGTATATCATCGACAGAATCAAGAAAGCAGGTTTAGTCTTCATAAGCTGGGAGAAATATGGGAGTTCAGTGGCTGAAGATCAGGTGGAGTTTGAACCTCTACCTGGAGATCTTTCAAAAGACAAGGTCCTGGAGATGCTGAATAAGGACTATTTCCCGATGCTCTGTTTCAAGGAACATCTCGAAGTTAGGCTCGATCAGGTCAAGAATCGTCTGGTCAAGGAGGTAGACAACGAATACCGTGCCACACTCGGATTTCCCATTCCTTTGATGGTAAGCGCTATTTCCAACGCGATTCGCGACCTTTGCAAGCAGGGGATTATAGGGATTCAGCATACCGCAGGTAACTTTTGTCATGTCAATCCGACCCTGACGGAAACTGAACTCTTTAACGCCAAAGTCACTGATCCCTTTGAAGGGCCAACAAAATCAGAGCTATGTCCTAAGTGTGGAAAATCCCCTTGCCAATGTCCAAAAACATCGCAGGAATGTCCTGTTTGTGGACAGTACCCTTGCCGATGCCCGACACCTCCAGTGGCCTGTCCTAAATGCGGGAAAGACCCTTGCGAATGCCCAAAAAAGGAGACTCTTTTCATTAAAATTCCTTATCAGAACAGTATCGGAAGTCTCCGTCAGGAGACAGCCTTCCGGCTGCAGGATTACGAAGATGGAATCATTACAACTGTTACTTACAAAATATTTCTCCAAAAAGAAAACGTCGGCGATCTCAGTACTCTGCCTTCGGGTATAAGAGGCTCGCTCAGCGGGGAGGGTGATATTACTGCCGAGATCGTTATTTCAAAGACCGGAACATTCTCAAAATCACAGATTGAACAGCATATTGAGTCACTTCCGGTCGTTTCCGATGCCGATTTTTCTGTAGATCTGGAGGTGGAAGTTTCAAAATAGGAAATAGGAGAACAAATGGAGATTTTGGAACAAGCTCTATTCAAGCGATTGACTGAACCAGGTTCTCGCCTCACCTGGATTATAGACTGGTTACTGGAAGAGGTATGGAACCCTGAAAGTTATCAAAACCTCAGCCCTGTCGAGTACCTCCGCGGGGGAGAGGAAAAGGTTAATCGTTTTGAATTATTAGTAGCCTCTGCTGCTGACAGGATTTATGGCGAACTTCTTTCTGTTCCGGCACCCTCAAGAAAGCTGATCGATGTTCTTTCCGATCCCAATACAGCGGTTGTTGTTTTTGACGGGTTATCCATTCGAGAAGTCCCGATGATTCTGACCCTTGCAGATAAATCAGGATTTCCCGTCTCGTTGACAGGCACATCGCAGGCCGCCATACCGAGTGAAACCATGGATTTTGTCGATCGGGAACTGCCTTGTGGCCGTATTGCCCCGTCTCAGCTTCAAACCAGAAAAGAGCTCAAAGAAAAAGGAATCGTGGCGATTTACAACAGGGACATTACTCAGCCCCTTTCAGGGGAATATGAGAATTCCCCGCTTCTTGTGTGGTCTTCTTTCCCTGATTCAACGTACAAAGACAGCGGGGCAAAATTCGAGAGCCACTTTGAGAATATCCATGCCCTGTTTGAAACAGCGTGGATGAATATTGTCCAGGCAATAAAAGGAAAAAAAAGAATCATCATCACAAGTGATCATGGCTACATTTTTTTCGGCACAGGAATGGATTTTCCCAGAAGCCCGTCAGAGACGAAAGCCTTAAATGCCTATTTCGGAAATGACAGGAATGTTCCTTTAGAAGACAATCCTCAGCCTCCAGTAAGTGATGATCTTTTTGTAGTTCAGTCGCAAAAAGTGGCTATGGTAAAAGGCCGAGTTAGGACAAAATCAACCGGGGATGCTGCAAGTAAACTCTACAGGCATGGCGGGCTTTCATTGATGGAAATGATAACGCCCTGGATTGAGCTTCAGGTAAGTCAATAATGGAAAACCACATTAGAAAGGCTATTGAAGAGAGTTTCCCCGTCGTCGAGATCAACCGGCTTGCCATACCCGAAAGAAACGCCTTTAAACCCATTTACCAGATGCACAAATGGTTTGCGCGCAGGGCTTCATGCGTATTTCGAGCAATTCTGCTGTCCGCCATGAAACCTGCCGGAACAGATATTATGGGCGAGTTTTACAAGGATCACACCAATGATCCCGATACCAAGGGAGTCCGGATTCTGGACCCTTTTATGGGTGGAGGGACAACTATAGTGGAGGCCCTTCGTTTGGGTTGTCATGTCACCGGCATAGACCTGAGCCCTGTGGCCTGGTTCATCGTAAAGACAGAAGTGGAGCCAGTAGATATCGAGGAACT